>JAHIMR010000024.1 GCA_018896525.1 Actinomycetota bacterium
AACCGCTACCGTCAGGGTCACCTACATGCTGGGTGACGGCACCACCCGAACCCAGAACCTGGATATCGGCGCCAACTCCCGGGCCACGGTGGTGGTAAAGGATTTCCTGGGGGAGGCCGACGATCCCGCCCACGACTTCTCAGGCCTTGTGGAGACCACCAACGGCTGTTACGCTCAGCTCATGAGCTACTACCCGAGAGGGGTGGCGAGCCTGGGCCTCCTGGAGGCGGTGGCCGGGCTGACCTCGGAACGCTCCGGGGACGCGCTGTACTACCGGCCGGCCATCTACCCCCTGAAGGTTCCCCTTCCGCGGTACGCGGACTGGGGCAACCCCGATCCGGAGAAGAGGGTCCCAACCATCGCATTTGGCACCCCGGGGAGCGATCCGGCTGTGACAAACCGCGGCCTCCTGCCTGCTACGGTCGAGAAGAACCGCACCGTGGACCTCGGGGGCCCGGGTGGGGGAGGGCACGCGCTCAGCCCGAACGGTGACGGCGCCAACGACCGGGTGGACATCACCTACGAGCTGCCGGTTGCCTCCACCGTGGAGGAATCTATGTGGGGGATTCAGGGGGTGGTGCGGGAGATCGGGTCATCGCACCGGGACCTCGGGGAGGCGTCGTTCTCCTGGGACGGTAGGAACGGTGACGGGGAGGTTGTGGACGACGGGCTCTACACCGCGAGGGTGGACGCCCGGCCGGATAACGGCGACTGCGCGGTGCGTCCGTGGGCGGTGCCCATCTGGGTAAACCGCAGCATCCCGGACCTCTCGACCGATTGGTACCTGGCCGAGGGGTTCACCGGCGCGAGCCGGGCCGGCGGGGAGTTCGAGGAGTACGTGCTGATACAGAACCCCAACCCCGGGGAAGCCTCGGTCGACATCACGTTTATGCTCCCGGGAGGAGAGACGATAGAGAGGCGTATCAACGTTGCGCCGAACAGCAGGTATA
Source organism: Actinomycetota bacterium (assembly GCA_018896525.1). Lineage (GTDB taxonomy): Bacteria > Actinomycetota > Geothermincolia > Fen-727 > Anoxymicrobiaceae > JAHIPE01. The sequence continues at coordinate 951 of JAHIMR010000024.1, forward strand.
CCGTGAACGTCGACGAGATACTGCCGGCGTTCGAGGTGAGCGTCCACGTCCATGCCGACAGGAGTGTGGCGGTGGAGAGGTCGATGTACTGGCGCGGTCGCGCGGCGGGACACGCGTCGGTCGGGGTCACCCGGCCGGAGACGCGATGGTACCTGGCCGAGGGGTGCACCGCGGGCGGCTTCGACGAGTTCATCCTTATCCAGAACCCCGGTGAAGTGGATGCCGAGGTCGGCGTCACGTTCATGACACCGGACTCAGGCAGCCTGAAGAGAGAGTACACGGTGGGCGCCCGGTCCCGGTTCACCATCCACGTGAACGAGTTCTTGCCCTCAAGCGATGTGTCAGCAATGATCGAGAGCACCGAGCCGGTGGTGGTGGAGCGGTCCCAGTACCTGAACGACATGAGGGCGGGGACCTGTTCCATCGCCACCCCGTCGCTATCACGCACCTGGTTCCTTGCCGAGGGTTATACCGGGGGGAGCTTCGAGGAGTGGGTGCTCATCGGGAACCCCGGTGATGCCGCCAACGAGATCACCTTGACGTTCATGGAGAGTACCGGTGCCAACATCGTCAGGAACTACACGCTCGCGCCGTCAAGCCGGTTCTCGATTTCCGTGGACGAGGTTGTCCCTGACGGGGAGGTGTCGGTCAAGGTGCGCGCAGCCGAGCCGGTTCTGGCCGAGCGTTCCATGTACTGGAACAACCGGAGCGATGGCCACTGCTTCATCGGGACGCCGTCCCCTGACACTGAGTGGTTCCTGGCCGAAGGTTATACCGGCGGGGGGTTCGAGACCTGGATACTGGTACAGAACCCGGGTGACGACCCGGTCTCGCTCACCTTCACCTTCATGGAGCCGGGGGGAAAGAACACGGTAAGGGAGTATGCCGTGGGGCCCAGGAGCAGGTTCACGGTGGCGGTTGATGAGATACTCCCCGCCTCCGAGGTTAGCACCAGGGTGATGGCAAGTGGTTTCGTGATAGTGGAGAGGGCCATCTACTTCAACAACCGCTCCGGCGGCACCGACTCCCTCGGCGTTAGAGGCCGTTAATAATTATGTCTCATGTTCCCCATGTTCCTCAATATCCCCATCCTCAACAATATGACACAATGGTGCCAGGCACCATTGGTGCAAAACGCACCCAAGGGGCCAGGCCCCTCGCGTGCATACCGGATTAGGGAGGCAACGATGACCGGTAAGACATCTTGTGGGCGAGTGGAGGCGGACGCAAGGTCGGTGACGCTGGCGGACGTCGTGGAGAGCGGCAACGAGGAGGAGCGCGAATGTCTCCTGGCCGATATCGTTTCGTCAATGACCCTTGACGAGAAGATACGGCAGATGTCCGGCGACTCGGGTCTCCTGGACATCCCAATGATGTTGATCCGCTACAACTTCACCCCGTTTGACTCCGGCGAGAACAGGAGCTTGGGGATACCCGCCATATCTTTCACCGACGGGCCCCGGGGGGTATCACTTGGCCACTCGACCTGCTTCCCGGTGTCGATGGCGAGGGGGGCGACCTGGGACCCGGGGCTCGAGGAACGGGTCGGCTCGGCGATGGGCGTCGAGGCGAGGTCGCAGGGCGCCAACTTCTCCGGGGCGGTCTGCGTCAATATCCCCAGGCACCCGGGGTGGGGGAGGGCGCAGGAGACGTTCGGCGAGGATCCCTATCACGTCGGCGAGATGGGGGTGGCCATGGTCAACGGCCTGCAGAGGCACGTGATGGCCTGCGCCAAGCATTTCGCCTGCAACAGCATCGAGGAGGCGAGGTTCTCGGTCGACGTGCGGGTGGAAGAGCGGACACTCAGGGAAGTCTATCTCCCTCACTTCAAGCGGTGCGTGGACGCGGGCGTCGCGTCCATCATGAGTGCTTACAACAAGGTCAACGGGCAGTACTGTGGTCACAACCGCCACCTCCTGCGGGACATCCTCAAGGTTGACTGGGGCTTCGACGGGTTCGTGATGTCCGACTTCATGCTCGGGGTGAGGAACGGCGGGGACGCCGTCAACGGGGGGCTGGACATCGAGATGCCTTTCAGGTGGCGGTTCGGGCGGGGGCTGAAACGCGCCCTCAGGCGCGGGAAGGTCCCGGTCAAGGCGATCGACGAGGCGGTGACCAGGGTCCTCAGGCAAAAGGCGCGGTTCGCCCGCGTGGGCGAGGGGTCCGGCAGTTACGACAGGAAGAAGGTGGCGTGCCGGGAGCACACCGAGCTCGCCCTGGAGGTGGCGCGCAAGAGCATCGTGCTCCTGAAGAACAAGGGAGAGGCACTTCCGCTCGACCGGGGGGATATCGGCAGGATCGCGGTTATCGGGAAACTCGCGGACAGGGCGAATCTCGGCGACATGCAGAGCAGCCGCGTCAGGCCCCCGTACACCGTCACCCCCCTGGAGGGCATAAGGGACCGGGCGGGAGACTCCGTAGAGGTGGCCTACGAGAGCGGCGGGGACCTCATTCGGGCCGGGAAGGCGGCACGCGAGGCCGACGCGGCCGTGGTGGTGGTGGGACTCACCCACAGGGACGAGGGTGAGGCCATGCCGGTGGTCAACATGGGCGGCGACCGGGAGGACCTCGACCTTTCTGCAGGGCACGAGAGACTTATCAAGGCGGTGGCCGCCGAAACCGGCAGGTGCGTGGTGGTGCTCGAGGCGGGGTCCGCGGTCACCATGGAGTCGTGGAGGGACCGGGTGGAAGCGATACTGATGGTGTGGTACCCGGGCATGGAGGGGGGAAGCGCCGTTGCGGACATCCTGTTCGGCGACGTGAACCCGAGCGGCAAACTGCCCATAACTTTTCCCGAGTCAACCGGTCAGCTTCCCTTCTTCGACAGGAAGGCCGCTTCGATAGAGTACGGGTACTACCACGGGTACCGCCTCTTCGACAGGGACGACCTCGAGCCGGCTTTCCGGTTCGGCTTCGGCCTCAGCTACACGGAGTACCGGTACGGCAACCTGCGGCTCGGTGCGAAGGAGATAACCGGCAGTGGGAGCGTAGAGGTGCTTGTCGACGTGACCAACGCGGGACGGGTGGCCGGGGAAGAGGTCGTCCAGCTTTACGTCGGCTGCAGGGGTTCGGCTGTCGACAGGCCGATAAGAGAACTCAAAGGGTTTGCCCGGTTGCCCCTGGAGCCGGGGGAAACCAGGACGCACTCTTGTAAGCTGGAGGCCCGGGACCTCGCCTACTACGATGTCGCTTCAGGCGAGTGGAAGACCGAGGAGGCGGAGTACGAGGTCTTCGTCGGGCCCTCGTCGGGCGGGGGCGACCTTCAGCTCAGGGACACGTTCAGGGTGACGAGGCACTAAGGCCGGAATGATATGGTGCCCCGGATGCGGTTTGCGGTTTGTCTAACGGCCACATTTTCTATTATAGAGGGCGGGGCGTTCCCACCAGGGGGTTCCAAGGACGTGCCCGCATTGGCAGCACTGCCGCTCCCCGGCGTACACCTTCTGGTGACATGCCGGGCACTCCGTCCTCTTAACGACGCGGAGCAGCTTCCTACCGGCCGCCGCTTCCTTGGCGGTCATGGTGGGAAGCGGTGTCATAACGACGAGAACTCCCAGCGGGCCGATAAGACCTCCTACCACGAAGTAGAAGGCCTTGTCCCTGTGCTTCTTCTTGGCCAACTCCATGCACAGGAACGCCGATGCTACGGCAATAACCCCGATTGTGGGCCACATCGTTACCGTGTACATCAGTCCTCCTCCAGGTGGAAACGCCTCCACTAATAGAATCGGTACCAGGCACCCTGATGATTACACAGCAAAGTGATGATTTTATTACGCCGATTGCCCCGACCGCGTCACCCGGATGGGGGATGTGTTCGGGCGGATAGAATTGCTAATGCACGCCAGCGTGTACCCGAATCAGATTACGTTGAAGACCTTCAAGAACGTAAATACTCCCAACAGGACGGTCGCTACCGTGATGATCGACATCACGTTCTTTGACACGTTGACCGCGACGAACACCGCTCCGACCAGGGGCGTAGAGCGGCCGTGGTACAATCTCAAGGTGGTAAAAAGGAGGCACGATGGTCCAGTGGGAAGTATACGACGGGGGGCTCGATGAGTTTCCCTGGTGGTGGGTAGCGCTCGAGAACGTGCAGTTGCTGGTCTACTGGGGAGTGGGCTTCCTGGGGATGTACTGGCTGAAAGCGGGCGCATGGCCGGTTGCTTCCATTGTCTATGCCGCATTCATAGTGGTCGTGGTTGGCATAGCGCTTAAGAAGCACAACTGCTCCACCTGCTACTACTACGGGAGGTGGTGCCACCTGGGTTGGGGCAAGCTTGCCGCGATGATGTTCGCCCGGGATGCGGGAAACCGTGATTTCGGCGCAAAGCTCTCGATCGCCTATCCGCTGATCGCGTTCATCCCCCCGCTGGCCATGGCCGTTTCGTTGGTAATCGAGTTCAGGACCGTTGTGCTGGTGTGCCTGGTGGTGTACCTGGCCTGGGGGATGGCGCAGTTTGCCATGAGGAAGAGGAGCTGTGCCCGGTGCAGGATACGATACTCCTGCGGTGGTAGCGCCGCCGGAAAAGCGGCGGAGTGAGCACGCCCGGGAGGCCACTCAAGCGGCTTGCCCGTCATCTCGACTTTCTAATCACCATTCTGTACTATTGCTGCATCGACCGGGAGGCCTAGTGCCTCGTTCCATAGATACGGTTAAGCACCGAGAGCGCCTCCGCGCCGCTCCGGCAAGGCGCGCGACCGAGGCGTACTCTTGGAGTACGTCGAGAGAGCGGAACGCAGCCGGTGCGGATGCAGCGGCGCTCGAATGCCAGCGTATTTATGGAGCGGGGTACTTAGAGGCGCCTTGCGACGGGCGCATGCTTAGTCTGGAGCGACTATGAACCCGCAGTTCGCCCTTAACTGGGCAAACTGGTTTTCGAATGTCAACGGGTATATGGCGACATTTCTAATCGCCATGATTCCCATAGCGGAACTCCGTGGCGCCATACCGTATGCCTGGAGCGTCGATATACCCTGGTGGCAGGCGTACCTGATAGCGGTCGCCGGGAACATGGTGCCGGTTTTCTTCATATTATGGTTGCTGAAGCCGGTATCAAAGTGGCTGATGGAGCGCTCCGTGCTTTTCGACCGCTTTTTCAACTGGCTGTTCGATAGAACCCGAAGGAAGCTCGAGAAGAAGTACGAGGTATACGCCGAGATAGCGCTCGCGGCCTTCGTGGCGATTCCGCTTCCGGTGACCGGCGCGTGGACCGGCTCGGTGGCGGCTTTCGTGTTCGACATACCGTACCGCAAGGCGTTACTCTGGATATTCATTGGCGTGCTGACCGCCGGGGTTATCGTGACCGCGGTCATGGGCACCTCGGTGGGAGTGTTCCGCGTGTTTAAGGGCTGACCCGGTTGGTGTACTCTTGTGTAATGTGTAAAGACGGGAATGGTTGATAGGGGTGAGCGATATAGATGCGGGTGAGTTGGGGGAATTGCTGCTGAGCATTCAGAAGCTCGATACGGAGATACTTGGCCTGAAGCGCGATATCGAGGGGCTGGCCGAGAAGCACAACCTCGGCGGTCTTCTCGAGCAACTGGGAAAGGCGAAGGAAGCGCGGGCGGAAGCGCAAGAAAATCTCGACGACATCACGCATGATCAGCACAAGCTCGACGGAGAGCTGGATATCCTATCCTCGAAGATCAAGAAGGAAGAGGAGAAGATGTTCAGCGGCACGGTCATGAACCCGAAGGAGCTAAGCGCTATACAGGCGGAGATCTTTTCTCTCAGGAAGAAGAGCGACGAGATGGAGACCGGGGACCTGGAGTTGATGGAGGCGATTGACGGGGGGCGCGCCGAGGTTGAGAAAACCGGGCGGATGGTGGAGGAGGTTTCCGCTGAGGAGCGGAGAGCCCGTGACGAGTACGACCGGGGGCTGGTTGAAAAAGAGCACCGGGTCGGCGAGCTCGAAGGGGAGAGGGATAAGCTGAAGCAGGAGGTCCCGGACGAGGACGTCCTTGCCTTGTATGAGGAACTGCTGGAGAGCAAGGGGGGGCTCGCGGTGGCGGTGATAGACCACGGCAGGAACTGCGGGGGCTGCCACATCGAGTTCAGCCGTACGCAGATTGACCGTTTTCAGCACGATGAAGGCGTATTCCGCTGCGAGAACTGTCGCAGGATACTGGTTAAGTGAGTACCGGGGAAAAGGCGCGCGGCCCGAGTGCGCCGGGGAGTTGGCTTTACGTCTATAGCGATGGTGGTTCCAGGGGAAACCCGGGGCCGGCCGGCATCGGCGGGCAGGCGAAAGACGAAAGCGGCCATCTGTTGCTGGAGGTCTGTGAGTTCCTCGGCGAGGCCACCTCGAACGTCGCCGAGTACCACGCGCTCATCGCCGTCCTGGAGGCCTGCGAGGAGCTCGGCTACGACCGGGTGAGAGTCCGTACGGACAGCGAGTTGCTTGCCAACCAGATCACCGGCGCATTCAAGGTCAAGAGCAATCTGCTGAGACCGCTGCATTACAGGGTAAAGGGGTTGCTGGATGGGTTTCGGGTGGTGGAGGTGGAACACATCCCCAGGGAGAAGAATTACGCATGTGATGCCCTTGCCAACCGGGCGATCGATGAGGGCCAGTCGGGCGTACTGAAAGCTGTCCTTCAGCCCGGTGACGAGGGGTTGTTTCCTGCCCCCGTCGCCTGTGATGGTCCGGTCCCGCCTGAACGAAGAAGGAGGAACGAACCGGTGATTTCGAGGACGAAGATGGAGTGCTGCGTGATCGGCACCGGTTACGTGGGCCTGGTCACCGGAGCCTGCCTCTCCGATCTCGGCCACTCGGTCAATTGTGTCGATCGTGACAGCGAAAAGATAGATGCGCTCTGCCAGGGGGAGGTCCCGATATTCGAGGCGGGGCTCGAGGCTATCGTCAGGCGGCAGTTCGCGAGCGGGGACCTGCGGTTCACCAGTGATGTACACGATGCAATCGCGTCGTCGGAGTTCATATTTATCACCGTTGACACCCCACCGGATTCCGAGGGAAAGGCGGACCTCACCAACGTGGACAGTGTGGCCCGTGAGATCGCCGCGGCCATCAACGGATACAAGGTGATAATCAATAAGAGCACGGTTCCGGTAGGCAGCACCAGAAGGGTGGAGAGGAAAATAGAGGAAGCGATGGATGAGTACCGCGAGTTCGACGTAGTCTCCAACCCTGAGTTTCTGCGGGAGGGCACCGCCGTTTCCGATTTCCAGAAGCCGGCGAGGATCGTCATAGGCAGCGATTCGCAGAAGGCGATAATGAGGATGATCGAGCTTTACCGGGGGATTGACGCACCGCTGCTGGTGACCGACCCGGTAAGCGCCGAGATGATCAAGTACGCTTCAAACGCTTTCCTGGCGACAAAGGTCTCCTATATCAACGCCATCGCCAACATCTGCGAGGCGGTGGGGGCCGATGTGCGGGAGGTCTCCCTGGGGATGGGGTACGACGAGCGTATCGGTTTCGAGTTTCTGAAGGCGGGCCCGGGGTTCGGCGGATCCTGCTTTCCCAAGGACTGCAGGGCGCTGCTGGCGATATCCGTTGACAGCGGGTACGACTTTAACCTCCTCAAGGGGGTGATCGACGTCAACCGGGAGCAACAGGAACGCGTCGTGAAAAAGGTAGAGCGGGTGCTGGGTGGACTGGAGGGTGAGAAAGTCGCGGTACTCGGTCTCGCGTTCAAGGCCAACACCGACGACATCAGGGAATCACCGGCGGTAAAAGTGACCCGCATGCTGCTGGAGAAGGGGGCAGTGGTCAAGGCGTACGATCCCCAGGCGATGGATAACACACGCCGGACACTTTCGGGCGTCGAGTTCGCCGATGACCCCTATCAGGCGGTGAGGGGAGCGGACGTGATGGTCCTGCTCACCGAGTGGGACGAGTTCAAGTGGCTTGACTATGGCCGGATCGGCGAACTTATGAACTCCCGGTCAATTGTAGATACTCGGAACTGTCTGGACCCGGCGGTACTACGGAAACTGGGCTTTACTTATGAAGGGATAGGCAGATGAAGCTATCCATCATTGTGCCGGTCTTCAACGAGCGCAACACCATCCAGGAGGTCCTCCGCAGGGTCAGGGCGGTTGATATCGGGGAGATAGCCAGGGAGATAATCGTGGTCGATGATGGGTCGACCGACGGTACGCCCGATATCCTCAAGCTGGAGGAGGACTCCACCACCAGGGTGCTGTTTCACGAGTATAACCAGGGCAAGGGAGCGGCGATCCGTACCGCACTCCCGCACGTGACCGGTGATTGCGTCATCATCCAGGACGGCGATCTGGAGTACGACCCCGACGATTACAGGGTGATGATTGCGCCGATACTGAAGAAGAGGGCGGAGGTCGTCTATGGGTCCCGCTTCACGGGAGAGCACCGCGATATGCTTTTCTGGCACATGCTGGGCAACAAGTTCCTGTCCCTGGTGACAAACGTCCTCTACAACACGACGCTCTCCGATATGGAGACGTGTTACAAGCTCTTCACCCGCGAGTCGCTGGAGGGTATCCATATAAAGTCCAACCGGTTCGACTTCGAGCCGGAGATAACCGCCAAGATACTCAAGAAGAAGATCCGCATCTACGAGGTTCCCATCTCCTACGCGGGCAGAGAGTATCACGAAGGTAAGAAGATCACCTGGAGAGACGGGGTATTTGCCTTGTGGGCGCTCATGAAGTACCGGTTCGTCGATTGACCGGGCCGGAGGCACGTGAGAAACAGGAGGGATAGATAATGTCCAAGACGACGGTTGTGAATGCGATTTTACTCATCCTCAGCATCGGCCTGGCGGTATGCGGGCAACTGTCGATGAAGGCCGGCATGAATAAGGTCGGCGAGATAACCGCGTCGGATTTCTCTGAGCCGTTCGAGCTGGTGGGAAGGGTCGCGAAGAGCGCCTGGGCGGTCACAGGAATAATCCTCTACGCGGTGTCGGCGATTTTCTGGTTGATTGTGCTGTCACGCATTGACCTGAGCGTCGCCTACCCACTTGTCGCCGCCGGCTACGTGTTTGTCGTCTTCTACTCGTGGCTGGTGTTCAAGGAGAGCGTACGGTGGTTCAGCTGGATAGGCCTGGGCCTGATAGTCATCGGCGTTATAATCACGGCGCAGGGCCTGAAGTCCGGCGATAACGGTGACAAGGGCTCACTGAAGCCCGCGGCGGTCCAGGTCGCCGGGGAAATCGCACCCTCACCGGAAAACGACGCCTCGGAAAAAGGCTGAGTTGGGGCAGTATGCGGATGACCGGGAGACATAACTTGCGGAGGACCGGGGCGGCCCTGGCGGCGCTGCTTATACTCTGCGCGCTGCTGGTAGTGGTCGGCTGCGGCTCCCCGGGGGATGATGCCGGCAAGCAGGTCAAGGTGGCCATCGAGGAGCTTCCCACTGAAGCGGAAACAACCGAGATGGTGGACAGCATCGCAAGACTGGCTACCCACGCCGGCAGCGCCAGCCAGGAGTACCACCAGGAGCTGGAGAAGGTGAAGGAGCAGGTCGAGGCGTTCAAGAAGAAGGGGCGCAAGGCCCGTCTTGAGTACGAGAAGGTGATGGAGGCGGGTGCCGGCACCGATTACGAGAAGCTGGCCAGGATCGAGACAGAGAACATCGATACCACCGTGGAGTGGCTGGATAGCGCCATGAGTTTCATCGAGGACCTCGCCGTCGCCGTCAACGCCTCGGGGGGGAGGCTCGACGAGGAGACAGACGCCGAGATGAAGAGTGCCTTCGACCGCTCCAACGAACTCCTGGACAAGAAGTCCGAGATGCGCGTGGAAGCGGACGAGTTGATGAAGAGCATGGGGCTCAACATCTAGTGTTCCGTCTCATAAGTACGGTGACGCACCGAGAGCGTCGGTGCGCCGCTTCCGGCAAGGCGCGCGACTGAGACGTACTCACTGAGTACGTCGCAGGGAGCGGAACGCAGCAGGAGCGGATGCAGCGGGGTTCGAATGCCATTGTATTTATGAGACGGGACACTAGCACCGGTTCGAGTGAAGCGTGGGCATCAACAATGCGGCACGTTATCGAAACGGCTACTACCGCGGGCCGGGAGGATGTCGGCTCAGCTTGACAGGCGTCTCAACTTGATAGGCGGAGGTCGTCATGAGCGGACTGGTATCGATAATACTGATAAACTTCAACGGCCTTGCCGATCTCCCCGGTTGCCTGCGGTCGCTGACCTCCCAGGATTATCTGGATATAGAGCTCATCATGATAGACAACGACTCCTCGGACGGCTCCACGGAGATACTGCGCGAGTTCGCGGGCGACCCGGAGAGCAGAGAGCGGTTTGCCGGGGATTCCCCGCGGTTTATCGTCAACGAGCGCAACACCGGGTTCAGCCCGGCGTTGAACCAGGGCATCCGCGAGTCCATCGGCGACCTGGTGATGCCCTTGAACACGGACATCGTGTTGGAGGAGGGGTTTGTCTCCTCGCTTGTGACGGCTATGGACGAAGAGGGCGTGGGGAGCGTTTCGGGAAAGCTGCTGCGTTTCCCTTCGTTCGGAGAGGACAACGTCATCGACTCGGTGGGCCACATCATCTTCGCCAACCGCCTGGCGGAGAACCGCGGGGAGGGCGAAAGGGGTGCGGACTGTTACCTGGAGGCCGAGGAAACGTTTGGGACATGTGGGGCGGCGGCGATATACTCCCGCCGGATGCTGGAGGACGTGGCGGTGGCGGGCGAGTACTTCGACGAGGAGTTCTTCGCTTTCTGGGAGGACCTGGACCTGGACTGGCGCGCGCGGCTGCGCGGATGGAAGTGTGTCTATGTTCCAGGGGCGGTCGCCTACCACCGCAGGGGCGGCGCGGGGTACAGGAAGTCGCTGGTCGTCGAGTATCACAACTACAAGAACCGGTACCTGATGATCGTCAAGAACGACTCGTTGCAACAACTGCTGAAGAACCTCCCGGGCATCATGATCACCGAAGTGCTCAAAGCGGGCGCGCTGTTCATCAGGTGCCCGCGGGCGCTCCTCTCACTGGGGGAGGTCGTAAGGCTTATGCCGGTGATGTTGAGGAAGAGGCGGACCATACAGAGGAGGCGGGTGGTTCCGGCCCGCGAGATGGAGGCGTGGTTCAAGCCGTTCGATTACCGGAAGTGGATCAGACGGCACCTGCTGAATCGCGGTGAGATGCAGATCGAGGGGGAGAGGGACCGGCGTTGAACCAGGTAGCAGCGGTCGTCATCAACAAGAATACCGTCGGGTACTTGAGGGGTTGCCTGCGATCACTCGAGGCGCAGGATTATACCGGTGGCATCTCCCTGTGGGTGGTCGATAACGGCTCGGACGATGGGAGTCCGGGCATGGTCTTGAGAGAGTTTCCCGACGTCAACCTGGTGTGGAACACGGTCAACGTCGGTTACGCCAGGGCCTGTAACCAGGGAATCGAGGTTACCGGTGAGCCGTACGTGATAGTGATGAACAGCGATACGGTGCTTGCCCCCGACACCGTCAGCCAGGTTGTGGGGTACCTGGAGCGCAACCCGCGCGCCGGCGTCGTCGCCCCTCGCCTGCTCAACAGCGACGGGACGCTCCAGTTCTCCTGCCGCGCTTTCCCGTCCATCAAGGACGCGTTCGTACACGCTTTCCTGGGGCTGTTCATGGCGGAAAACCGCTCCTCCGAGGCGTACAAGAAGATGGGGTGGGACCACCGGGAGGAGACGAACGTGGACTGGGTTTCCGGGGCGTTCATGGTGCTTCGCAGGGAAGCGGTCCGCGCGGTGGGGGGGTTCGATGAGGGTTACTTCATGTACGTCGAGGACGTGGATATCTGCTGGAGGATGTGGCAGGCGGGTTGGACCGTAGGCTACATACCACGAGGGGACGTGTTTCACCATATCGGCATGAGCAGCCGTATGGCTTCAGGCAGGATGTTGTTCCACCACCACCGCAGTATGCTACGCTTCCACCGCAAGAGCTACAGCGGCCCCCACGAGCGCCTGGTGTACGCGGTGGTCGCCACCGGGGTTGCGGCCCGGTTCATGTTTATAACCGTGCTTAACGCTTTCTACAGGGTCCGCGCCGCACTGGGGGGCGCGAAGCGGTTGATAATGCCGGGGAGGCAATGATGGAGAGAGTACTTGTTACCGGTGCGGATGGATTTGTGGCGTCTCACCTGCTGACTGAACTCTCACTGGAGACCGACTGGCGACTGGCCGGCATCGGGCTGAAGCAGGGACCGTCGGCCGAGGTCCCCGGGCTGGAGTACCGGGTGGTGGACATCACTGACTATAAGATGATCAGCGACTACCTGGAGGAGTTCCGCCCGGACGCCGTCTTTCACCTTGCGGCGCAGGCCTCGGTGGCACGGTCCTGGGAGGACCCCTGGAGCACCTATAACGTTAACCTGCTGGGCCAGGTCAACCTGATGGAGTCGCTGCTCCGGCTGCGCCTGGACACGTCGGTGCACATCGCCTGTTCCTGCGAGGAGTACGGAAAGGTCCCGCAGGGCCGGATGCCGCTTGGCGAGAAGATGCCACTGGCGCCGTGCAGCCATTACGCGGTAAGCAAGGTTGCCCAGGAAATGCTGGGCTTGATGTACCGGGAGGCGTTCGACTGGAGGGTGCTGGTGACCAGAAGCTTCAACCAGGCCGGTCCGGGGCAGTCGCCGGACTTCGTGGTTTCCTCTTTCGCCCGCCAGGTGGCGATGATCGAGACGGGCCGTAGCAGGCCCGTCCTGAAGGTTGGAAACCTGGAGGCCCGCAGAGATTTCACTGACGTGCGCGACACCGTAAAAGCTTACCGGATGCTGATGGAGAAAGGGCAGTCGGGTGCGGTTTACAACGTCTGCTCCGGGATGGCCCCGTCGATATCGGAGATACTGGACATGCTGCTGGCCCTGTCGAACTCAGAAATAGAGGTCGAGCGCGACCCGGCCCGCCAGCGGCCCAGCGACGTCCCGCTTCTCCTGGGCGATGCGTCACTTATCCGCAAGGAGATTGGCTGGGAGCCGATTATCGGGCTGGAGCAGACGCTCGAGGACACCCTCGACTACTGGAGAGAGCACGTAGGAGGTAAGGAATCTTGAAGGGCGCGATGTTGGTGGGGGGGTTCGGTACACGACTTCGGCCGTTGACGGTGAACACGCCAAAGCCGATGCTTCCCCTGGTGAATATCCCGTTCCTGGAGATTGAACTGTTGCACCTCAAGGAGTACGGAGTGGACGAGGTCGTCCTGTCCACCGGTTACCTCCCCGTGGTCTTTGACGAGTACTTCGGTGATGGGTCCCGTATGGGGATGAAGCTGACTCACGTGACTGAGGACAAGCCGCTGGGGACATGCGGGGCGATCAAGAACGTGGCCGAGCACCTGGGCGATGGGCCGGTTGTCGTGTGCAACGGGGACATCCTGACCGACCTGGATATCGGAGAACTGTTGGAGTACCACCGGCGGAAAGGCGCGCATGTTACCATAACACTTACCCCTGTGGAGGACCCGACCGCCTACGGGCTGGTGCCGCTGGATACGGACGGGCGCATCAAGGAGTTCCTGGAGAAGCCGTCGTGGGACCAGGTGGTGACCAACCTTATTAACGCGGGCACCTACGTGCTCGATCCCGCGGTGCTCGAACAGGTGCCGGCAGGTGAGAACTACTCGTTCGAGAGGCAGTTGTTTCCCGACCTGCTCCAGCGGGGGGAGCCGCTCTACGGGTTCCGCTCCGACTGCTACTGGCTGGACCTGGGTACCCCGGAGAAGTACCTCTCGGCGCACCACGACATCCTCAACGGCGGAATAGAGGTGCCGTTTGGCGGGAAGGAGATGGGGGAGAACGCGTTCGTCGGGCGGGACGTGAAAATAGGCCGGGACGCCGTTCTGTACGGCCCGCTGCTTATTGGGGATAACGTCAGCATAGGCGCGGGAGCCGAGATACTGGGACTTACCTGCATCGGCAACGGTGTTCGCGTAGGGCCGGAGGCGAGGATCGAGGGCGCGGTCATCCTGGACGATGTGACGATAGGTGAACGGTGCGTGGTGGAGCAGAGTGTTGTGGGACGCGGCACCGTCCTGGGCTCCGGTGTGCATGTTGCGGAGCACTCGGTGTTGGGTGATAATATCGAGGCCGGAGATGGGAACGAGTTCAAGAGAGGGATACGCGTCTGGCCTTCCACTGTTATCGAGGCCGATAAGATCAAGTTCTAGCGGTTGCCATAGCCATGAACGGTGCCACTGTATATGGAGGTGTGAGTTGAGGGTTTTAATAACCGGAATTACGGGGTTCGTCGGGAGCCACCTGGCCGATTACTGTCTGGGCCGGGGCGACGTCGAGGTGTTCGGGACCGTACGCTGGCGCAGCCGCATGGAGAACGTCAAGGACATTGCCAACGACATAGAGATGCTGGACTGTGACCTGAGGGACGCCGCGGCGGTACGTCACTGCCTTTCCGAGGTGAAGCCCGACTACATCTTCCACCTGGCGGCGCAGAGCTTCGTTCCAACCTCCTGGAAGGCGCCCAGCGAGACAATCATCACCAACATCGTGGGCCAGTTGAACATATTCGAGGCAATGCGCGACCTGGACCTGCCCGCGCGCATACAGATAGCCGGCTCAAGCGAGGAGTACGGCATGGTCCACGAGGACGAGGTCCCCATCAAGGAGACGAACCCGCTCCGTCCCTTGAGCCCGTACGGGGTCAGCAAGGTGGGGCAGGACCTGCTTGGCTACCAGTACCACATGAGCTATGGTCTGAAGATAATCAGAACCCGCGCGTTCAATCACACCGGCCCGCGTCGCGGTGACGTCTTCGTCACCAGCAACTTCTGTAAGCAGGTGGCAAAGATAGAGAAAGGCAAGCAGGAGCCGGTGCTGGAGGTGGGCAACCTCGAGGCGCGCCGTGATTTCACGGACGTGAGGGACATGGTGTACGGGTACTGGCTGGCCCTGGAGAAGGGGGAGCCCGGCGATGTGTATAACCTGGGGTCAGGCAAGGACATCACTATCCAGAGGCTCCTGGACATGCTTCTCGAGCTTACCTCCGTCGAGATAGAGGTCCGGCAGGACCCCGAGAGGATGCGGCCATCCGACGTGATGGTACTCCTGGCCGACATAACGAAGTTCAGCGACCTTACCGGTTGGAAGCCCGAGATACCTTTCGAGAAGACCCTGGAAGATACCCTGGAATACTGGCGCGAGCGCGTCTAACCCAAAACGCAACAATGGTGCCAGGCACCAAACGTGCAAAACGCAAGATGGTGACAGGCACTAACGCAATACTGATGTCGGATGCAGGCGGGTTATCATGATCAAGTTCGGAACTGACGGATGGCGCGGGGTGATAGCGGACGACTTCACGTTCGACCGGTTGTGGCTGGTGGCCTGCGCGATCTCCAGGTACGTGGTCCGTAGCGCGTCGGGTGACCCGCCCCGCATGCTCGTAGGCTACGACACCAGGTTCAACTCCGGGGGCTTCGCGGAGCTATGCGCGGTGGCCGCATCCCGGCATGGCATCGACGTGAAGATGTCCGGGTCGTTCGTGTCGACCCCCTCCATCTCGTATGCCACGGTGGACCTGGAGGCCGATGGGGCGATAATGATAACCGCGAGCCACAATCCCGCCCGTTATAGCGGCATCAAGTTCAAGGCCGCCTACGGCGGGTCGGCGACCGGTGCGATCACCGCCAGTATCGAGGAGGAGCTCAGGCGGGTTGAGGAGGACCCTCCGCCGAGGCCCGATTTCCTGTTCGAGGATGTGCTCGCGGAAGGCGGCGTCGAGCTGTTCGACCCGGTCCCCCGCTACCTGGACAAGGTTGTTTCAATGGTGGACGCGGACGTGTTTCCCGCCGGGGATATCAAGGTGGTGTTCGATCCCATGTACGGGGCGGGACAGGGACTGTTCACCGAGGCGATGCGGCGCCTTGGGATGGACTGCCTTGAGATACACGGAGTGCATAACCCGCTTTTCCCCGGGCTCCACCCGGAGCCGATAGGTGACAACCTCGACGGGCTCAAGGAAGCGGTCGTTTCCGGTGGATGCAACGTCGGCATAGCGGTTGACGGCGACGCCGACAGGGTGACCGCGGTTGACGCCACCGGCCGGTTTATCAGCTCGCATATGGTGTTCGCGCTGTTACTGAAGCACCTGGTGGAGGTCAGGGGATGGAGCGGGGATGTGGTCAAGACGGTCTCCACTACCACCATGATAGACAGGCTCTGCGACCGGTACGGGCTGGAGCTTCACGTGGTGCCGGTCGGCTTCAAGTACATATGCGACCTGATGCTCGAGCAGGACATCCTTATGGGTGGCGAGGAGAGCGGCGGAACCGGGATAAAGAATTACATCCCGGAACGCGACGGCATCCTGGTGGGGCTTCTTCTGGTTGAGATAATTGCCACCCACGGAAAGACGCTGGGCCAACTGGTAGACGAGCTGATGGATTCACTGGGGCGACGGTTCGTATACCTGAGACGCGATATGGAGCTGACCCGGGCGCACAAGGAAGCGCTGCTGGAGAACCTGGGTGCCCTCGAGTCTGCCGAGATAGGCGGGCAGGAGGTAACCAACCTGGTGACGATAGACGGCCTCAAGTTCCACCGCGCCGACGGTTCCTGGCTCATGCTGCGGGTTTCGGGTACGGAGGCGGTGGTCCGCGTCTATGCCGAGGCCGCGTCACAGCAGGAGGTGGAGGACCTGATTGATGAGGGTGCCCGGCTGATAGACGAGGTCGCCCCCGGGCAATGACGGGAGGAAATAAGTGGGTCTAGAGATTGACATGGACAACGAGGCCGAACTTACGGCGATTGACCGGGAGGGCATGCTGGAGGCCCTGGAGGGGTTCCCGGGACAGGTGCGCGAGGCGCTCGACATCGGGGAGTTCGACCTCACCTTGCCTTCTCCGGATGACCTGAACGCGGTAGTGGTGCTGGGAATGGGGGGTTCCGGCATCTCGGGGGATGTCGCCTCGGCGGTTGCCGCCGACAGGGGGCTGCCGTTGCCGGTGACGACCGTGAAAGGGTACCAACTCCCGTCCCTGGTGGACGAGCGGACGCTCGTCTTTGCTGTGAGCTACTCCGGCAACACCGAGGAAACGCTGGATTGCTTCAACCAGGCGCTGGACAGGGGGGCGCGCCTGGTTACGGTGAGCAGCGGCGGACGCCTGGCGGAGCTCGCCGGGGAGTACGGGGTACCGTGCTTCAAGATACCGGGCGGGTTACAGCCCCGGGCGTCGCTGGGATACCTGTTTATTCCCATCGTCTCAGTGATGGAGAGGATTGGACTGCTTTCCGGGGTGACCGGTGAGCTGAGAGCGGCGGCGGAGATGCTGGACGGGAGGAGCCGCGAGTACCGGGTTGGGGTCTCGCTGGACGGTAATCCCACCAAGAGGCTCGCCAAGGACCTGGTGGGGTACGTCCCGGTGGTGTACGGCTCGGAGGGATACGTCGCGGTGGCGGCGATGAGGTGGAAGGCCCAGTTCAACGAGAACGCCAAGATACCCTCGTTTCACAACTCGTTCCCCGAGCTCAATCACAACGAGACTGTGGGCTGGCGGAACCTGGCCGATATCTGCTCCCGCTGTCAACTGGTCGTGCTCCGTGAGCCTGGAGAGCACCCCAGGGTGGAAAAGCGGATACGCATAACAATGGACCTCTTGCAGGACAGCGTGGGGCACATCACCCAGGTGTGCGCCCGTGGAAGTAACAGTATAGAGAGGCTGCTCGACCTCATTTACTTCGGGGATTACACCAGTGTCTACCTGGCCCTGGCGTTGGGTCAGGATCCAACACCGGTTACCCGTATCGAGGAGCTGAAAAAGCGGCTTGCCGCTAAATAAGACCCCGACACCCGAACGGGGACTGGCCCAGGCTGTTGTCGTTCGACCTCCACACCCAAACCGAAGTACGTAATGCAACAGCGGGCCTGTCCCCACCCTTATACACGATAACGCCAGACAAAACCCGTCATCCCCGGGCTGGTGCCGTTGGAACCCTCACCCAAGCGGTGTCTGTTATGCAACAGCCCAGGGGCGAGCCTCCCTCACAAATTAACAAAAACCACAAAATGACCCAATGGTGCCTGGCACCATTGGGTCATTTCTGGGCACATCGCCGTCACACGACCTCGTGCTACGGGAGGTAAGGGCCGCCATAGGGGGCTTTCCGGTTTCCTGGACCGGCTTGCGGGGAGCATTGATATGATAAAGTAATGAACCGTTCGAGAAACAGTTACGTTCGGGGAACAGGGAACATCGAAAGGAGAGCGCTATATGGAGTACGACGTGAAGGATCTGGCCCTTTCCGGGGAGGGCAAAGCAAGGATAGAGTGGGCCGGGTTGGAGATGAAGGTCCTGGAGATAATCCGGAGGCGCTTTATCGAGGAAAAGCCTCTCGAGGGCCTGAAGATCGGGGCATGCCTTCACGTCACCACCGAGACCGCCAACCTGATGATAACCCTGAAGGCGGGCGGCGCGGAAGGGTTCCTGTGCGCGAGCAACCCCCTTAGCACCCAGGACGACGTCGCCGCGTCCCTGGTCAAGGATTACGGGATCCCCGTGTTCGCGATACACGGGGAGGACAACGACACTTACTACCGGCACATAGCAAGCGTGCTGGCCGGGAAGCCGCAGATAACCATGGACGATGGTGCGGATCTCGTCTCCGCCGTCCACACCGACTACAAGGAACAGGCCTCTGAGATTATTGCCGGCACTGAGGAGACCACTACCGGGGTGATAAGGCTCAAGAGCATGGAGGCAAACGGGGTCCTGCTCTACCCGGTGATAGCGGTGAACAACGCTGACACCAAGCACCTCTTCGATAACCGGTACGGCACCGGTCAGTCCACTCTGGACGGGATACTGAGGGCGACGAACCTCCTGCTGGCGGGCAAGGTGCTGGTGGTGTTCGGCTACGGGTGGTGCGGCAGGGGAGTGGCGTCGCGCGCCCGGGGCATGGGATCGAACGTTGTAGTGGTCGAGGTCGATCCGCTGAGGGCGTTGGAGGCGGTCATGGACGGCTTCCGGGTGATGACCTCGTTCGAGGCCGCCAGGCAGGGTGACATATTCGTCACCACCACCGGGGACGCAAGCGTTCTACGCGCTGAGCACTTCAAGGTAATGAAGGACAGGGCCGTCATGTGCAACGCCGGTCACTTCGATGTGGAGATAGATATCCCCGCGCTGGAGAAGATGGCTACCAGTCGCGACACGGTGCGGAAACACGTGGAGTGTTTTATCATGGAGGATGCCCGGCGGCTGTATCTCCTCGGAGAGGGGCGGCTCGTCAACCTCGCCGCCGCCGAGGGACACCCGGCAAGCGTTATGGACATGAGCTTTGCCAACCAGGCGCTTAATGCCGAGTACGCCTTCTCGCACGCCGGGGAACTGGAGAAGAGGGTCTATGACGTACCCGGAGATATTGACCGGGAGATAGCCCGGCTGAAGCTCGAGACCATGGGAATCGAGATAGACAGCCTGACGCCGGAGCAGGAGAAGTACCTGAGCAGTTGGACGATAGGGACATGAGATTGGACATGCGATGTCAGGAATGAAACCCGGGGAACTACTGGGTCTTACGGCGGCTTGCCGCAGGATGTACGAGAGCGGCCTGGTGACCGGTGCCCTGGGGGGCGTCGGCGTAAGGGTATCATCGGGGGATGTCATGGTTTCCCGCGCGGGCAGCCGCCTCGGCTTTCTTCAGGACACCGACATGATTCTCATGAACGGCGTCCGGCAGCAGCCCGACGGAAAGAGAGAGGGCTACACCCGGGATGCGGGCATCTTCAAGGCGGTTCTTGCGGTACGGAAGGAAGCCGGGTCGGTCATAAGGATACAATCACCGTACGCGACCGCGCTTGCCCACAGGGGGCGGAAGGCCATGGAGAAGTCGCAGGGCCTGATGGAGGACCTTGGTGGTGTCGTGTTCGTACCGTTCTACCGGCAAGGTACCGCCGGGCTCGCGGGGGCGGTCGCTGAGGCACTGCGCGACAACCGTATCGCCATAGTCGAGGGGCAGGGTCCGGTGCTCTGGGGTATTGATATCGAAGACGCGGTTGACCAGGCCGAGGCGCTCGAGGCCGCCGCCAAGGTCATCTTTCTGCTGAACGGCGGCAATGGTGCCGGGTAGAACCGTGAGTTGCGAGCCCGGGGACTCCGTGTTTTTCACTGATGAGCGGCTTTCCATCATAGACCAGACAGCCCTTCCCGGCGCAACTATAATCCTGGAACTGAGTACGCCTGAGGATGTCGTCGGGGCGATTCGACGGCTGGCGGTAAGGGGAGCGATGGCCATCGGGGTGGCGGGTGCCTACGGTGTGCTCCTGGGGGCGCTGGGGGCCGCCGGTGGTAACGTGGAGGAGATAAGGAGGGCTACCGGCGAGGCGGTATCGATTATCTCCGCCTCCCGGCCCACCGCGGTTAACCTCTTCTGGGCGTGCCGGCGAATGGAGAACGCGCTCGAGGAGGGAGCCGAAGACGGCCCGGACACCCTCACCCTGAGGCTCCGACGTCGGGCCGACGAGATAGCGTTTGATACCATCGAGTCCAACAGACAACTGGTGGAGGCCGGCCAGGAGGTGGTGGGTAACGGCGCGGGAACGCTGACCCACTGCAACTCCGGCCCGCTGGCGGCGATCCGCTACGGTACCGCGGTGGGGGTGCTTATCGAGGCCCACCGCCGCAAAAAAGGAATACACGTATACGTAGACGAGACGCGTCCCCTGTTGCAGGGAGCGCGCCTTACCGCCTGGGAACTGGGCAGGGAGGGCGTCCCTTACACCCTTATCACCGATAGCACCGCGGCGCAGGTGATGAGGAGGGGCTCGGTGGACCTGGTGATCACCGGCGCGGACCGTATCGCGGCGAACGGCGATACCGCGAACAAGATAGGCACCTACGCTCTGGCGGTGCTGGCCGGTGAGCACGGAATCCCGTTCTACATAGCCGCGCCCGACTCCACGGTCGATCTCGAATGTGCCGACGGATCCCGGATAGTGATAGAGGAGCGTAACGCGGATGAGGTTCGCACCTGCGCCGGGCGGGCGACGGCCCCTCCCGACTCTCCGGTATACAATCCGGCGTTTGACGTCACACCGGCGAAGTATATCAGCGGCATTATCACCGAGCGTGGTGTGCTGCGCCGGCCGTACGTGGAGAGTCTCCGCCGGTCCCGCGGGTGAACGCTCGAGGAGGAGGGTTTGCATGGACGAGAGAGTAATGGTGATGGCGGCGGGCCTGGGGACCCGGTTGATGCCGCTCACCGGCGAGATAGCCAAGCCGATGGTCCCGATTGTGAACCGCCCGGTGATGGAGCACCTGTTCGCATTGATATCAGGCTGCGGTTTTCACGAAGTGGCGGTCAACCTCCATCACTTTCCTGAGGCGATAAGGGATCACTTCGGCGACGGATCCCGGTGGGGCATGAGCATTCACTACTCGATGGAAGAGAAACTCATGGGCACCGCGGGAGGCGTTAGGCGATGCGCCGACTTCCTCGGTTCCGGTACGTTTATAGTGCTGAGCGGGGACGCGCTGACCGACGTG
This sequence comes from Actinomycetota bacterium, assembly GCA_018896525.1. GTDB lineage: Bacteria > Actinomycetota > Geothermincolia > Fen-727 > Anoxymicrobiaceae > JAHIPE01. Next base: position 22,409 of record JAHIMR010000024.1, read on the forward strand.
GACCTGCGGGAGTTGTTGGCGTTCCACCGCGATAGGAAGTCGGTTGCGACTATCGTGACCACGCCGGTGGACGATACGTCCAAGTACGGGGTTGTGCTTGCCGGAGAGTACGGAAGGGTAGAAGGCTTCCAGGAGAAGCCGACCGAGGCGGAGGCGATAAGCAACGTAGCGAACTCCGGCATCTACGTCTTTGAGCCGGAGGTTCTGGACCTCATACCGCGGGACAAGCCGTACGACTTCGGGCGAGAACTGTTCCCCCGGCTGGTTGAGGACGGCGCGGCTCTGTACGCATGGACCCACCGGTACTACTGGAACGACGTCGGCAGCATCGAGGAGTACCAGAAGGGGAACTTTGATGCCTTAAACGGTCGGGTGAACGTTGACATCCCCGGCAACCAGATCGCTCCCGGCATCTGGGTAGGAGCGGATACCACCGTGAATCGTGACGTGGTCATGACCCCGCCGGTGTGCATCGGTGACAGGTGTGTTATCGAGCGTGGGGCGCGCATTCTCGGCCCGGTTATCATCGGGCCCGATACGATGGTCAGGGCCGGGGCGGTGTTGTACCGGGGCATCAAGTGGGGTGGGGGGTACATAGGACGGGATGCCAGCATGGTCGGGAGCATAGCCGGTTCCGATTTTCACATCGGAGAAGGCGCGGTGCTACTGGACGGCGTCGTGCTCGGGAGCGGCTCCGTAGTTGAAGATGGAATTGTAATCGACCCAAGTGTTAGAATAATGCCGGGAAGCATCGTTAACAACAAGTAGTACCCACCTCTCCATCCTCTCCAGCAAGAATGCGCCAATGGTGCCAGGCACCATTGGCGCACCAGGCACCATTGGCGCATACGCCCCGGCTGTTGCATAACAGACGCAGCTTGAGTGACGAGTCCAACGGCAACAGCCCGGGGATGGCGGGTTTTGTTTCACGTTATTGCGTGTAAGACTGGGGTCAGGCCCGCTGTTGCATTATGGAGATAGACTTGAGTGAAGAATCGAACGACAACAGCTTGGGCCAGACCCCGTTTGGGTGGGGAGGAGACGGATGCTCGATGAAATCATAGATCTCGTTTACCCCGTATCGTGCATCGCGTGTGGCAGAGCCGGGGGGCGGGGTCTGTGCGGGCATTGCCTGGCCGGCCTGGCCTCGAGGTGCGCGCTGTGGGTGACGCAATCCGGGGACGATTGCGGCGGCCCGGCGACATGCTTCAGCGGTTACAGGGCCGCGGGGGAGTACAGCGGCCTGATACGGGAGATGGTACTGAAACTGAAGTCGTCCGCCGGGTACTACGCGCCGCCGCTGGCGCGGTTGATGGTCGCGTCAGCGGGGAACGACCCCGGCTATATATCCTGCGATTACGTCTGCTACGTGCCTTCTACCAGGGAAAAGATAGCTCAAAGAGGGTACAACCCGGCGAAGGTGCTTGCCCGACGGGTAGCCCGGCACCTGGGCAGGCCCATATTCGACGGCCTGGCAAAGACCAGGATGACACTGGAGCAGGACCGGCTGGCCGGGGCGAGCCGGTGGGAGAACGTTGCCGGCGCCTTCGGCGTAACGGGGGAAAGGGTTCCTCTCGGTAGCGTCGTACTTGTGGATGATGTCATGACTACCGGCGCGACCGCGGACGCCTGCGCCCGGGCATTGCTCGATTCAGGTGCGGATGCCGTCCAGGTTCTGGTAGCGGCGAGGACGGTCCTGAACTGGTGCCCCGCTCCATAGATACGCTGGCATTCGAACGCCGCTCCCGTCCACTCCGTAAGAAATGCCGTATCCCCCAACAGTTCATTTTCCGTCCTTCTACACGTATAATGGACGCAAATCATCCCCCATATATACTGTTTTATTGCGACGTGACCAATTGGGTTCAGGTTAGCTGCTACCCTGACGATATATAAACAGAAGATGGAAACTGGTTTTATAAGCGTGATTCAGAAGAGGTTAAGGTGTAAGTGACATGCAGTTATCAGACAGGGAGATACAGAACACAATAGATCTGCTCAGGAAGAGGCAGCCGGTTGACGAAGAGTTTGCGGCTTTCAGCACGGAGGAGATGAATAGCATCTCCGATATCATTGAGAGGATCGAGATCGAGCCCGAGGTCCGAAAAGACAGGGTCGACAAGGTCAGGAAGGCGCTCGAAGCATCCAGCTATAACATAACCGGCGACGAAATCGCGAAGAAGCTGATAGGCCGTATCTTCTCAGACAAGCTCCGGTGACCTGACTGGATCTTGTCCGTGAAAGTTGCCGAATAACCCGGAACGGTATAGCATTTCCCTTGCTTGATTTCCCGTTTTGTCTTTGGGGTAATCAAGGGATGAAGTAACGGGTTCCGGTCTGTGGTTGAAAGTCGATGCCAGTCGCAGGCGAAACGACCCACGTAAGGTAACTAATGGTTGCTGAGCACGGTGCGGCTTAGGGGTAAGTCCTGCCTCCTCTAAAGGAGAGAAGAGGGCGTGACCGGGAACTGGACCCGGGTAGCTAACTCTCGGCAGGCGAGTGTGGGGCCAAAGACCAGGTCAGCGGAACCCGTTATTTCATTCAGACGCCGCTTGTCTGACAGTGAGGGGTCAGGTGTTGCGGACGCCAATTGTATCTATAGACACCTCTATAACACCTGACCCCACTGTTAGGCGGGGCGAGCGCGTTGTTGGACACTCTACTGTTCCTATGGTAATCTACCGGAAATAGTTCTATAGACTGGGGGGATGAATTGGAATCAGGAGTAGTTAAATGGTTCAATCCGGAGAAGGGGTTCGGGTTCATCGAACGTGAGAGTGGAGACGATGTGTTCGTGCATTTCTCCGACATAGTTTCGGACGGGTATCGTACCCTTGAAGAAGGGGATGCTGTAACGTTTGAGGTTGCCGAGGGAGACAGGGGTCCGAAGGCGACTAGTGTCACAAGGAAAAGCTAGGCGCGAAAAAAGTAAATCGTATCGCAACCTCATTTTACGTCTTGGTGTAGAGTGGGGTTGTATTGTTGTTTGTCACCGGTGAGCCGGTGACGGGCGGGGCGAGTATCTATGGAGGTAGGCGAGTTGAAGATCATCATCGCGGGAAAGAACATCGAGTTGACCGATGCGCTGAGAAACCATGCCCGACAGAAAGTCGTGAAGATTGGCAATCTCGGGGTTAACATAGACGAGGTCGAGGTAAGGATGGTGGTTGAGAAAAACCCCAGTATCAAGGAGAATCAGAAGACGGAGTTAACCGCCACAGGGAAAGGGATTCACCTGAGGGCTACCGACCGTGACCCTGACATGTATGTGGCCATCGACAAGGCGGTGTCCAGGATGCAGAGGCAGGTCAAGAAATACCATGGGAAACAGATCGACAGGAGCCACGGACACCTTGATTCTCGCCGGGAGAAACCTCATCCGGAGGAGCCGGAGGAGGAGCACCCGGGTATTGTAAGGACCAAGTCGATATCGTTGAAGCCGGTGACACCCGAGGAGGCCACCCTCCAGATGGAGATGCTGGGGCACGACTTCTTCGTTTTTACTGATTCCGGGACGGACAACACGAGTGTTGTATACAAACGCAATGACGGCAACTACGGTTTGATTGATACCTCGAGATAGGGGGCTTGCACACAGGTGTCCGGACTAGCTAAGACGGTAAGAGGAGTCCTTGATTTCATAGCACGGGTCTTCCTTATTGGAGGTGCCGGAGTCAGATGGTGAAGCGTTCAGAGCTTGAGCTGGACGATTCTCTTTTCGAGGGGGAGGAGAAATCACATCGTCTGCGCAGGGGGAGAGCCGATAATGCCCTGGCAGTGGTGATTGCCCTCACGGTGGCAATGGTGGCACTCCTCGTGTTCACCTCCGAGAAGGAAAACTGGTGGGCGGTCGCCATGCTGGGAATACTGTTCCTGGCGTCCGAGCTCTTCGCCCTTCCGATGAAACCCAGCGGGCGATTGTCCCTTGCGTTACTGGTCGTGGTAATGGCCATGATGATCTCCGGGCCTCTGGGGGCAGCGGTTGTGACCCTGTTCGGCATTCCGGTGTACTGGCTGGAGCGGGAAGAGCAGGGGGCGAAGAAGGTCATATTCAACACCTGCCAGATGATGTTCGCGGCAGGGGCCGCAGCGTGGGTTTTCCACTATACCGGTGGCGCACTCCTGGAGGCGAGCCTGAAGAACGGTGGCAAGCTGGTTTTCCCGTGGGTGCTTGCGATGCTGGTATTCTATATCCTGAATACCGTGCTGATAACGCCGGTGCTTACGCCTGACGGGGAAAGCATGACCCGCTTCTGGCAGAGGCGCATGCTGCCCAGGTCACCCGGGTATTTGCTTTACGGCGGGATCGGGTTTATGGCGGCGGCCTTATACGTCAGGCTCGAGTTCCCCGCGGTACTGCTGCTGTTCGCCCCGCTCATCGCGATAAGGGTCGTCTTCACCCGGTATGAGTCTATGCGCGACGTGTGTGACAAAACAACGTTGGCCGTCATGGAGGCGGTTGAAGGCCCCGGTACTCCGATGGAAGGACACAGCGTGGGGGTAGCTGCCATCGCCCTGGCGATCGCTGAGGAGATGAACTTCCAGGAGAGGGACCTCCACTACCTCAGGCAGGCGGCGCTTCTTCACGACATAGGCAAGCTGGCACTCGACCCGGCGATCTTCGCCAAGGACGGGCCGCTGACGCCCGAGGAGTACGAGGAGATGAAGAAGCACCCGCTGATAGGTGGGAGGATCGTATCCCGGGAGCCCTCGTTCGCGGTTGTGGCACCGGCTATTACCCATCATCACGAGATGACGGACGGCAGCGGGTACGTGGACGGCCTGGCCGCGGAGGCGATACCGATCGGCGCCCGCATCCTGGCGGTTGCGGACTCGTTCGACGCCATGCAGCGGCCCGCCGCTTACCGGGAGTCACTTAGCCCTTACGATGCCGCGTCAGAGATAATAAAGGCTAAAGGCATACAATACGACCCCGAGGTGGTCGACGCTTTCGTCAACGTCGTTGCCAGGCGGGGTATCTGGACCGGATTGCTCAAGGACAGCGTGCCCATGCCATCGGACAAGGTCGACGCGGAACCGGAAACCGGGCTTGAGCCCGAGCAGCCCACACTCGAGGATGCCGTCGGCGGTGTCGTCGATATCTCTGAGGAGGAGCGAGAGAGGACCGCAACCCCCGCTGATGGGATCAAGTACGATGAGGTCAGGAGTGAAATTGAGAAGGACATCGTAGAATGGGAGAGGGCGGAAGGTGACAGAACGAGGCGAAAAGCCCGCGGAGAGCCAGGAAGAAGAGCTGGTTCCCGCAAGAAGGCTAAGAAGAAAGACAAGGGGCCGAAAGGCGAGAAGAAGCGCTAAGCCGGTCTTCGAGGAAGAAAGCCTTCCCGAAGAGGAAGCCCCAATCACAGGCATCGCGCCCACCGGGGAAACCGCGGAGGAGGACCAGGGTGGGGGGGGCCCGGGGGGGGGCGAGAGTGCGCCGGTGGAACCCTCAGGCCAAGACGAGCTGGACATCCCGACGCGCCGGGTGAGGAGGCCCGCCGGGGGGCGAAGGACGCAGGGGCGCACGCCGCGGGCCGGGTTTCCGGTAGCAATCGTGTTGATAGTCGCCGCGTCGCTCGCGACCGTGGTCGTTGCCGCCGTTTATACGCGGGTAGGGTCGATCGATTTCACCGATTTGGCCTTCTTCCTGGTGGTTTTCACGGTTGCCGCGCACTTTAACATCAAGGTGAAGGGTGGAGGGAAGATCAACCTCGGCCTGGCACCGATACTCGCGGCCCTGCTTTGCCTGCCCGGTGTGGAGGTTGTATGGCTGTTCCTGTTCGGCACGGGCATTACACTGGTCACCAGGGTACTGGGCGAGTGGGACAAAGATGAGTCTCTGGGAGTGCTGATAGACCTCACCGGAGTGGGTTTGATGGTGCTGGTCTATCACCTGCTCATCAAGGTGCTTCCCGAGAAACCGGTGCTCCTCGGGTCTTACACGCCCTCCATGCTGGGGGCCGTTGCGGTCGCGGCCGGCCTGTTCTTCATTGTATACACGGCTCGTGAGGCGTACGTCCTCTCCCATGAGGGTTATCTTCCCGCGGCGGTATACTTCAAGAGCGGTATTCGCAAGTTGCTGGTCCCGTTTCTTACCGTGGGGTTCATAGGTGTGCTGATGGGGCTGATTTTCATAGGCATCGGGATGTGGACGATGCTTATCGCGCTCCCGCTGCTCCTGGTGTTCATGTACGCCTATAACAAGGTCGCCGAGACCGATCTTGACCTGCTGGAGACGATTCGCGTACTGGCCGTGATCCCCGAGGAAACGGGGATGATTCACAGGGGACGCGCGGACCGGGTGGCGAGCCTCTCGGTGGCGGTGGCGCGTGAGCTCGGGCTTTCTCCCGAGGACGTTCAGCAAGTCCAGTGCGCGGCGTACCTTCACGATATTGGCACGATATACATGCCGGTGGAAACCGACACTGACCAGGAGCAACTGGCAGGGCTGCAGAGCGGTGTTTCGGGTGGGGTGGACATTCTTGGAAAAGTGGATTACCTTGAGGTTGCCGCCGAGATACTCCGGGGTCGAGAGGGTCTGCGTGACCGCGTGGTTGATGTCGACAAGAGGAGAGCGGTCAGCATAGGCGCGGGCATCCTCAAGGCGGTGGACGAGTTAGAGTCGCTGTTACAGAGCGGCGAAGGCGAGGAACCGCTCTCCGAGCAAGAAGCCCTGACCGAAATGAACCTGGAGCGGGGCGTACAGTACGACAGCAAGGTTCTAAGGGCGATCACCAGGGTACTGCCGCGTCTAGAGAGGGAAGGGTTGTCTTCGGGTGCTGAAAGGAGTCCAGAAGGCTCTCCATTTTGGGGAAGCCAGGAAGATAAGGGAACTTGAGACGGTTGTCGCCTCGGTTAACGAGCTGGAACCGGAGGTCCTGAAGCTTTCCGACGCCGAACTCGCGGCGAAGACACCAGAGTTCCAGAAGAGGTACGACGCCGGTGAGACCCTGGAGGACCTTCTCCCGGAGACGTTTGCGGTTGTCAGGGAGGTGGCACAAAGGACCCTGGGCGAGCGGCACTTCGACGTCCAGTTAATGGGTGGCATAATTCTCCACCGGGGACAGATAGCCGAGATGAAGACCGGGGAGGGGAAGACCCTGGTGGCTACCCTGCCGGTCTACCTCAACCATTTCCCCCGCAAGGGCATTCACATTGTCACCGTCAACGATTACCTGGCCAAGCGCGATAGCGAGTGGATGGGGACAATCTACCGGTTCCTGGGCATGGACGTGGGCATCATCCAGGCGCAGATGCAACCCCCGGAGCGTCGACTCGCGTACGCGGCCGACGTTACGTTCGGGACCAACAACGAGTTCGGGTTCGATTACCTGCGTGACAACATGGTGATGACGCTCGAACGTCAGGTGCAGAGGGGTCACCATTACGCGATAATCGACGAGGTGGACAGTATTCTGGTGGATGAGGCCCGCACCCCACTGATAATCAGCGGGGCCTCCTCCGAGTCGGTCAAGTTGTACCGCCAGTTCGCGCAGGTGGCCCGCCGGCTGAAGAAGGACGCCGACTACGAGGTCGACGAGAAGTCAAGGACGGTCGCGGTCACCGAAGACGGCATCCGCAAGGTGGAGGGAATACTGGGCGTCGAAAACCTGTACGATGAAGTGCACTTCAACATGGTCCATCACCTGGACGTCGCGGTGAAGTCCAGGGAGATCTTCTCTAACGAGGTGGACTATATAATCAAGGACGGCGAGATAATCATCGTGGACGAGTTCACGGGCCGCCTGATGCAGGGAAGGCGTTACTCCGACGGCATACACCAGGCGATAGAGGCCAAGGAAGGCGTTCGAATCAAGGAGGAGAGCCAGACTCTCGCCACGATAACGTTCCAGAACTACTTCCGGATGTACGACAAGCTGGCGGGAATGACCGGTACCGCCGCCACCGAGGCGGACGAGTTCCGCCACACCTACGGGCTCGGCACCGTGGTCGTGCCCACCAACGAGCCGATGATAAGGGAGGACCACCCGGATTTCATCTACAAGACGGAGAAGGCGAAGTTCGAGGCGGTGGTCGAAGATATCATCGAGTGCTACGAGAGGGACCAGCCGGTCCTGGTGGGCACCGTTTCCATAGAGAAGTCCGAGCGGTTGTCCGATATGCTCGCCCGGCGCGGCATCCCCCACGAGGTGTTGAACGCCAAGCAACACGAGCGCGAGGCGGAGATAGTGGCGCTTGCCGGGGAGCCGCAAGCGATAATGATCGCAACCAACATGGCGGGCAGGGGCACCGACATCAAGCTCGGCGAGGGGGTCCCGGAGCTGGGCGGCCTCAAGGTCATTGGTACCGAGCGCCACGAGTCGCGGCGCATAGACAACCAGTTGCGCGGCCGTTCCGGGCGCCAGGGCGACCAGGGTAAGTCACGCTTCTACCTATCACTCGAGGATGACCTCATGCGAAGGTTCGCCTCACAGGCGATAGGCAGTCTCATGGAGAGGTTCAACTTCCCGGAGGACATGCCGATAGAGCACAAGCTGGTTTCCAAGGCGATAGAGTCGGCCCAGAAACAGGTTGAGTCACAGAACTTCGAAGTAAGGAAGAACCTCCTCAAGTACGATGACGTGATGAACAGGCAGCGAGAGGTCATCTACGACGAGAGGGACCGCCTCATAGAGGGAAGCGACTTCGGGGAAGTGGCCCGGCAGTGGGTGGAGGACACGATCGTATCAGCGGTCCACACCTTCACGAACCCCGATATCTACCCGGAGGACTGGAACCTTGACGAGCTGCTGGCCTACGTCAACCAGGTCTACCCGGTAACCGTTTCCGTCAAGGACATGGACGTGGAGGGGTTGACCCAGGAAGAGCTGATAGACATCCTTCTAGAGGACGTATGGGGAGAGTACGCACGGCGAGAGAAGGAGTTCGGCGAGGACAGGATGCGTGAGCTCGAGAGGAACGTGATGCTGGAGATCATCGATAACAAGTGGCGGGAGCACCTCTACGAGCTGGATTACCTGCAGGATGGCATAGGGCTTAGGGGGATCGCCGGCAAAGATCCGCTGGTGGCGTATCAGGGTGAAGCGTTCGACATGTTCCAGTCGATGACCGACAGTGTGAAGGATGAGTTCGCGCGGTATATCCTTCATGCCAAGATGGTCGAGATGGATATGGAGCGGGCGTCGCTCAAGACGGTTGAGAGTTCCGGTGAGACGGAGGGGAAGAAACCGGTGCAGCGGCGCAAGGACAAGGTGGGAAGGAACGATCCGTGCCCGTGTGGGAGCGGGAATAAGTACAAGAAATGCTGTGGGGCAAACGCTTAAAGGTAAGGAGGCTGGAATGGTAACTGATTTCCGAGGGGAGATCGAAGACCGCTTGCGCCGGCTGGAGAAAGTCGGTGATTACCTTTGAGGTAGCCAAGTCGCGCACCGAGCTGAAGAAGTTAAGTCGGGAGGCGGCTGCTCCCGACCTCTGGGACGACCAGGACAGGGCCAGGCGGGTGATGGCCCTTCTTTCTCGGCTGGAGGGTGAGATAGAACGGTACGACGGGATAATGGCCAGGGCCGCGGAGTTGGAGGAGATGAACCTGCTGGGCCTGCAGGAGGATGACCCCTCGTTCGAGGAGGAGATAGCAGGGGGAATCGCCTCACTTGACAGAGAGATACAGGCTATTGAGACCGCCTCCCTGATGCAGGGGGAGTTCGACCGGAAGAACGCGATAGTATCGCTTCACCCCGGCGCCGGCGGGCTGGAGTCACAGGACTGGGCTGAGATGCTCCTCCGCCTGTACTTGCGCTGGGCTGAAAGGAGCGGCTTCGAGGTCGACTTGAATGACATCCAGCCCGGTGATGGAGGCGGGATCAAGAGCGCCACGTTCACCGTCCGTGGGCGGAACGCCTTCGGTCTCATGTTGTGCGAGAAAGGCGTACACCGCCTGGTGCGGATTTCGCCGTTCGACTTCTCCAGCAGGCGCCATACCTCTTTCGTGTCGCTGGATGTCATTCCAGAGGCGGGGGAAGAGGCCGATATCGACATCGATCCCAAGGACCTGCGAATCGACACCTACAGGTCGTCGGGCGCCGGCGGGCAGCACGTCAACGTCACCGATTCAGCGGTTCGAATCACGTATATCCCGACGAAAACCGTAGTCCAATGCCAGAACGAGAGATCGCAGATGAGCAACAAGATCACGGCGATGAAGATACTGAAGTCCCGGCTCATCGAGCTGGCCCGGCAGGAGAAGGAGAAGGAAATCGAGGCGATCCGCGGCCAACGCAAGGACATCGGGTGGGGCAGCCAGATCCGTTCGTACGTTTTTCAACCGTACCAGATGGTCAAGGACCATCGCACCGGTGTGGAGACAGGGGACGTGAAGGCGGTAATGGATGGGAATATCGACCTGTTGATAGAGGAATGCCTTCGCTGGAGGAGGAAGCAGGAAGGCCGGAGCGGTATGGAGGAGTGATGGTGGCGGAGCAGCCGAGGATAAAGGCCGACCTTCACGTCCACACAATCTCCAGCGGGCACGGGTACTCAACTGTCAGGGAGATTTGCTCCCAGGCGTCGGAGAGGGGTCTCGAGATGATAGCGGTAGCGGACCACGGCCCCGCGATGCCCGGCGGCCCCCACCTTTATCACTTCACAAACATGGTGGTGATGCCCCGCGTCCTGTTCGGGGTGAAGATACTCAGGAGCGCGGAGTGCAACATCATCGACACCGAGGGGAACCTGGATATCCCCGACCGCGCGCTGGACGCGCTGGACCTGGTGCAGGCGGGGATACATCCCCGGTGCGGCTACAGCGGCGACTCCACCCTGGAAAACACTCGCGCGGTCCTGGGAGCCATCGAAAGCGGAAAGGTGGACATCCTGGTGCACCCGGGCAACCCGCTCTATCCACTTGACTACGGAACAGTGGTGAGGTCCGCGGCGTCTAATGGTGTGCTCATCGAGATAAACAACGCTTCGCTCACGGTAGTCCGAAAAGGGAGCGCGGACAACTGCCGGGCGATCGCTCGAGAGGTGAAGGCGGCTGAAGCCCGGCTGTCGGTGGGAAGCGACGCGCATGACGCGTCGCTGGTCGGCGTCTTCGACCAGGCGCTTGAACTCATTGATGATATCGGTGTCCCTGATGAGCGGATAGTGAACAGGGACGCCGTTTCAGTGCTCCAATTTTTACATTCACGGGGGAAGGATATCCGTTTCTGAAAGGCAAAGTATAAGTAGCATTCCGGCGTGAACGCGCGCGAGAGGAGCACGGAGCGCCGGCGCGTACGTTCTGACTGCGAAACGGGAGTAGCACTCGACAGGCGAAGAGAGGTTAACGAATTAACAGTACTTATCATGGATAACAGTAGTTTACTATTACCACATATTCAAGAGTTAACACTTGAAACATAATCAACATTAGTTATCATAAGTAACAAGCAACAGGTTTGGAGGTACGGCTACTTGATACGTTTCAGGAGAGTCACAAAGGTTTACATGGGCAATATCTACGCCCTTGACGATATCACGGTAGATATCGAAAAGAAGGAGTTCGTGTTCATCGTGGGCCCGAGCGGCTCCGGCAAATCGACTTTCATTAAGCTCATGCTAAAGGAGGAGGAACCGACGAACGGCCAGGTGTATATCGCGGATACCAATCTTGCCGAGATCAAGAGGTGGAAGGTTCCGTACCTGCGCCGAAAAGTGGGGTGTGTCTTCCAGGACTTCAAGTTACTGCCGCAGAAGACGGTGTCCGAGAACGTCGCCTACGCACTGGAGGTTACCGGGAGGCCTAAAAGGATCATCGAATCGTACGTCCCGGAGGTTCTGCGCCTCGTCGGCCTGGGCCACAAGCTGGACTCGTACCCCGATGAGCTTTCGGGAGGGGAGCAGCAGCGCGTTTCCGTTGCCCGGGCGTTCGTGAACCGGCCACCAATCCTCCTTGCCGACGAGCCGACCGGTAACCTGGACCCCGCTATGTCCGTGGGGATAGTGAAACTGCTGGAGAGGATCAACAATACAGGCACCACCGTGGTGATGGCCACCCACGACCAGGACATAGTCAACACATTCAAGAAGCGCGTGGTGGAGTTGCGCGACGGCCGGGTTATCCGCGACCAGTCGAGAGGGGTCTACGGCCATGGCGGTTAACTTCAAGTACTTCTTAAAGGAATCCGGCTCCAGTATGCGCCGCAACATGGCACTGACCGTGGCCGCGGTAATGGTCACCAGTCTATCGCTTATCATCCTTGGCGTGGTGAGCATGTTCGTGCATACCGGCAACGGCCTCGCGGCGGACATGAAGGAGAGGGTTGACGAGATAAGGGTCTTTCTTGACGAAAACGTCACCGTGGAGGAGCGGGAAAGCCTGGAGAGACATATCCGTAACATGGAAGAGGTCAGGAGCGTTACCTACATCTCCAAGGATGAAGCGCTCGAGGAGTTCAAGAAGATGTACGAGGACCAGCAGGGCATGCTGGACGAGATCGAAGGCAACCCGTTCCCCGCGGAGTTCAAGGTGCAGATGAAGGACCCCAAGTACAACAACACGGTAGCCAATCGCCTGGAGAGCCGGCCCGAGGTGAGCACCGACGAGAACGGCAAGAAGGAGATAAAGAACCCCAGGGACGTCGTGGACAAGGTGCTCCGCTGGACCGGGGCCATACAGAAGGCGGGAATAGTGGTGGTGATAGCGTTCGGTCTCGTGGCGGTGGCGCTGGTTTCCATCACCATCAGGATGGCCATCTACTCCCGCCGCAAGGAGATAGGCATAATGAAACTGGTGGGCGCCACAAACTGGTTCATAAGGTGGCCGTTCATATTCGAGGGAGTGGTCGAAGGTTTCCTGGGCGCTATAGTGGGGATAATATTCGTGTTGCTCATCAACGCCTGGATCATCTCGAGGGTCGAGTCGGCGGCGGAGAACGTGAACCTGGTGGGCGGAAGTTATCTCGCCCTTCTCTCGGTGTTTCTCATTTGCATAGGGATCTTTATTGGCGCGGTTGGAAGCGCGCTTGCGCTTAGAAGGCATATAGAGGTGTAGGTCATACCGGTTGGTCGTGTTGACGCCCCCCTCCTGTCCTTTTTGTGTGTTTCCGTTTAGAATCGAGTGTCGCGTCTCATAGGTACGGTGAGCACCGAGAGCGTCGGTGCGCCGCGCCGGCAAGGCGCGCGACCCAGTGCCTCGCTGGATAGATACGGTTAAGCACCGAGAGCGTCGAAGCGCCGCGCCGGCAAGGCGCGCGACTGAGACGTACTCCTGTAGTACGTCGAGAGAGCGGAACGCAGCCGGAGTGGATGCAGCGGCGTTCGAATGCCAGCGTATCTATGTAGCGGGGTACCTAGCGTACTCACCGAGTACGTCGCAGGGAGCGGAACGCAGCAGGAGCGGATGCAGCGGCGTTCGAATGCCATTGTATTTGTGAGACGGGGCACTAACAATCAGACGGGCGACGGCGCGGACCGCGGGAGAAACATGGACGAGCAGAACGACGGCTCCGACAGGCAACAGTATTATACGGGGACCCCACCCTACCAGCGGGTGCCACCTCCGCCACCGCCGAGGCGCGGGCTTCCCCGGCGGGCCTGGATAATTCTCGGCATCGTCCTGGGGATCGTCGCGTTGGGCGTACTGGTGGGAGCGGGCTTTGTTGTTGAACGGGTACTATTTCCTCCCGAGAATGACAGCAGGGAGTTCGTCTTAAGCGATGAAACCTCTTACCAGGAGGCCCTGTTCGATATTCGTAACTACTACCTCCGTGACTACTCCGAGAGCGAGATAAAGGACGCCGCCGAGAAGGCGGTTGACGATGAGAAGAAGAAGGGCGAGAAGTCCGATGAGGAACTCCTGGACATCGGGTTGAGCGCGCTGGCGGAGGCACTGGGAGACGACCACACCGGCTACCTGACGCCTGGGGAGAACAAGAGACTGAGCGAGGACCTGAGCGGGAGTTTCTTCGGGGTGGGCTTTACGCTGCGGGTCAATGAGGACGAGGAGCGGCCGCAGGTGGTAAGCGTCATCGAGGGCTCCCCAAGTAAAGAGGCGGGGGTCAAGGCCGGTGACATCATCACCGCGGTTGACGGCGAGGATACCAAGGGCCAGAGTCTTGACGGGGTGGTCTTGAGGATCCGTGGAAAGAAGGGCACCGATGTCGAACTCGACGTCAATCGCCCGGAGGAGGACGAGGACCTTACGTTCAAGATAACCAGGGACAAGATAGAGATACCCGACTTCGAGTCCGAGATAATCGATGGCCGCTACGGCGTGCTTCGCGTTTTCGAGTTCAACAAGGGGATAGCCGATAAGATCAGAGTGGCGGTCAGGGAGATGCAGGAGAAGGGCGTCGGTGGGTTCATACTGGACATGCGGAACAACCCCGGCGGCTTACTGGACGAGGCGGTCAAGGTGGTCAGCATCTTCGTGAACGACGGGACGGTAGTGTCGTACCAGACGAAGGGGCACGACAGGGTGGACGAGCCCGCCGCGGGAAACGCGGAGACCGACCTGCCCCTTGTGGTGCTCATCAACGAGGGCAGCGCAAGTTCGTCAGAGATAGTCGCGGGGGCGCTACACGACCTGGGCCGTGCGGTTCTGGTGGGCACCAGGAGTTTCGGGAAGGGCTCGGTTCAGAAGATGTACGAACTGGACAACGACGGGGCGATGAAGCTGACCGTTTCCCTTTACTACCTGCCGAACGGGGAGTGCGTCGACGGCGATGGCATCGAGCCCGCGGTGGAGGTGAAGGTCGAAGACGATCCCGAAGCCCAGGACAAGCAACAGTTCGACAAGGCGAAGGAAATCCTCGAGAACCTTATCCAAGGAAAACCTGCCACAGGCGCAGCCCTGCGCCCCGCTGCCTGAGGGGCGCCTCTCAGTCGCCCAGCACCACCCGCAAAGCGTAGAAACATGGCGCAGAATAATGGGGTCACGTCCTAAAAGGCGCACGCCTTGCGTATAATGTATTCATGAAGCAAAGCGGCGATAACAAGGATTTCCAGGTGAAGGCGACCAACAGGAAGGCGCTCCGGGATTACCACATCGAGGAGACGATGGAGGCCGGCATCGTGCTGATGGGAAGCGAGATAAAGTCGATTCGCGGCGGGCGGGCGAACCTGCGTGACGCGTATGCCACGGTTGAGGGCGGTGAGGTGTTCCTGTACAACATGCACATCTCCCCCTACGCGCAGGCTTCGCAGTTCGGGCACGAGCCGACGAGGGTCCGGAAACTACTGCTTCGCAAGGACCAGATCAAACGTTTGACCGGAAAGATGGTGGAAAAGGGGTATACACTGGTACCCATTAAGTTGTACATTAAGAACGGGAGGGCCAAGCTGGAGATGGGCCTCGCCAGGGGAAAGCGACAGTACGACAAGCGAAGAGAGTTAGCCCGGAAGGACGCGGAGCGGGAGATGGAGCGCGCGATGCGCCGGAAGGGACGATAGAGTAAGGCCATGGGGGCGATTTGGCTTCGACAGGAGTGAAGGAGGTAGAGGCGCGAGCCGAGTGCCAGCATCTCGCTAAACAGTTGGAAAACTAACCAAACGCCGATACTAATCTGGCGCTGGCAGCTTAAAGCGGCCACGTCCCCCGGGCGCAACCTGCGGCCCCGGGTAGGGCGACGTTAGCAGGGTAGTCCCGGAATCGGGGTTCCGACGGAGTCGGGGTGAAACTTTTTGGAACTGGCGCCGGCAAGGCAGCCTGTGAGCCGAACCGGAGCGAGATTTAACCACAGGATACGCTCGTAGAAGCCTTTAGCGAAACTCTTCTGGACGCGGGTTCAACTCCCGCCGCCTCCACCAGTCGCGGCAATGTTATCCATGGAGCAGCTATACACCACAACTGTTGGTGCAGTAACATTGGTCTTGTGTTTTGAAATTGATTACACGCCTCTTGTGTCACGCGGTCCGGAGCCCGTACGACCTTGAGGGTTCTCAACCGCCGGTATACCAAAACCCGCGAATCCCCTCTCTTGAGCGCTTCAGTCCGCGTCCCCCGAGAGCGACCGCTCCCCGTAGCGCCGGCACCTTGCCGGCATCCTCACCTTCCCTGTAGCGCCGGCACCTTGCCGGCATCCCTATCCGCCGGATGCCGCCTGGAAGGCGGCGCTACAAGGGAGACCGGACTTCAGTCCGCGTTCCCGGACCCCGACTAGAGGCACCCCTCTCGAACTGTATATTCCCGGGGACCTGTGCGAGAATTGGTTATCCTGTAAACGGGAGAGGAAGAAGGAACGGTTGGGTTCCCATGAATAATAAACCGATAGGGGTTTTCGACAGCGGGGTGGGCGGGCTCACGGTTGTAAGATCGTTGACCGGCCGGCTGCCCGGGGAGGACATCATCTATCTCGGTGACGACGCCCGGGGCCCGTACGGTCCCCGGGACCTGGACCAGGTGCGGCGTTTCGCCAGGGAGATAATAGAGTATCTCCTGGCGTTGGAGGTCAAACTGGTAGTAGTCGCCTGCAACACCGCTACCGCCGCGGTTCTCCAAGAAGCGCAACGCGACTATAACGTACCGATCGTTGGAGTTATCCGGCCGGGCGCCAGGGCGGCTTTGCAACGGTCAGCAAGCCGCAGGATCGGCGTTGTCGGGACGGTCGGCACCATCGAGAGCGGTTCATACGAGAGGGAGTTGAAACGCCTGGACCCCACGGTGGAGGTCTACAGCCAGGCGTGCCCGGAGTTCGTGGAGTTTGTGGAGCGTTCCGAGGTCCACGGGAATCGCATAGGCGGGATCGCCCGTGGTTACCTGGAGCCGATGGTGGAGGCGGGAGTTGACACCGTTATCCTGGGATGTACCCATTACCCCCTCCTGGAGGACCTGCTGGAGGAGGTCGTAGGACCTGGAGTGGTGTTGATAAGCAGCGCTGACGAGACCGCCGTCGAGGTGGAGGGGGTTCTCGAGCGGCTGGGCTGGTCCTCTGATAGTAGCTCGCCGGGCCGGATGAGCTTCCTGACAACGGGGGGCACCGGGAAGTGTGTTGAGCTGGGAAGGATGTTCCTGGGCCCCGAGGTGAAGGACGTGATAGCGGCTGACCTGAACAGGAGACCGGAAATCAACCTCGCGAGGGAGGATTAACGGTGAGCCTCGAGGTAACTGTGCTGGGTAGCTCGGGGGGCTATGCGGGGGCGGGGAAGGCCTGCAGCGGCTACCTGCTCCGTCACGGAGAGAACAGTCTAATGCTGGACATCGGCAGCGGCTCGCTGGCGAACCTGCTGGTTCAGCTCCCGGCAGACGGCCTGGGGGGCCTCGCCATTACTCACATGCATTACGACCACTATGTGGATATATACGGGCTGGCCACCGCACGAAGGTTCTGGGAGTCCACCTTGCCACCTCTGCCGTTGCTGGCCCCCCCGGGGGCGATGGACGTGATAGGCAGTCCACTGTCCGATGGCAGCCGGACGCGGTTCTTCGAGTGCTTCGAGGTCACAGGGCACCAAGCGGGAGAAACCAGAGAGATCGCCGGCTTCGAACTGGTCGCGCTACCGGCCCGGCACATCACGGGGTCGTTCTCGTTCAGGGTCACCGCCGGCGGGAGGACGGTCTGCTACTCGGGCGACACCGATGTTTGTGATTCCCTGCTCCAACTGGCCGGTGGGGTCGACCTGTTTATCTGCGAGTCCACGTTCACCAGCGAGGTCCCGAACAAGGAGCCGGGCCACCTGTACGCCCGGGAGGCGGGTGACATGGCAACGCGGGCGGGCGCCGGAAGCCTCCTGCTGACCCACCTGTGGCCCACCCTGGACGGTCGACGCGCCCTGGAGGACGCACGTTCCAACTACAAGGGGCCGATAGAACTGGCGCTGGAAGGACAAACACTGGAGGTTTAAAGGCGGGCCATGGTCCGCAACCCCGGAGGAGGAACTACCGTGATTAGAACTGATGGAAGAGAGTCGGACCAGATTCGCCCGGTCAAGATAACCAGGGGATACATACCGCACGCGGAGGGCTCCGTGCTGATAGAGATCGGCCGGACCCGAGTGCTTTGCGCCGTTTCCTTCGAGGAGGGCGTGCCCAGCTTCCTGAAAGGCTCCGGACGCGGTTGGGTTACCGCCGAGTACTCGATGTTGCCGCGGGCGACCCCCACCCGAAGCACCCGGGAGGCGGCGCTGGGGCGCCAGGGCGGGCGCACCATGGAGATACAGCGCCTTATCGGGAGGTCGCTGCGCGCGGTCACGGACCTGAGCGCGTTTCCGGACAGGACGTTCTGGGTGGACTGCGACGTCATCGAGGCCGATGGCGGAACCAGGACTGCGGCGATCACCGGGGCGTACGTGGCGCTGCGCGACGCGTTCGAGACCATGATAGACGAGGGCGAGCTGGAGAAGTCCGCTGAAACCGGTTATCTCGCGGCGACAAGCGCGGGCATCGTGGGCGGCGTCCCCTGCCTCGACCTGTGCTTCGAGGAGGATTTCCACGCCGAGGTTGACTTCAACCTGGTGGCCGACGGCAACGGTGACATCGTGGAGATGCAGGGAACCGCCGAGCACAGGCCGGTGCCCCGGGGGGACATGGAGGCCATGGTTGACCTCAGCCTGAAGGGCATCTCCGAGCTGATCAAATGTCAGAAAGCGGCCCTCTCCACGGATACCCCCTGGACCCCGTAGCTCGAGGATGGCCATGCGTTTAGTCCTTGCCACCAGGAACCCGGGCAAGATCCGCGAGATGCGAAAGATGCTCGACCTGCCGGGACTCAACGTGCTCACGTTCGAGGAGTTCCCCGAGTGGCCCCAAACGGAGGAAACGGGTGAGACCCTGGAGGAGAACGCGATATTGAAGGCGGAGGGGGTTCGGGACCGATTTGGCCTCGCGGCCCTTGCCGACGACTCCGGGTTACTGGTTGACGCGCTGGACGGGCGCCCGGGGGTTCACTCGTCCCGGTACGCCGGTCCGCGGGGGGATGCCGAGCTCAACATGGACCGCCTTCTGGCTGAACTCCACGGAGTGCCGGCCCCTGAGCGCTCCGCCCGTTTCTCCTGCGTGATAGCGATAGCCCTGCCGGGAGGTGAACTCCAGGTTACCCGCGCCGAGTGCGAGGGCTCGATACTCACCCGGAGGGAAGGCTCCGGAGGGTTCGGTTACGACCCGGTATTTTGCCCCAGCGGCTTCGACTGTTCGATGGCGGAGCTTTCAATGGAGGAAAAGAACGTTATCAGCCACCGGGGAAAGGCGATGCGTGCGGCCCGTATCCTACTGGAGGCCATGCTTTAACCCACGCGGATTTTCGGAGATGGCGAGGGCCAGCAGGCCGTACAGGAGTTCGGTGACCTCCCGCTCTATCTGTCGGGCGCACTTCTCCATTTCCTCCTTCGGTCCTCCCAGGGGGTCGTGTATCCCGCTCACCTGGTGGTAGCACGAGGGGAAGAGCGTCATGAGGTCGCGGATGCCCAGCGGCACACCCTTCAGTGGCCGGAGCATCTCACGACGCGAGCTTCTCAAGGTGGCCGCTGCAAGGTCAAGCGCCCGTTCGAGCTCGGCTGCCGGAAGAGTACGGGCCGTAACTGCCGCGTCGTGTTCGCACATCCGCACTCCGTTGTCCTGAAGGATCGTATCGATGGCCCCGTTGACCCCGATGAGCGAGAAGCACTTGTCCTTGAACTCCTGGAACCGGTTGGCGAGCATGCTGCACTGCTGGTGGGTCATGGTCACGGCGAGATCCGACCGGCGCATCCGCCGTTCATCCACAGGTGCGGCGGCGGTTTGAAGGGCGGGAACGCCGATGGAGTCAAGCGCATGAAGGGTCCCGGGGTGTGGCGGTGAACCGGCCTCGGCCGAAAGGCCGCCTGACTCACAGGTGAAGACCTCCCGCCGGCCGCCCAGGATCTCAGCCGACCTTGCCTGTAGAACGCACTCGGCGATTACGCTTCTCACGATATTACCGGCACAGATGAAGAGGATTCTCACGTCAGCGGTCAGGAGCCGTTGGCCGCTGAAGGGGAGGCGGAAAGGACGTTCAGCGCCCCGCGCTCGATGGAGAGATGGAAGCTGGTGCCGGCCGGGTAGAAGTACACCTCGCCGTCCTCCTGGGCGTAGACGTCCTCCAGCACATCGATGTCGGCGCTATCACAGTCGAAGCTCTCCACCGCGGGCATCCTGGCGTGCTTGCCTTTGAGCAGGAGTAACCCCGACACGAACGCCACCGGGACGCTCATAGGCCTGGCGATGGTACCGTACAGCCTGCCGTCATCCGGTTTCGCCCCAGGGGCTATCAGGAAGTTCTGGCCGTACCGGTTGATGTTGGCGAACATTGCCGCTATCAGATTGCCCTCGTGCTCGAACCCGTCGGTCCTTATTCGAAGTTTCCAGGTGGGTGCTCCCTTGAACAACAGCACAACCGTTCTCTTCAGGGAGGCGTACCAGTAGCCGATGACGCCGAACCTCTTGTACTTCTGGGCCCGGTTGGCGAGGTCGCCGTCGAGGCCGATACCGAGGATGTTGCTGCAGTACTTGACCTGCCGTTTGCCGACACCGTTTACCTCGATCCTGATGAGGTCAATCGGACGGATGTTGAAGTCAACCATGGCCTCGAGCGTACTCTCTACCGACTCGAAGCCCAGCGCGCGGCAGAAGTCGTTGGCGGTACCGGCGGGGATAGGCGCCAGGACCACGTTCTTGTTGGACCGGGACAGCATCACGTTGTTGATAACCTGGTTTATCGCCCCGTCCCCTCCGAAGACCATGATGACGCGGGAACCGCCGAACCTCTTGGACCAGAACTCCATGGTGGAGCCGACGTCGTCGGGATGGTCGGTGGAGGTCTCCTCAAGGTTCATGCCCTCGCGCCTGATCAGGCTCCGAACGCGTGACGCCAGCAGGGAACCCTTCTTGCTCATCGGGTTCACGATGATAAGCAGTCGCTCCTCGATGGTCTTTACGCGGTCCACGAAGCGGTGCTTCTCGGGGTTTGTCATTTAGTGCCCCGTCTCATGAATTCGCTGGCATTCGAACGCCGCTGCATCCACACCGGCTGCGTTCCGCTCCCTCGAAGTACTACATAAGTACGTCTCGGTCACGCGCCTTGCCGGAGCGGCGCACCGACGCTCTCGGTGCGTAACCGTACTCATGAGACGGGACACTGGCATTCCTCCTTACGAGCGGGAGAAGATTATATCACAAGGACCCCCCCCAACACCCCGCTAAGTCACGCTCGTAAGATAGAATATTACCAGAGACGGAAGGAAGGAGAGCGTTGAAGTTGATAGCGCACCGGGGAGGCAGGGGCTTCGGGGATGACAACACGCTGGAGGCGATGGAGAAGGCGGTCGGATCCGGCGTCCGCATGATCGAAACCGACGTACGCGTCAGCGCTGACGGTCAATTGGTCATCTGCCATGGTGCGACCGTCTCGGGCCATATCGTGAGCAGGATCACGTACGACGAGCTCAAGCGTAGCGAGCCGGAGAGACCTCTGCTGGTCGAGATACTCAACAGGCTGGCCAATTCGGTGGCGTTTAACCTGGAGATAAAGGACGCGCCTGTTCGCGCGGTGGGGGAGACCATCGAGATGTATGGGATCGAGAAACGGACCCTTGTCACCTCGTTTGACGACTCGTTTCTGTGCGAGTTCAGGAAGGAGTTCCCCGGAGTACGGATCGGGTACCTGTACCGCATGTCGTACAGTCGGGACGGGAAGATGGATAACGCTTCCGCAACGGGCGCGGAGGTGTTGCTGCCCTTCCTCCACAGCATCGATCCCGAACTGGTGTACCTTGCCCACCAGGAGGGACTTGATGTTTACGCCTGGACCGTGAATAACGAGGAAGACCTGGACAGGTTGTACGAGTTGGGGGTCGACGCCGTAATAACTGACCGGTTCGTTGACCTCAAGCGGGCCCTCGGCAAGAACTACACGACCTGATCAAATCCTCAACATCCTCAACAAAATGACGCACTGGTGCCAGGCACCATCCGTGCAAAACGCAACACTGGTGCCAGGCACCATCCGTGCAAAACGCGACAGAGATTACCCGTAGCCGTCGGGGTGACGGCTGTGCCATTGCCAGGCGGTTTCGATAATCGTTTCCAGGTCCGCGAACTCGGGTTTCCAGGCCAGGCGGGATTTGATGAGCTCCGATGAGGCCACCAGGATGGATGGGTCGCCTTCGCGGCGCTCCGCGTTGACGATATCGAACTCCCGGCCCGAGACCCGACCAACGACGTCGATAACCTCCTTCACCGAGAACCCGTTCCCGTTCCCCAGGTTGAAGACCGCACTCGGCCCACCGGATGACAGGTAATCCAGCGCCAGCAAATGAGCGCGAGCGAGGTCGAGAATGTGTATATAATCCCTGACACACGTCCCGTCGGGCGTCGGATAGTCGGTCCCATAGACGGATACGCTCGGCTCCGTACCCAGCGCGGCGGCTATCACCCGGGGAACAAGGTGCGTCTCGGGGTCGTGGTCTTCCCCCAGGTCATGTAGGATGTCGGCTCCCGCCGCGTTGAAGTACCGGAGCGATACGTAACTCAGGGAGCCCGCTTCGGACAACCACTTCAGAATCCGCTCGAACATCAGCTTGGATACTCCGTACGGGTTTATCGGCGCGGTCTCGGCGTCCTCCACGATGGGAGAGCCCTCCGGGATGCCGTAGGTCGCGGCGCTCGACGAGAACACCATGAGGTCGCAGTCGGTTTCCAGGAGGGCGCCGACGAGGTTCAGGCTACCGCCCACGTTGGTCCGGAAGTAGGCCAGCGGCTCGGCCACGGACTCCGCCACCAGGCTCCGAGCGGCGAAGTGCAGGCAGGCCTCCGGCTGGAAGGCGCGGCAGGTTTCGGTGACCGCTGAGAGGTCCTCCAGGTTCACAACCGCGATGTCCACCCCGCCGACCGCCCGCCGGTGTCCCCTGGAGAGGTTGTCAAGCACCACGACGTCGTGCCCCTCGTCGGCCAGCATTCGAACCATCACCGACCCGATATAGCCGGCCCCCCCGGTGACCAGGACTCTCACAGCACCTCCACCTCCATAGCGCCTTCCCCGGGGGTAGTCACCACGAAGCCGGCGTCACAGTGGGTGGACTGCCAGTACAGTCCCGGAACGCGCCCGAGGTATCGCTCCAGCGCGTCTTTCTTTATAAGGGAAATAACACATCCACCGAACCCGGCTCCGGTCATCCGGCAGCCCCACACGCCCGGCTGGGCGGCGGAGATCTCCTGCAGGGTGTCGAGCTCGAAGCTGGACACCTCGAACAGGTCACGCAGCGACTCGTGTGACCGGTTGAGCAGGTAGCCCAGAGTCTCGGGATCCCCGGTCTCCAGGCACCTGGCCGCTTCCTCGACCCTGACGTTCTCGTATATAACATGCTGGGCGCGCAGCGCCAGGGTGTCGGGGATAGACCACCGGGCTTCCTCGAACTCCTTGATAGTGAGCCGGCTCAGGTTTTTCCTGGGGCCGACCCTGGCGGAGAGCAGGCTGAGGGCCTCGGCGCATTCCCGTCGCCTCTCGTTGTACTCCGAATCGGTCAGCGAGCGCCTGACCCCGGTGTGACCCACCACCAGGACGGTGTCCTTGAGGTTATACGGGATCTGGCGGTACTCAAGGGTGTCGCAGTCAAGCAGGATGACGTTCCGCTCCCTGGCGAAAGCCACCGCGAACTGGTCCATTACGCCGCAGGCGACGCCGACGAAATCGTTCTCCGCCCTGCGGCACACCTTCACCGCCTCCTCCTTGCTCAGCCGGCAGCCAAGGCTTCCCAGGCCCAGAACGGTCGCCATCTCCAGCGAGGCGGAGGACGAGAGGCCGGAATCCAGGGGGAGGTCCCCGAAGTACATCGCGTCGAACGGGGGGATTTCGCCGCAAACTGTCTCGCCGGCATACAGGTACACACCCCGGACGTAGTCGGCCCAATCGTTCTTCTTTGTGACATCAGGGGTCATGATACGCGCCTCGAGGCCGAGCTGGTCGGAGTAGAGCCTCGCCGGGGGCAGGACGGAGGGTCGGACCAGCATGTAGGTGCCCTGCTGGATGGCGAACGGGAGAACGAGCCCGCCGTTGTAGTCGGTATGCTCGCCGATGAGGTTCACCCTCCCGGGAGCGAAGCAGACGTCGATCTTGCCGCTGCGCCCGAATCGCGACTCGAAGTCAATCAGCTTCTTGCTTATCTCCACCTTATCCAGCATGCGACTCATCCTTCCCGGCAGCCCGTACCGGCCGATTCAACCACGCCACGCCTGTTGACGCTCCCCGAAGGGACGGTTCAACCGCCGTTTATCATCGCCAACCGCTCCTCCACCTTCTCGCGGATCTCGCCCGCTTTCTCCTCGGGGCACGACGGGTTAATAGTAGCCCAGGCCCCGGTCTCGGACGAGGCATTGTACTTCATCTTGTCGATGCTCCTCATGGGGGGATAGAACTCGATGTGGAAGTGATAGTAAGGGTACTCCCCCCCGTCGGTCGGGTCCTGGTGCATACACATCATATAGGGGAACGGGAAGCCGAACAGGCTGTCGTAGGCGCCGGTTATGCACTTGACGGCCAGGGCCAGGCCACGACGCTCGCCTGTGGTCATGCCGGAGAGGCTGCCGATGTGGCGGTCGGAGAGCACATCCACCTGGTAAGGGTACTCGGCAAACGGGGGGACGAAAGCGGTGAACCCCTGGTGCCGATAGACAATCCTGGAGCCGTCCGCCTTCTCGCGTTCGGCGAGGTCGCAGAACAGGCACCGCCCCGTCTTGCCGAAGTGGCTTTCCGCCGACTCGAGCTCCGTCTTGACCTTCAGTGGAACAAAGGGGTAGGCGTATATCTGCCCGTGCGGGTGAATCATCGTCACTCCCACCGCCTTGCCCCTGTTCTCGAAGATATAGACGAACTCGATCCCCGGGATGCTTCCCAGTTCGCGGTAGCGCTCTTCCCAGTGGTTGACAAGCTTCTCGATGTGATCCAGGGGGAGCTCAGGCAGCGTGATGTCGTGCAGGGGCGAGTAAAGGGTCACCTCGCATTTACCGAAGGCGGGACGGACCGGCACGAGGTCGTCGCCGGTGACGTCCGGCTCCGGCGGGTCGAGCGAGAGGGACGGGAAGTCGTTGTCGTAGGCGAAGACGTCGAACTCCTCCGGGACCTTCCCCGATCCCGGGCAGAAGGGGCAGTAAGACTCGTCCAGGTCGGGCCGGACCTGCCGGTGAGACGCCACGATGGTCCACGTGCCAAGCAACGGGTTCCACCTGAGTTCGGCCAACGCCACCTCCCTGTCTATCGCCACCTGCTGTTGCACGACTGATTAAACCATCCTTGTCCCACACCTTTCAAGCGACCGATTGACGAGGTAACGCTGTTATCAATAGGTTAACTAATACTGTAAAATGATTCCCGGGCCTTATGCGTGCGCCAGGGACGGTAGCATTTCGCCCGAGTGTTACGTTGGATAACAGAGAGGTTGGTCTGACAGGCGGGAGGTTGAGAAAAGGTGCGTTGCGAGAAATGCGGGACCGAGAACCTTGAGGAGAACGTCTACTGCAGGGAGTGCGGATCTCCGCTCGGGGAAGGGGTTCCCCCTCCCGGGGCGTCCGAGGAGGCCGGGCCGTCGCCGGTGGCGCGGTTCCTCACAGTTCTCTGGAGCCGCAAGGGGCCGATACTGATTGCCGCTTTCGTGGTTCTCATGATGTCGATGGTGTTCGCGCCGTGGGCGTTTATCCGGCTGGACGTACTGGGCCTTTCGGTGGTATCGAGGGATTTCAGCGGTTGGGAGATATACATCCCCCGCATCCTGTTCTTCCTCTCGATAATCCCCCTGCTCGTGTCCCTTATGCTGATAGCCGGTATCGGGACCAGGAGAAGGGTAGTGGAGACCCACATCTGCACCTTCTTCGGGGGCGTGATGTTCACGGTGTGGGTGATTATCTTCGCACTGAGCCAGGTAATCAGGTCGCTGGTCCAGAACACGCAGGTGCTGCGGGTGAACGTGGCGGGAGGGCAGATAGCGACGATAATTCTCCTGGTAGGGTTTCTGTTCGGCATAATCGTGACCAGTTACGACCGTGGCCGGCTGATTGCCGCCGAGAAGGAAGGGAGTTAAGCGGTGAAAGGGATATTCAGAAAGGACAACCCCGGGGCTGAAGGGACGCCTGAGGAGCCGGAGGGAAAAGGCGAAACCGGCGAAGGGCCGCGAGACAAGGAGGAGGGAGCAGGGACCGAGGGGGCGAACGAGGAGCCCGGAACCTGTCCCGAGTGCGGGGCTACGGTAGAGGAGAACGCCAAGTTCTGTACCAGGTGCGCCGCCCCGTTGACCGATGAGGCGAAGGCGCTCGCCCTCGAGAAGAAGGCGGACGCCGCCGGTGTACAGCCCTGGGCCTACAAGGCGGGGGAACGTGTGAAACGGACTTCATGGTGGGTGAAGCTTGGAATACCAATAGCGGTAGTCATCATAATTGGTATCGTGGTCGCCCTGTTCGTTATCGCCGCGGGGCACACACCACGTGCCACCGTGGATAGGTACATGTCACACCTGAAGGTGGGTGACTGGAGCGACGCCTACGAACTCCTGGTGCATCCCGGCGGAAAGTTTTCCACCTTCAACTACTTCCAGCGCTGGCAGGACGTCCAGGTCGATAACCTGGGGCGAATGAATGACTACAGCGTGACCCCGAGGAAGGACGAGAACCGCCTGTTCGGCCGCCTTATATCCGAGGTGCCGCTTGATGGGGACCCCTTCGTGGTAAATCTCGTGTTCAAGACGGACAGCTTCAACGTGAACATCACCGCCGAGGACGCGGGCGGCACCTGGCCGTTCAAGAAGTATCGCTTGAGGCTCTCCGAGGGACCGACGCAGGCATACGTGACCCCTGCCGGGGCGGAGGTGTTCATCGACGGTGAGCCTGTCGGGAAAGCAGTACCGGACAAGGAGCTCGAGGAGGCCCTGTCGTTGGGGGACCTCCCGGACCTTGACGGCGCGGTTGAGTACGCACGCAAGATACGGCGTACCGCCGAGTACGCGGTTGCCGAGTTCAAGCGCCTTGCCATCGCATTGGATAACGTCGTACAGGACGCGCAGGGCATTTTCGACCAGGCGGGCACCAGCGGGATCTCCTGGGGGGAGATCATGGACTCGGTGGACCAGCTCGCCAACCAGAGCAAGGACTTCGGGATCGACATCGCCAGGGCTGCCATGCACCTGTACTGGATCTTCGGAGGTGGAGACGACGGGAGCATCAGGGCCGAGTTGACCAGGGCCGAGACCGGACTGGAACTCAACAACCTGCCCGAGGGGTACCATGTCATAGAAGTAGAGTCACCCGGCATGAAGCCCGAGTCCAAGGAGTTCTACAGCCCGGAGTCTGTGGAGATTACGCTGGAGCCGAGCAGCAAGATGAGGAAGGCCATCATTGATACCGTCAATCAGTACTACAGCGTGATAAGCAAGGCCTTACTTTCGGGGGACACAGGTGGGCTTTCGACGGTCCTGGCCGGTGAGTTCCTTGACGAGGAGACCGCGCGGGTCGAGGACCTGGTGGGCCGCGGGCTGACGGTGGCGTCCTCGCTGAAGAAAGTAGAGTTCGAGGAAGTGAAGGGGCTCGCGGAGGGAACGGCCACCGTGGAAACCGCGGAGACATGGGACTATACTACATACCAGGGCCCGGTGCCGATCTCGGTGAACAAGAACGTCAAGCAGGACGAGACCTACACCTTGCGGCAAGGTGACGATGGGAAATGGAAGATTATCGAGCGAAAATCGGATTAGAGAGTTGCCTGTACAAGCCGTCTCGCGTTGATGTCGAGGCCGCCCGAGAGCGGAGCGTTGGTGGAAGCCGGGGTGTAGCGCAGCCAGGTTAGCGCGCGTGCTTTGGGAGCACGAGGTCGGCGGTTCGAATCCGCCCACCCCGACCACCCCCCTGTAGCGCCGGCGTCCCGCCGGTATCCCCTCCCCCTTGTAGCGCCGGCAACTTGCCGGCATCCCCCCCGCCTTGTAGGGGCGACTTCAGTCGCCCTCCGGGGAGGTTAAGAACCTGGTCCCCTCAAGCGGGGGGTCGTCCCCGGTTCGGGTTCAAGGGCTCACAGAACCTGCTTTACCGCCGCCGTCTATAATATAATTACTCAAAGATTTGGTTGGTGGTTTCTGGAGACACCAGGAGAGGGCACCGACTACAAGACGGAGGTTGAGTGATGGAAGTGAAGAACATGCTGTTCTACGAGGCGGCGCGGCTTGTCGTCGGGCCGATGGCGGATTGGCATTACCATATCAAAAGAGAAGGAGAGTACAACGTTCCCGAGGCGGGAGCCGCCCTGGTGGTCTCCAACCACCGGTCACTGCTGGACCCGCTGGTCGTGGGGTACTCGGTAGACCGCTTCATCAACTTCGCCGCGGCGTCGTACTCGTTCAAGATGCCCGTGGTAAAGCAGTTGTACACCTGGGCCGGCGGGTTTCCGCTCTCGATCTACGGGGGCAGCGAAAGCGACAAGGATATTAACCACGCGGAGGAACTGCTCGAGAACGGGGAGCTGGTTGGGATATTCCCCGAGGGGGTCCAATCGTTCTTCAATCCTCACCGGGTCACCAAGATAGCCACGTTCAAGACCGGGTTCACCAAGCTTGCCCTTGAGGCCAGGGTCCCGATAATCCCCTGTACGGTGATAGCAAAGGAGGAGAGGGAACTTCCCAGGATCCCCGGCTTCCTGGTCACGCCCTTTGTGAAACTGCAGGACGCTGGCGAGGGCATAAGATTTATAACCTACAGGGACGTAATCTGCAGGATCGGCCGCCCCATCGACCTGAGCCCGTACTACGATGAGCAGCACACCAAGGCGCTTATCGACCGCATCGCGGGAAGGATTAGGCGCATTATCATCAAACTATATGATGGTGAGGGGTTGGACCGTTATATGACCGGCGAGGAGCCGTTCGATTTCGTGAAAGACAAAGTCTAGCAGGCGCCAGGATGAGGTTTCGCTTTCCCGTGGAATAACAGGAGGGGGTTGGAACCACAAGATATGCGATGGAGCAGGGAGAAGACAGCAAGTAATGGTGATGGCGAGTACGATTTCGACCAGAAGTTCGAAGACGAGATAAACCTCACCGGCAAGGCCCGGGAATTCGCGGCTATCGAGCGATTTCCGGTCATCTACGTCCCGGGGTACGGTGCCCCCCCATTTCACAGCCGGTATCTGAGGAGCCGCCTGGAGGTCGAGGGCTTTGACGTTGCCGAGGCCGAGCTGCCGCATTTCCAGACCGGCGATATCCCCAGGTCCGCGGCGATACTGGCGGTGGAGGTCCAGAAGACCCGCTACCAGTTCGACGCCGAGAAGGTCAACCTCGTCGGGCATAGCCTGGGCGGTATTATCGCTCGGTACTACCTGCAGCAACTGGGTGGCTGGAAGTACGTCAACAAGGTGGTGTACCTGGCAACGCCCCACAAGGGTGTATACTGGGCTTTTCTCGGCCTGATGACCAAGGCGGGCCGCCAGATACTCCCCAACAGCAAGCTGATGAAGGAGATGAACTCGAACCCCTCCCGTTGCAGGAAGATCAAGTGCCTGTCGATAATCAGCAACTTTGACGAGATGATGCTACCCAGGGACTCGGGCATCCTAGACTGCGGTTACAACAAGTCGGTCAACTGGCCCGTCGGTCACTGGGGCCTGGTGTTTTCCAATAAGGCCATTGGATGGATGGTCGACTTCTTCGACGGGCTTTTCGATATCCGGGAGGGTTTCGCCAGCGTGACCGAGGAGCGGCGGGGTGACGGGTCATGCCGCGTTACCCAAGGAAATCAGTCACCAGGGTTAGAAACCGCGGTCGGTACTGGTTGATAAACGCGTGGCCGGCATCCTCGAACTCCACGAGACGGGCTCCCGGTATTTGCTCCGTGAGTATTCGTGAGTTCTCGGGCGGGATAATGACATCTTCGGTCCCGCAGGCGACAAGCGTTGGTTTCTGTACCGTGGGCAGGCGGTCGTAGGTGCTGAACTTCACCGTGGCCATGAACTGGCGCATGGCGTTTTCCTCGGTCACCGGGGCAATGCTGTATCGGCGGAAGAAGTCCTGGAGGTAATCCTCGTGCTCCTTCAGCCAGTCCTCCGGGAATAGCAGGGTCACTGTCTTTCGGACCTGCTGTTCGGGCGTGCCGGAGCGGTCCACCATCTTCATCAGGACTTCTCTGTCAGCATAGACGGTCTTTTCTCCACCGCAGAAGGTAGCGCACAGTATGAGCTTGTCGACCTTCTCGGGGTGGCTGAGGACCAGTTCCTGGGCTATCATTCCTCCCATCGAGACTCCCAGGACATTGGCGTGGTCGATACCTACCGTCTCCATCAGACCTGCGGTGTCGTTCGCGAACTGCTCAATAGAGAACTCCCCATCGGGGGCGTCAGTCCGGCCGGCTCCCCGGTTGTCGAACAGGAGCAGGCGGTATCGCGACGAGAGCTGGTCCAGCAGTTCCGGGTCCCACCAGTCCATGTTGGCGGTCAGCCCCATAATCAGGATAAGCGGATGACCGCTTCCCATGACCTGATAGCATATGTCGATGTCTCCGACGCGAGTTTTCTTCATCAGGATCACCTTTTTAGAAACGCTCCGATGCTCTAACAACCCCGCCGGGAAGTCCCCTTCCTTTGAGGTGGAAGATGAGAGGCGGAACTTCTCTCGGGGTGAAATAGTTGTCATACCCACCACCTATAATGAAATCATGAAACGAACAGCGAAGTACAGGATGTATCCCAACAAGAAATCCATCAGTGACGCATCCTGGGGGACGCTGTTCTTTATGCTTGACTACAAGGCGGAAGGGGCCGGTGGTCTGGTTGAACGCGTTGACCCCGGGGGAACGAGTCAAACCTGTCCGTGCGGAGAGCCGGTGCCGA
>JAHIMR010000025.1 GCA_018896525.1 Actinomycetota bacterium
AATACCTGTCTGTGTAGCACTTGTCGAGCGAGCCCTGTAACTCTCGGGATAGATGATCGAGAACCTCCGCTCCGTACTCGGCCCGGTCGGCCCCGTTCTGCTCGTATTCGCGGATGTAGCAGCCGACCACCCAGTTCCGGATCGTCAGGCTGATGTTGACCGCCCGCCCGGCCTTAGCCGCCATATGCTCGTGTGCCCGGCGGATGGCGTCGACCAGTGCGCTGAAGTCAAAGCCCGTGAACTCATCCGCCATAGCCGATGTCCTCCAGGTTGGCCAATATCGTCTTATCGAGCTTCGCGGACTCCTCCATCTGCTCTCGAAGAGCTACCGTAAGGCGCTCCATCTTCTCCTCGAACGGCTCGTCGTCTTCCTCGACTTCCGCCGCGCCGACGTACCTGCCGGGTGTGAGGATGTAGTTGTGCTCCTGGATATCGTCGAGGGTTGCGGCTTTGCAGAAGCCGGGTTCATCCTCATATTCTTTATCGCAACCATCATTGCCTCTCCAGGCGTGGTAGATTCCGGCTATCTTCTGGATGTCCTCTTCGGTCAACTCGCGGTGAACGCGGTCGATCATTGTGCCGAGCTTTCGGGCGTCGATGAACAGCGTCTCGCCCCCGCGGTCGCGGAAGTTACCGTTCTTCTTGTCGCGGGCGATGAACCAGAGGCATACCGGTATCTGCGTGGAGTAGAAAAGCTGACCCGGGAGAGCGACCATGCAATCGACAAGGTCGGCCTTGACCATGTTATGTCTCCATTGCATTTTGTCGAGTTCGTGTCCCATATGTCTTAATAATGTCCCATACCAAATACGCATAATCTCTCGGGCATCAGGTTTCATGTCCTGTTTGACCAGTTTATGTCCAGTTTGCATCGATGCCTGAATCATGTCCTGTTTGTCCGGTTTGTGTCCACTTTCCTGGCATATACACGCAGCATCATTAGTCACCATCTCCATATCGGCGGCTCGTCTTGAGGCGAACAGCCTTCTCCGCGCCCGGCTCCTCTTTCAGAAGATGCTCATGATGCCCATAGAACCAGTGGTCTTCATTGGCATCCGGTTTGATGAAAACATCCTCCACGTCCAGGACATCGTCGAACCCGTCCTCGTAACCCGGTGCAACCACACGTGCATCCTGCGGACAGGACTTCAGCTTCTCGATGAGTTCGCTCACTTTCATGACTGTACCTTGAAACCCAGCGCGGCCAGGTTATTACGGATTGCTTCTTCATGCCGGTGCGATTCTTCAAACTGCCTGCTCAGTTCAGAAGTAAGGCGCCCCATCTTTTCCTCGAACGGTTCGTCGTCTTCCTCGACTTCCGCCGCGCCGACGTACCTGCCAGGTGTGAGGATGTGGTTGTGGTGGCGGATGTCTTCCAGTGTGGCGGCCTTGCAGAAGCCGGGCACGTCCTCGTACTCCTTGTCGCAGTCTTCATCGCCCCGCCAGGCGTGGTAGGTATCGGCGATCCTGCGGATGTCCTCGTCGGTGAGTTCGCGGTGGACGCGGTCTATCATCGAACCGAGCTTGCGGGCGTCGATGAAGAGGGTCTCGCCCCCGCGGTCGCGGAAACGGCCGTTCCTCTTGTCTCGCGCGATGAACCAGAGGCATACCGGTATCTGGGTGGAGTAGAAGAGCTGGCCGGGTAACGCCACCATGCAGTCCACCAGATCGGCTTCGATGATGTTCTTTCGGATTTTCCCCTCGCCTGACTGGTTGGAACTCATGGAGCCGTTCGCGAGAACAAACCCGGTCAGGCCGCTGGGCGCCAGGTGATGGATGAAGTGTTGGACCCAGCCGAAGTTCGCATTGCCCTTCGGCGGGACCCCGTACTTCCAGCGTGCGTCGTCCTGGAGTCGATCCCCTCCCCAGTCGCTATCGTTGAAGGGGGGATTGGCAAGGACGTAGTCGGCCTTCAGGTCCTTGTGGAGATCCCGGTGGAAACTGTCCGCATGCTCAGGGCCAAGGTTTACATCGATGCCCCGGATAGCCATGTTCATCTTGGACAGGCGCCATGTAGTGTTGTTCGACTCCTGGCCGTAGATGCTGATGTCGCCCAGATGTCCGCCGTGCGCTTCGACAAACTTCTCGCTCTGTACGAACATACCACCCGAGCCACAGCACGGGTCATAGACTCTTCCCTTATACGGGGCAAGCATTTCGACAAGAACCTGAACTACGCATCGGGGTGTGTAGAACTGCCCGCCCTTCTTACCCTCCGCGCTCGCGAACTGCGCGAGGAAATACTCGTAGACACGACCGAGGATATCCTTGGAGCGGTTCTCGGCGTCACCGAGGCCGATGGTCCCGATGAGGTCTATCAGCTCACCAAGGCGCTGCTTGTCCAGGGCCGGTCGCGCGTAGTTCTTTGGCAGAACACCTTTCAGGTTCCTGTTATCCCGCTCTATCGCGTCCATGGCGTCGTCTACCAGCTTGCCGATGGTCGGCTGCTTGGCTTTCGCCTGCAGGAACTCCCAGCGGGCTTCCTTCGGTACCCAAAAGATGTTGAAGGCCCGATACTCATCCGGGTCCTCCGGGTCAGCTCCCTGGCCTCTCTCAGCAACGAGCTTTTCGTGCTGTTCCTCGAACGCATCCGAGATGTACTTCAGGAAGATGAGACCGAGGACCACATGCTTGTACTCGGCGGCATCCATGTTGCTGCGGAGCTTGTCGGCAGCCTCCCACATCTTGGCCTCGAAACCCAGGGTCGCGCCGTTGTTCTTGCTCTCCTTTTTCCGAGGTTTCTTTACTCGCGCCACGTTCATACCTTCCTTTATTGCCTATCGGTACTTGCTTTGTCTAAGCACTGCTTGTCCGTAATGGTTTGTCACCGATGGATTCATTCTAACAGTTATTATTATCAGTCATGAGTGACAAGGAACTGTGCTCACTCCCTGCAGCAAGGAAGCAGAATAGAAACACCATATTTCATTCATCGTCGGTACCCCAAGATGCTCTTATGCAGAGAAATAAGCCAGGCGTAGGTTGCCCAAATGTTTCATCATTAACCACAACATCAACAATATCCTCTTATTCATCATCTTCCCCATGATATGAATGAAAAAAGGTAGTGAATGCCCGGTTAAGAGCCTTAGCAATAGTAAACCATTGCCAAAATACAGGCTTTACGCGTATTTGGAGAGACAACAGTCCGATCCTTCCACTTGACATTCACCCGATATAACTATAATTTATTTATAGCTAACACGTAGAATTGTCAAGTTGTGGTGAGTTCAAGATGAAGCTAAACAACTTCTTCTCCCGGCACCCGGTCTTCACGGTTGCAGAACTGGACGAGGACCTGGGAACGCATGGCTCCGGACACCGAAAGGTTCGCACGTCGATGCTGACCTACCACCGGCGTCAGGGACGGATCGTTCCTGTGCGAAGGGGCCTGTATGTCGTTGTGAAGCCCGGTGTTGACCCTGAATCGGTACCGGTAGACCCATACCTCCTTGCTTCAAAGCTGACCGCAGACGCCGTTCTCGGCTACCACACGGCCCTGGAGTTCTTCGGTAGGGCATATTCCGTATACCAGCGTTTCTTCTACTTGTCCAAGCGGCCTTCTGCACCTCTGCGTTTCCGCTCCTATGAATTCAAAGGAATACTTGTGCCGAAGGCGCTCAGGGACAAGGGCAAAGAATCCTTCGGGGTCAAATCGGCAGAGCGGGAGGGCATACCGGTAAAAGTCACCGACCTCGAAAGAACGATGGTGGACGTCCTGGACCGGCCCGACCTTTGCGGCGGCTGGGAGGAGGTCTGGCGCTCCCTTGAGTCGATCGAGTACTTCAACCTTGATGAAGTGGTTGAATATACTCTGCTTCTCGGCAACTCAACCACGGCCGCGAAGGTGGGATTTTTCCTGGAGCAACATCAAGACAGCCTTATGGTTAAGGACCCACACCTGGACCCGTTGAGGGAGCTACGTCCCCGTCAACCGCATTACATGGAAAGAAACAAGAGACACGGTGGTCGTCTCTTGCCGGAATGGAATCTCGTCGTGCCTGAGACAGTCCTGAAGCGTTCCTGGGCTGAAGTGACATGAAGCTATCACGAGAGCAGCTTATGAATACGGCCAGTGCAACTGGCTTCAGGCCCGATGTCCTGGAGAAGGCAATTCTGTTGCTGGATCTACTCGAAAGACTTCAAGACCATCCCTCACTTGAAGGGAAACTTGTTCTCAAGGGAGGCACGGCACTGAACCTCTTCTATTTCGACATGCCCCGGCTTTCTGTGGACATCGACTTAAACTACATCGGGGCTGCTGGGCGAGAGACGATGCTCTCTGAACGGCCTGATATCAAGAAAGCAATTCAGGCTGTATGCTCACGGGAAAGCTTTACAATAACCAGAATTCCCAAAGAACACGCGGGCGGTAAATGGCGGCTTCGATACGAGAGCGCAACTGGGGAGGGCGGTAATCTCGAACTTGATATCAATTACATGTACCGTCTCCCTCTTTGGCCTATCGTTTCCAAGGACTCAAACATCCTGGGTTCATTTCAGGCAAAGGAAATCCCGCTGGTCGACATCCACGAACTGGCTGCCGGTAAGCTGGCTGCGCTACTGGCCCGCCATCAGGCTCGTGATCTTTTCGATAATCACAGGCTACTTCGCTCAGGAATGCTTGACCACAAACGGATACGCCTGGCTTTCGTGGTCTACGGCGCCATGAACAGGCGCGACTGGCGGACGGTTTCCATAGAAGATGTCGACTTCGAGGAAGAGGAAATAGAGAGACAGTTGGTGCCAACACTCAACAGGGATATTGTTACCGGTATCGAGAGCCCTCGGGCGTTCGGAACAACACTGGTGACCGAGTGCAAGGAAGCCCTTTCTGTCGTTCTCCCGTTTACGGAGCAAGAATCGGAGTTTCTGGACCTGCTGCTTGACAACGGCGTAATCAAGCCAGAGCTCCTCACTTCTGATATCGACATGCAGGAGAGGATCGCCAGCCAACCAATGCTTGCCTGGAAAGCACTGAACGTCAAACAGCATGGTGGAGAGGGCTGAATGATATAGCGGGACTCCCCCAGATGGTTACTGCCATTCAGTATTTGAGTCTTATGGACAGAGAAGCAGCTGGGATGAAGCGGTGTCGGTATTCACACACTCCTTTGATAGCAACTGCTGGTGGTAGTTACTTATATATCCCTTTAAGAAGTGTATCAATCGCACTCTACCCGAATCCTTTGATACTGGGCTATATTGGTATCTAACCCCCCGAAAAGTGCGATCAACAAAATCTTCAGCTTGAATTCTCGATATCCCGCGATTAATCAACTTTCATTGCGATTAATAACTTCTCTGATGCGATCTAACCCCGTTGGTCGCAAACTTCGTTTTCTGCGACTAATGCCTTTGCATCTCATATTGGTAATAACTGGCAGGATTGGAAGTCACTTCCAAAATAGAAGCCTCTCTCTTCTGGGCATTCCACGGAGACTTGTGTCGCCAGCTCCTTGCTAGCCGTTGAACCCCTGCTTGATAGAATCCTGGGTCTGGCTGGCACTAAGCTCCGTTGTTGCTTCGAGATGTAGCCGGGAAACTGGTCCAAGTGTAGTAATATGTCAATGTAGACGGAACGAATGGGAACCGCGGGGAGGAGCATCTTTCTTGCTGAGAAGTTACTACTAATGAAGACGCTTGACCGGTTGCTACACCCATAAGTGCCATCCTGAAAGGCGGTTGAAAAGAAATGATGCCGATTCCACCGGTTATTCCATCGGGATGGGGGGATGCTTATCGGGTCTTGTATGAGTACGCACCCCTTCTCTGGATGGCGGGAGTCCTTCTCCTGTGGTCAACCAGGTATACGCATAACCTTGCAAGGAGGGCGGAAAACACGTACTACCTCTTATCCTCTATTCTGAGACCACTGGGCATACTGCTCATCGCCTTAGGCTGGATGGCCCTTCTGAGACCGGACCTGGCTCTTGGCACTGAGGCCTACAATGAGGCCTTCATTGCCGGAAGGGTGCTCTGGATGCCCGGGGGGTTCAGCTGGACCAACGTATTGTGCTGGGTCGCCGTCGCCGGTTTCACCGCCTTCGGAATCTGGTCGATAGTCGTCCTGGGGTTTCGCAGGTCCCTGCTTTACAGAAAGCTGGACGACGGCCTGGTCACGAGCGGACCTTACGCACTCGTGCGCCACCCCCAGTTCCTGGCGGCAATAGGAGTCACGCTTTCCGCATGCATGTTGTATCACCCACTGGACAGCGTTTATTCTGACTACCATCTATATCAAATGCTGGATTTCGCGGGACATTACATGCTGACTAACTGGGTATTGTTCACGATGGCTCTATTGGTGCTCTCAATCCTTGAGGACCGTGAGCTTGAATCCCACTTCGGTGAAGAGTTCAGTGGGTACAAGAGCAAGGTTCCACGCCTGTTTCCGTTTTAAGACCTCGTTCCAATAATTCGCCAGCATTCGAACGCCGCTGCATCCACTATGGCTCGATATGGGGTGCGCGGGCAGGCTGAAATACCCGCAATCGCCCACCGGCCATAAAAGGAAAAACGATTATTCCATCTTCTCAGGAGACCACAATATGTTGTGTTTGACCCTCGAACTCGACTACCACGTGTAACATCTTCCTGAGCAGATGTCATAATCTTTATATCTGCGCTACCTGTCTCTCACCATCGGATGAAAGGAGACCGGAGATGGAAACGCTGACAGTTAAGACCTCGTCTCGCACCGATCTCAAGGAAATCACCGGGGAGGTCGCGTCGGCCGCCGCAAAGACCGGGGTCGAGGAAGGGATATGCATGGTCTTTATCCCGCACACGACCGCGGGCGTGACGATAAACGAGAACGCCGACCCCGCCGCCCGAGAGGACCTCGCCTCAACGCTTGACCGCATGGTCCCATGGGATGGCCCCTACCGCCACGCCGAAGGCAACTCGGCTGCGCACGTGAAGTCTTCACTGGTAGGTCACTCCGCAATGGTGCCTGTGCACGAAGGCCGGCTGGTCCTGGGGACATGGCAGGGCATCTACCTCTGCGAGTTCGACGGACCCCGAACCAGGAAGGTCCACGTCCAGGTAATGTCACTGGCCCGGCCTACATAGTGCTCCGTCCCACAGATATCTTGGCATTCGAACGCCGCTCCATCCACACCGGCTGCGTTCCGCTCCCTCGGCGTACTACGTGAGTACAGCCTCGGTCACGCGCCTTGCCGGTGTGGCGCATCGACGCTCTCGGTGCGTAAAGCTACCCATGGGACGGAACACTAGACGCCGTGTTGTCCCTCGATGTTGCGTGACGTGGCTGTCGACAAGAGGCGAAGGATTGATATCGACCACGCGTCACTGTGGAAGAGTATGATTTAATCTGGAAGGCCTTGCATGGAGTCTCATCGCGGGTTTCACCACGGGAGGTTTCACTAAGGGAGTGCGGGTCCGGTCGGCGCTCCCGGGATACGAGCGAACCGGAATAGGTCACGGACGACAACAGGGCTACTGGTGTTACCAGATGAAGAAAAGCATCCGGGAGAAGATGGATCCCGCTCTATTGAGCTCTCTTTCCTTCAACTTCCGCAACCCCACCGAGGCGGTATGCGAACTGATCGATAACGCCGTTGATGACATCATTCCCGGGGAACCGATGACGATAACGATCTCCTGCCGTCGTGGCTCCTTGAGCGTAACCTGCAAGGGGGGCAACGGCATGGACCTCGAGACGCTCGAAGGTTTTCTGCACTGGGGAAAGCAGACGCGCGAGAAAGGCAGGCTTGGAAGATACGGCCAGGGGGGGAAGGCGGCGATGGGTTACCTGGGCTGTGGATGGGTAATCAGGGCCAATCCACATGGCGGTGATACCCAGTTCATCATAAGGGACGAGAACTGGCGCGACAGAAGTAACGGCCTCAAAGAATATGTCGCCGAGGAAACGCGTTCACCGGTGCCCGGGGTCGGTGTCGTCCAGGTCGAGGTGAGGCAGCTCGAGCGCAAACCCAACGTGAAAAAACTCCGTGAAGATCTATCGTGGAGATATGCGCCACTCATCAGGAAAGGAGAGATAGAGCTGGTCTTAAACGACAAGCGGGTTGAGCCCGAGGACATTGCCTCAGTCAAGTCGAAGCCGTTCAAGATCAGGATCAAGGATGTGCCCAGCCCCTATCCCGGTGACAAACGTCAACCCGGCCATCAGCTGCTGGAGGGGTGGTTGGGGATCAAGAAAGCGACTTCCGACCTGAAAGGCGGGATCAGGGTCTCTGTGTCCGGCCGGGTGGTGGTCAGAGATGAGTATTTCGGGGAGAAGACTCCGGCCTTCAAGGCATCGTTGAACAACCTGGTCGGCGAAGTCGAGATGGGGTTCATACCCTTGAAACTCAACAAAGACGATTTCGACAGGGATTCCCCCGGGTGGAGAAAGTGCGCCACGGTCATGCGCAGGATCATGAAGCCGTACGTGGAGGAACTACTCGCCAGAAAGGAAGAGGAACTCCCGAGCGACGAGGAAATAGAACGTGCGATGCTCGCGCGCGACTTCATCTTCAAAGCGCTGGAGCGCCTGGAGGAAGTATATCGCCTGAAGGGAAAATCCGGCACGGCCGAAGGGCAGAAGCCGCCTACCGGGGTTGAAGAAAAGGATGCGGTGGAGCCGCGGGAGGAAGGAGAGAGCCGTGGACCGTACGAACCCGCCACTCCTCCCCCGCCGTCTGCGGTCGGGAAGAGAAAACGGAAGGCGAAGTGGGGAGACTTTGACGTCCGGCCGATGGAGGAGTCTATCAGGAGCGTAGTGGTTAAAGAGAAGGGGCGAAATACGCTTGTCATCAATAACCGCTTTCCCGCCTACCGGGCATCCAGGGGAGAAATCATGTACATGGTCGAGACCGCGGCGGTTGAACTGGCCAGGCCGGAGCCGGACGAGCCCCAGGATGCCGCAACGTATCACGAGACCATGAACATCATTCTAGCCGAGGTATCCCGAGAGATCATGAAACAGAAAAGGGGGGGCAGGCGGTAGCACCAGCGGGAGGAGGTCACCGGGAACCCGCCGACGGGGCGGTTCACGATTCTTCCAGCCCGGAAACATCCTTGAGGCTGTCTATGAGCGGCACCAGGTCGACCGTGTGCTGGCTCACTACATCGTGTACGGTTCGTCCCCAACCTGCTATCCCCCATCCAAATGTTCAGGGTGTCGCACAGCACTCAATCGCCACTGTTCTACCCTATGACCCGCCCCGCGGGGAAAGGATACCGAAAGCGCGTTGGGGAACATTATTCCAAGGGGTTCATATTATCTCGGGAGGGTTGATGAGCAGGAATAAGACGTCCACCGCCACTATTACCCAGTCCCGGTACGATGCCATCATCTTCGATCTTGACGGCGTTATCACCAAGACCGCCAAGGTGCATGCCGCGGCATGGAAGAAGATGTTCGACCAGTACCTGGAGGAGAGGGCCGGTGGTGGTGAGTTCAAGCCGTTCGAAATCGACGTGGACTACCCCGCGTACGTGGACGGTAAGCCCCGCTACCAGGGGGTCAAGAGCTTCCTCGACTCCCGGGACATCGACCTCCCGTACGGCAGCACTGACGACCCCCCCGACGCCGAAACCGTCTGCGGCCTGGGAAACAGTAAGAACCGGTTGTTCACCGATCACCTGA
This sequence comes from Actinomycetota bacterium, assembly GCA_018896525.1. Lineage (GTDB taxonomy): Bacteria > Actinomycetota > Geothermincolia > Fen-727 > Anoxymicrobiaceae > JAHIPE01. The sequence continues at coordinate 9,617 of JAHIMR010000025.1, forward strand.
GGGAAGAGAGGGTGGAGGTGTACCCATCTTCCATAGACCTGCTTGAGAACCTGAGGCACAGGGGATTCAAGGTCGCTGTCGCCACTTCCAGTAAGAACCGCAAGGAGGTCCTGGATGCCGCCGGCGCCTCCGACCTTTTCGATGCCGAGGTGGACGGGATTGATATAGAGAGCCTGGATATGAGCGGAAAACCCGACCCGGACATGTTCCTGGAGGCCGCCCGGCGACTGGGTGTCGATCCCGGCAGGTGCGTCGTCTTTGAGGACGCCATCTCCGGGGTCCAGGCCGGCAGCAGGGGGAACTTCGGCCTGGTCGTCGGGGTCAACAGAGAGAACCAGGGAGAGGCACTTGCGGAGGCGGGGGCAGACATCGTGGTGGATGACCTCTCTGAGATAAACGTGGAGGTTGCGATTGATGATCTCCAAAACGCCCTCACGTCTCTGGACGAGATCGAAGACAGGATAAGGGACAAGCAGGTTGCCGTCTTCCTGGACTACGACGGAACCCTTACCCCGATCGTGCCCCGCCCCGAGGACGCGATCCTCCACGACGGGATGCGGGAAACGCTCCTGGAGCTGATCGGTCAATGCACCGTGGCCGCCGTTAGCGGGAGAGGCCTCGAGGCGGTGAAGGATTTCATCCGCATCGATGACCTCTGCTACGCGGGCAGCCACGGCTTCGAGATCGAAGGCCCCGGGGGGTTGAAAAGGGAGCACGACGAGGCCATGCGGTTCCTGCCCATGCTTGACGAGGCGGAACAACGCCTGGAAGAACTGTTGGCCGATATCCCCGGCGCCCAGGTGGAACGCAAGAAGTACTCCATCGCCACCCATTACCGGAACGTGGAAGAAGGGCGGGTCGGGCGTGTGGGGGAGATCGTGGACCAGGTCGCCCAACAGTTTCCGGCTCTCCGCAAGTCGGAGGGGAAAAAGGTCTATGAGCTCCAGCCCGACATCGATTGGCACAAGGGCAAGGCCATCGACTGGCTTCTGAACACGCTGGACCTCGCCCGGCCCAACGTCATCCCGTTCTACATCGGGGACGATATCACCGACGAGGACGCCTTCGATGAGCTGAAAGCCCGGGGGATTACTATCGTTGTGGGAGAGGGTTCCCGCAACACAAAGGCCCAGTACAGCCTGAAAGACACTGACGAGGTCGAGGTTTTCCTCGAAAAGCTCACCTCTTTCCTGGCGGAAGAGAGTACATGGTTGATGATGAACGAGGGGTATGACCCCGAACAGGAGAAGCTGCGGGAGGCGCTGTGCACCCTGGGGAACGGGTACTTCGCCACCCGGGGGGCGGCCCCGGAGTCCGCGGCGGGCGGCGCCCATTACCCCGGGACGTACCTTGCCGGTGGTTACAACCGCCTGCATACCGATATCGCGGGCCGGACCATAGAGAATGAGGACCTCGTCAACCTGCCCAACTGGCTGTGCCTGAGCTTCCGTATCCCCGGGGAGGACTGGTTCGACCTCGAGAGTGTGGAGATACTCTCCTACATCCAGGAGCTGGATATCCGGAACGGGGTACTGCACCGGATGGTCCACTTCCGTGACGAGAAAGGGCGGGAGACCCGGCTGCTGGACCGCCGGATTGTGAGCATGGCCGACATGCACCTGGCGGCACTGGAGATGGTAATCGTCCCGGTCAACTGGTCCGGGACGCTGGAGATCAGGTCCGCTCTCGATGGAACGGTGACCAACAGCGGGGTGGCACGGTACCAGGACCTAAACAACAAGCACCTCGAGCCGGTCGAGGCCCGGCGGGTCACTGACAACACGGTTCTGTTAGAGGTGTGCACCAGCCAGTCGAAGGTGTACATAGCCCAGGCCGCCAGGACGGAGGTCATCAAGAACGGAGAGTCCCTGACAATCGAGCGGCGGCTCGACCAGCGAGATGGCTACATCGCCCAGCACCTTACGCTCGAGCTCGCCGAAGGGGTCCAGGTGACCATCGAGAAAACGGTCGCGTTGTTTACGTCCAGGGACACCGCTATCACCGAGTGCAAGCAGGAGGCGGAGAAAGCGGTGTTAGAGGCGGCAAGGTTCAAGGGGCTGCTGAAGACCCACGCCCTGGCCTGGAGCCACCTGTGGCACAGGTTCAAGTTTGAACTGCGGCTGGGCATGCCGCCGGAACAGCGTCACGTCCAGAGAATCCTCCGCCTGTACAGCTTCCACCTGTTGCAGAGCGCCTCCGTGCACTCCCTGGACATCGACGTGGGGATGCCTTCCCGGGGTTGGTCCGGCGAGGCCTATCGCGGGCATATCTTCTGGGACGAGCTGATAATCTTCCCGTTCCTCAACTACCGGACCCCACAGATCACCAGGGGCCTGCTGATGTACCGTTACCGGCGTCTGGGGGAGGCCAGGGAAGCGGCCAACCGGCTCGGCTACAAGGGGGCCATGTACCCGTGGCAAAGCGGCAGCAACGGCAGGGAGGAAACCCAGCAGGTCCATCTCAACCCCAAGTCGGGCAACTGGCTCCCGGACAACTCCCAGCTTCAGCGCCACATCAACGCGGCCATCGTCTTCAATATATGGCAGCATTATCAGGTCACCGGCGACCTTGAGTTCCTGGCCTGGTACGGGGCCGAGATGATTCTGGAGATAGCCCGTTTCTGGGCGTCCATCGCCGAGTTTAACCAGGAGCTCGACAGGTACGAGATCCTGGGGGTCATGGGGCCGGACGAGTATCACGACAGCTACCCCGGCGCACAGAGCCCGGGACTCGACAATAACGCTTACACCAACATCATGGTCGTCTTCGTCATGAACAGGGCGCTCGAGCTGTTCGATCTTCTGTCAAAGGAACAGCTGAGGGACCTCTGTGAGCGGCTTGCGATCGAGGACGTAGAGATAGACAGGTGGAAAGAGATCAGCCGCAAGCTGCGGATCGTTTTTCAAGGTGACGGCATCATCAGCCAGTTTGAGGGCTATGACCGGCTGAAGGAGTTCGACTGGGATGGTTACCACGAGAAGTACCACAACATCCAGCGCCTGGACCGTATCCTGGAGGCGGAAGGGGACAGCCCCAACCGCTACAAGGTGTCCAAGCAGGCAGACGTCCTGATGCTCTTCTACCTCTTCTCGTTCGAGGAACTGGCCGAGATGTTTGGACAACTCGGTTACGAGTTTTATCCCGAGATGATACCGAAGAACATCGACTACTACCTGAAGCGAACCTCTAACGGCTCATCCCTTAGCTGGATCATTCACTCCTGGGTTGCCGCCCGCCTGGACAGAGGCCGCTCCTGGGAGCTTTTCAACGTGGCCCTGCTGACCGACTTCGTGGATATCCAGGTAGGAACCACCGCCGAGGGCATCCATCTCGGGGCAATGGCCGGCTGTGTTGACCTGTTACAACGAGGCTACACCGGAATGGAATGCCGGGGCAACGAGCTCAGGTTCAACCCGATGTTCCCTGAGGAGCTGGACGGGTTGAGCATGCATGTCCGCTATCGCGGGCACTGGCTCGAGCTGGAGTTCAGTAACGACGCCCTGAAGGTGGAAACCCTGTCCGGGAGCGCGCAGCCGATTCTTATCGAGGTCGGTGACTCAATAGTAGAGCTCAAGGAGGGCGAGACCGTGGAGTTCAAGCTATAGGGTGTTTCCCCCTCACACTTTAGTTCGCACTTTAGTTCGCATCCCAGACCACGCCTGAAGACGCGGCTCAAGTGGGCTTGGGAAATGCCGGCAAGATGCCGGCGCTACGAGGAGATTCCACTCCCGAGGTGCTCGCCTACTCGTCCTCGAGGAACGGGTAGCGGTAATCCGTCGGCGGCAGGAACGTCTCCTTTATGGCTCGTGGTGAGTTCCATCGCTCGAGGTTGAGCCGACTTCCCGCCTTGTCGTTGGTCCCCGACGCCCGCGACCCACCGAACGGCTGCTGCCCCACTACCGCACCGGTCGGCTTGTCGTTGATGTAGAAATTCCCCGCCGCACCGCGAAGCGCTTTCGACGCCTGCACTATCGCGAAGCGGTCCTGGGCGAAGATGGCACCGGTGAGCGCGTAGGGGCTCGTGGTGTTGCATATCCCCAGCATCTCCTCGTACCGCTTCTCGGGATAGACATGAACAGTTATCACCGGCCCGAAGATCTCCTCGCTCATCAGTTTGGAGCGCGGATCCCGAGACAGGACGACAGTGGGCTGGATGAAGTACCCCTCGGAGTCGTCGTACGTCCCACCGCACACGATTTCCATGTCGGGGTCCTCCCTGGCAAACTCGATGTAGCCGACTATCTTGTCAAACGCCTTCCTGTCGATCACCGCGTTAATGAAGTTGCCGAAATCACAAACATCACCGACCTTCATCGTCGAGATCTCATCCAGCAGTTGTTCCTTGATCCGGGGCCAGATGCTGTCGGGGATGTAGGCCCGGCTGGGCGCCGAGCACTTCTGTCCCTGGTACTCAAAGGCGCCGCGCGCGATAGCGGCAACCAGTATGTCCGGGTCGGTCGACGTGTGAGCGAATATGAAGTCCTTTCCGCCGGTCTCGCCCACTATACGTGGATAGGAGTAGTACTTCCGTATATCCGAGCCGATGGCAAGCCATATCGTGGAGAACACGTAGGTGGAGCCGGTAAAGTGCACTCCTCCCAGGTCCAGGTGGTTGAGAACGGGCGGTGCGATGACCGGTCCCGGTCCCGGCAGCATATTCAAGACGCCGTCCGGCATACCCGCCTCCCTCAGTATCTTCATGATGTAGTAGGCGGGCAGCACCGCGGTGGAGGACGGCTTCCAGACCACCGCGTTCCCCATCAACGCAGGCGCGGTTGGCAGGTTGCCCGCAATCGAGGTGAAGTTGAACGGGGAGATGGCCAACACGAACCCCTCCAGGGGGCGGTGCTCCATGTAGTTGAGGAAGCTCCCGGTGGATATCGGCTGGTCGTCGTACAGCTCGGTCATGAAGTAAGGGTTGAAGCGCCAGAAATCGATCAGCTCGCACGCCGAGTCGATCTCCGCCTGGTAGCAGGTCTTGCTCATGCACAGCATAGTCGCAGCGTTCAGCGTCTGGCGGTACTTGCCGGAAAGCAGCTCCGCCGCCTTGAGGAGCACCGTTGCCCTGGAGGACCACTGCATCTCGCTCCAGGCTACCTTCGCCTCGTTGGCGGCGTCGATCGCCATCTCCGCCTCGCCTACGCCCGCGCGGTGGTAGCGGCCAAGGATCTGCCTGTGGTTGTGCGGGGCCTTCATCTCCACCAGGTCGCCGGTGGTGACCTCACGGCCGGCGATCATGCACGGCACCTCGACCGGGTTAGCGAGCATCTCTTTCAGCCTGGCCTTCAACTCCGCCCGCTCACTGCTGCCCGGAGCGTACGCAAGCACCGGTTCATTCTCCGGCTTGCGGATATGAAAGATCCCGTTAAACATCGACTCTCCTCTCTCAACGAAACACATTACCAGTACTCTTACGCCCACCTGCGGGCACATTGGCAGATACGATACGACAAGGAGCGAAAGTACGCAAACTGCTTTTGGTGGGGCAACCAGCAGTTCACTGATATGATGCCATATGTGTATATACTTGACAGTACATACAATGAAACGACAAGAGCGGGCGACGAAAAACGGCGTATCCCAGAGGACCGCTCTTCGCCGGCATCACCAAAGGGATCCTGCCGGCCCGAGCAGAACAGCTTGAGACCGGAACCATACTGGTCAATGAAGACACCACCGGGTACGGCGAGTCCAGGAAAGCATGTCACAGGGTGGTGGTACAGTATGGATAGTGATCAGGCGTTAGTCGAAAACCAAGATTAACGCCGACAGATACAGATAGCTCGCCGTGAGTTCCACGGAGAGGAAAAACGGACGTGGAGGTGATGTAAGACCTCTCTCTTCCGAGAGGCGGACGCCTGGGAAGCGTCAATCAGAGATGGCGCGTTTGTCGTCATTCTGAGGAACGGCAATGGATGCCGGCAACTCGCCGGCACTACGGGGTGCTTAGTGCCTCGTTCTATGAATACGGTTACGCACCGAGAGCGTCGAAGCGCCGCTCCGGCAAGGCGCGCGACCGAGACGTACTTCTGTAGTACGTAGAGGGAGCGGAACGCAGCCGGAGTGGATGCAGCGGTGTTCGAATGCCAGCGTATCTATGGAGCGGGGTGCTTAGCTCTCGAAGTCCTCTAACGCTAGGTCCAGCGTCTTGTCTATCAACGACTCGGTCGCATGCGTCTTCTGGGTGACTATCTTCTCGAGGGCCGGCACCGCCCATGGGTCGAACTGCACTCCCGCGTAACCGATTATCTCCTCGAGCGCCTCCGCCGGGGTGCCTCCCTGGCGAAACGGACGGTCCGAGGTGATGGACACGAAAGCGTCAGCGACCGCCAGCAGCCGCGCAAGCAGCGGTATTGCCACGCCGGAGAGGCCGTCGGGGTATCCCCAGCCGTTGTACCACTCGTGGTGATGCCTGACCGCGAGGATTATCGGCCTGGGAAATCCCAGTTCCTCCAGCTTTCGGGCTCCCATGACAGGGTGCCTCTCGACGGTCCGGCGAACGTCGGGGTTCTGCATGTAATCGACGCCGGTTTCGCTGCAGTTCGCTATCAACACGTGGATGGACTCGTCGATCATTCCGATATCCATCAGGTAGGCGCACATCCGGAGCTGCTCCAGGGCCTCCTGGCTCATGTCAAGCTCCTCACCCAGGGAAGCCGACTCGAAAGCGATCCTCTGCCAGTGGCCTTTCATGTACGGGTACATGGCCTCCAGCCTTCGCTGGACCGCCCCCATTACGACAGTGTCGTTCCGCTTTCGGCCCCCGCCGGGCATGCCGACAAATGTTACTTCCTCTTCGTTTTCAGACTGGTCTTCACTCAACCCTAAACCTCGCCGCCTTTCATGCCTCCATTATTACTGAATCGGCAAATAGTCTGCTTCACTTGAGCCACCGCACCCGTCTGCTTGAGTCTCCTCGCGGAAAGCCAGCAACTTGACGATTGCGAATATCGCCATGGCGAACCCGAACAACCGTTCTAGGCCGACGATCCGGCTCCCTTTCTCGACGGCGTAGAAGCCCACTACAGCCACCAGTATCAATGAAACCACCCGCAGGATGGGGCCATCCAGGCATCGCCGCGCGCCCCGGAGTCCCAAAGCGAATCCTCTTCTTGAACAGCCAGGGAACCGGTGCTAAACTCCAACGGTCAAACAGTCACAGCCGTATGGCTATAATAAGCATTGTGGGCCAGTAGCTCAGTTGGCAGAGCACCGGACTTTTAATCCGGGTGTCGGAGGTTCGATTCCTCCCTGGCTCACCATCATTATTCCGCGTGATGAAAGCATAAAACAACAATCGTTAGAATCTGCCGGGAGGAACACAAAGCGGAATCTTCTACGAATCTTCTACGACCGAGAATTTCGTTTGCGCAGGGGGACGACTATGCCGGGCTCCCCGACCTCTTCTTTCCCCGCTGAAATGACCTCATCCAGCTTCTCAACAACACACCTTTGGGAAACAGGATGAGAATACATATTCATCGTGGTCGAAGGCTGGCTGTGACCTATCTGGCGGGCGACGTAAGCCGCATCTTGAGACTGATGTAGCAGATGCGAACCGTAAAAATGCCGCAGGTCATGGAACCGTACACGTGGAATTCCAGCTCTCTCAATTGCAGGATAGTGTACCCTCCGCAGTAGATTTTGTCGGCGGAGGGGAACCTGCTCTTTTGTCGTCTGGTTCTTTGTGTAGAACACAAGGTCATCGCTGCCCTTATACTCGCTCTCGGCCTTGTGACGCTGGAGTATCGTCACCAACGCTTGTGATATGTCAATGTCTCTTCTGCCCCGTTTGGTCTTTGGCTCCCCGTACCCAGTGGTTTCCCGCCAAGTCCTACGAACATGTATGACCCCGTTCGAGAGGTCAACGTCCTTCCATCTCAAAGCGAAGATTTCTCCCTCCCTCATGCCAGTCCTAGCGGCTGTTTCATAGAGCGCTCGGTATCGAGGGTCCACAGCATCAAGGAGACATTGAAGTTCTTCGGGTGTGGGGATTATCATCTCTTCTTTGACCTCCTGTGGACGGTCAACATAAGTGGCGGGGTTGTCCTTGAGATAATGCCACAAGACGGCCCTCTTGAGTATCCCCCGAAGAACGGTGATGGTTTTGTTGATGGTTCGAGCTGACAGCGTTTTTTGTTTTCCTTTCTTGTTCTTTTTCGGTTTCCGCATCCAAGTCACAAACTCTTGACACAAGGCAGCGTCGATACTTTTCAGAGGTCCCTCTTCCCCAAAGAATTTTATGATGTGATTCTTGATAACATACTCGTAATCTTCCTGTGTAGACGGCCTCTTGAGTGAGAGGTAGTCCTCCTTATATCTCTTGATGAAAACACCCAGGGTTACGTCGAGATATTTTCCGTAGATGCCATCCTCAATCTCTCGCAATCGAAGCGTTAGTAGTTCCTCGGCGTTCTTTTTCGTTGGGCGGCCTTTGGGAGCCTCCCACTTATCCTTGCCGTCGGGCGTGCGGTAGCGTGCGTACCAGAGCTTTTTTCCGCCAGCTCCAGTCTTGTAGGTGACATTTGCCATTATGTCCTCTCCCTTACAGTCAGTTTGTTTCTGTCATTCTACTCCTGCATGGTGACATGGCGTCTTAGTGCACGTCGTGGTAGTGAAAGTCACCTTTTTTCAACTCGTTTCCAGAGCTGTACTGTCTTGGCAATATGTTCCACTGCGTTAGACGATAAACCCATTGACCACAACACGCCGTACAATTCCTGCATCGATGAAACTCCCTTCGGGCGCTGTTCAGCAAGGCGTTTCTCGATTGTCTGTTCATCAATTTCGAGAGTTTCCATGAGCTTTCTTATTGTTTGCTCACGGGGGTTTCGTCGTGCACCTGTCTCAATATTACTAATTGTGCATGTTGATACCGTTGAGTGTTTCGATAAATCACTTATTGTCCAGTTTTTTTTCTTTCGAGCCTCTCTGACAAACGCACCTACACCCAGACCACCAGGTAACATTTCAACCTCCCCTTCTGTGTCATTATATAATATTCTTATTGTATTATATATCATATCAATTCATTTGTGTAATTCTCACTGTGGAATATTAGTTAATAGTAAACTCTGTTTTCTGCCCTTAGAACGGGTAGATTTCTGGGTTTTAAATAACGTGGACTATTCCCTCCATTAAGCTATATATTGCAATTCCACAGTTGCATTCAGTTATGTATCGTAGATTATTACTAAGGTCAAGCAACCTCCTTCAGAATTGTAACACTTGTTAACATATAGAACAATAGTAATACTATGCCACATCTGTTAATATAACATAACGCCTATATCAAGGGATGGTGTAAATGAAAAAGCAGAATCTCAACAACTCACTTTCCCCACCCATCACCGCACCTCCCGTCGTAATTTCTGATCTCGCGTTTCTCCGGCATCAGCTCCACCGAGCAGCAGGGCTTCAGTCAGCCCGAGAGCCCTGGTGTACTGCTGTAGCTCATCGGTAAGCG
>JAHIMR010000026.1 GCA_018896525.1 Actinomycetota bacterium
CAAGGACGGGGGCGAGGTCGATCTCATCACTGGAGCTATCCACTGTGCCTGTGTAGCGTTCGGCCGGGCCCGCCACATGATACGGCCGGGCGTCACCGAGAGGGAACTCGCGGCGGAGCTGGATTACCGCATGATGCTCGCCGGCGCCGACGGCCCCGCTTTCGACACCGTGGTCGCCTCCGGCCCCAACTCGTCGCTTCCCCACGCCGGCATCACCGACCGGATACTGGCCCCCGGTGACCTCGTGGTCATCGACTTCGGCGCCGTCAAAGACGGCTACCGCTCGGACATGACCCGTACCGTACCGCTCGGTCGACCGGGCACCCGCGAGCTCCGTGCCCTCAATGCCGTATCGGGAGCACTCGAAGCCGCACTGACGGCCGTCAGCACCGGCGTACACGCCCGGGACGCTGACCTGGCCGCCCGTAAGCACATCGAGGAATGCGGCTTCGGAGATAAGTTCCCTCACGGACTGGGTCACGGCGTCGGACTCGAGGTCCACGAGAAACCGTCGCTCTCGTCGAAATCCCCGGACACGCTCGAGCCGGGCATGGTCTTCACGTTGGAGCCCGGCGTCTATATCGAGGGACAGTTCGGTGCCCGCATCGAGGAGATGGTCCACCTGACACCGGAGGGGCCGGTGGTTCTCACCGACCGCGTCCCGGTCAGACCCCTGTCCGGGGATAGAAGTGGGGATGGTTCGGGAAAAGGGCCCTCCAAGAGTTAAACGACGCCGCCTACTTATAGATGTACGGGTCCTCCGGCTGGGAGATGACCTTGTACCGTTCGACCTCGACGAAAGGTTGGACCTCGCCATCGAACTCATCGGTCGCGATCCTACCCTCCACCGTGACCCATCTCTCAACCTCGGGGACAACCTCCCCGACCGCTACCCTGCACATGATCAACAGCGGCTGAGCGCAGGCGATACAGTGGGTGAACAGATAGCGCAGGAGGAAGAAGTCGCCCACCGGGGTGTCTTCGTCCCTCCAGACCACACCGGTCAATCGCACCTCTTCACCCCGGTAGTTCTCGGGGTTGGGGTCTTTCGAGAAGAGAGTCATCCAGTCCCTGACGTTCCTCTCCTTCGGCTCCTTCCTCCTGACTATCTCAAAATCCTTCTCGGTGCCCTCCACAAACGGGTTACCGCCCAGGTCCGTATTTCTCTGCAGGTCCGCGGTAAGAGTGCGCCCGGGCAACACCAGGCCCAACACCATGATGCCGACAAGCATCAACAGGCCCACCGTCCTGAATATCCGGTCCCTCGGCCCCGCCGCTTGACAACACTCCCATACGTACCTTTCCTCCTGCTTCTTACACATCAGAAGAACCACGGTGCCGACCAGTATGCTCGCTACCCCACCCGCCACCATTATCCAGGCCCAGCCGGGGGTAAGCAGAAGCTTCAACTGGTTGCTGCGGACGTACGCCAGCAGGATGAAGCCGAAGATGATCAGCCATGCCGTCTCCAGCAAGAGTATCACTCTGTAAAACCGGAGCCTCCCGTCATCTTCCATGAAACCCCCCTCAGAGGATATTGACCGCAAGTGACAACAGGAACGTGAGTACCAGCACGATCAATGTCAACCTGACGATCGCGCTAACCTTGAGGGTGGAGTAGAGCATCGACACCGCCTTCACATCGATCATCGGCCCGAACACCAGGAACGCCAGCAGGGAACCGGTGGTGAACGTTTCCGCGAACACCGCCGCGAAGAAAGCGTCCACGTTGCTGCACATGGACACCACGAACGCCATGATTATCATGGCCACGATAGACCATACCGGCCCCTGCCCAAGGTCCAGTATCCATCTCTGGGGCAGGACGGTCCTGAACAGTGCCGCTATCAACGCGCCCGCGGCCAGGAACCGCGTCACGTAGAACAGCTCGTCCCTGGCAACGAAGACCGCCTCCAGTAACCTGACGGTCACCTTCTCGCCTCCACTCCCTTCCGCCCCGTTGGTCTCAATCGCCGTTTTCGCCGGATCGTGTCCGACGCCGCCGTCCAGCGACCGGATGAACTCCTCCCGGCAGACATCCTCATTGGTCTTGCCCAGAAAGAGTGCTCCCGCCACCACCGCGATGATGGCCGTAAACCCGACGCGAAGCCAGGTTATCTCCGGCCGTCCGGGAAACGCGGCCACTGTGGCAATGATGACGATGGGGTTGAACACCGGGGCGGCGAGCAGGAACGTGATCACCGGGCCGGGACCGGCCCCCTTGGCCAGAAGCCCCCTGGCCACCGGTATATTCCCGCACTCGCACACCGGGACAGCGAACCCGATTACCAGCGCCGCCGGAATGCCGCGCAGCGCCCCCTCGGGAAAAAATCGCCCGATGGTCTCGGCTTTTACGAAGACCGTAATTAGCGAAGAGATAATAACCCCGATCATCAGAAACGGGAACGCCTCGATGAAAATCCCAAAGAATATGATCGCGATATTGTAAAGGATTGCCCTTTTCTCCAATCATCGGGGCAGTACTTTCAATCCACCTTACCACACGCTTTCCCGGCCAGGTACCCCCCGGGCCGGCCTGTCCGTGTCCATCCCGGACAGTTTCGCGCGACTTGCGGCGGTAGGGCCGGAACTTTCCTGCTATACTTACGTTAATACACATTGATTGACACATTCAGAAACCGTCAGTGATATTGCCGTCCGGGAAAGGTGGCAGGCGGTTTAGGGGTCTTTGCGAAGGATGCGGGGGGGGCGGATATACTGTGAAGGGGTGTCAGTCAAATTGTTGGTAAAGGTCAGAAATGCGGCCGGAGCCAGGCCGTTTCTGTGGTTGTTGATACTCGTTATCGGGCTTGCCCTCTTTATCACGTTTCCATCCATCAAGAAGGCGGAGGCCGATTTCTGGGACGACGTCGGCAAGATACCGGCCAACTGGCCGTGGAAGATAAGCAATGTCGTCTACCCCACCATCGGAAACCCGGCGTTTGTAAAGAAAGGCGACAACCTGACCATCGAGTTCGACTACTACGGGAAGGGCTCGGCCTCCCAGCCGGCGACGATCGACTGGTGGGACGTATGGCTCTACTCCTCCAACGACGACTGGCCCGCCGGGAAGTTCTGCGCGGACGTCTCCGAGGTCCGCCAGGTCTCCTCCGCGTGGCCAGATGGTTCCGGCCCCTGGGGGGGCAAAGAGGTGTGGAAGGTAACCGTGAACGTCCCCGCGAGCACCCGCGAGGACCTCTACGACATCAGGGTGATGGCCGGGGGTCCCGGCGGCGTGAAGACGGACTGGCAGCGACACGCGGTGCAG
>JAHIMR010000027.1 GCA_018896525.1 Actinomycetota bacterium
CATTCGAACGTCGATGCATCCGCACCTGCCGCGTTCCGCTCCCTCGCGGTACTCACGGAGTACAGCTCGGTCGCGCGCCTTGCATGAGCGGCGCCTCGGCGCTCTCGATACGACACCGTATTTATGGAACGGGGCACTTAGTGCAGGACCGCAGGGTCAGGCCGGCCCCTCCGGTCGGTCAGTCGGTGACTCCTCCTCGGCCATTTCTTTTTCCTCTTCTTCGAAGTAACCCTGGGTCGCGTAGTAGATTGCCCGGTCGAAATAAAGCACCACGCGGTTATTCAGCTCCAGGGCCTGGTAGAGCGCGATATTGGTGGTCAGCAACCCCTCCTGCAGGACGAAAAGCCATATATGACGCTTCAGCAGGAGAAGGGCCATGACGACTTCCTCGACGGGGTATCCCTGGGAACGCCGCGCCTTGCCCATCCGCCGGTAGAACGCCGCCAGCTTTTCCTTGGGGAGCGTACGGCCGAGGTAGTACCCCATCCGTCTGCCGACGCTCGCCGCTCGCTCATGCAGCTCGTCGGGAGGAACGTTCCAGTACGAGCGTGTGTACTGCAGGGTGGAAACGTCGTCGACCCACCTGTCGGCGATGATATCCGAGTTCTTCTCGATGATTTTAACAAGCTTGCTCGCGATTATCATTTCTAAATCATTGTATGTTAACGGTCCGGGGGTGGCAAATTGTGGGCTCATACTCCGTGCCCCGGCTGGTCAGTGGGAGGCCCGGGGTAACCTTTCGAGGTGCACGCCGGTTGACTGGGACACCTTGCCGAGGATCGTGTCTCCATTCATATTGCGCAGAGGGAAGTACGAACTGCCCATGGCCTCGGCGATCCTGCGGGCGGCGGCGGGCCTTTGACCCACTCTCTGTGCGGCTCGCCCGGCCGGAGCGCTGTCCAGAACTACCGATCCGATGCCCTTCTCACGGATCTCCCCCGCGATCCGGAGCGCTTCGCTCATTGGGTTGCCGGACCCGATGGTCACGTTTCCCCCGCAGTCGGAGACGAGAACCATGAAAGGGGCCGGTTGCGGCGTGCGGGACAGTTCACGGTTGAGGATGCGGTATCCGAGGGTCAGCCCGTGGGAAAGGGGTGTGGTCCCGCCGGGCGTGAGATCGGAAAGGAGTCGGCCGGCGAGGACACTGCTCGACGTGGGACTCAAGACCAGTTGGGCCGAGTCATCCTTGAAAACGACGAGTCCCACCCGGTCTCGTTTCTGATACGCTTCCTCGAGGAGTAGCAGGACCGCTTCCCGGGACGCGTCGAGCCTCTTGCGCACGCCCATGGAAGCGCTGGCATCTACAACGAAGAGTATCGAGGCTCCGCACTTTCGCTTTCGGACCTTTACCTTGAGGTCCTCAGGGAGAACCTCCGGTTTTCCATCCTCGTTTCCGCCCCGCAGGGCGGACGACCTGATTGTGGCGTCGATGGCGATATCCGACGCGGTAACGGAGAGCCGGTTGCTGTTCGGCGACGCGCTGCGGCAGTAGCGCCCCCTGGAGTCCTGTACGTTTCCTGAATCCCTTCGGCCGCCGGCGTCCGCTTTCGCGTTGTTGGGAAGCGCTACTTTGTCGAACGATTCTACCGCCCGGGTGTCCGGTACTGCGGGAGAAGGCCCGGTTTCCAAACGGCCCTCCCCACCCGTCTCCGCGTCGCAGGAGCCGTTCTCCGGCGACGTTTTCCCGCCGGTATACTCATTCACCAGTGAGTCGACGATCGAAGTGATGACGTCCTGCCCGGCGTCTTTGCTGCCAAGGGGTCCCCTGGGGACACGGTGGTTGAGAGCAAGCCCGGCAACCCTGGCGATGTGGGCGGCCTGGACATGGTTGCATTCATCGAACGCGGCGAGGGCTCTTCCCGCGTGGAGCATTGAAAGGTCGGCGCGATGGCCGTCGGCCCCGGCGCGTTCGACGATGGCGGCGATAAGGTCCAGCAGGGCCTCGGGAACATCCACAACCGGGTAAAGCTCGCGGGCGGCCAGTAACTTGCCCCTCAACTCTTCCTGGGCGGAATGCCACCGGGATTCGAACTCCAGGGGATTTTTACTGAACTGGAGGTTTCGCCTCAGAATCACGGACCGCTCCTCGGCGGTGACCCGGGCGTCAACGTCGGCGCAGAGGCCGAAGCGATCCTCCAGCTGGGGCCTCAGGTCACCTTCCTCGGGGTTCATGGTGCCTACAAGGATGAAGCGAGCGCTGTGCCGGAAAGAAATGCCCTCTCTCTCAACAACGTTGACTCCCATTGCCGCGGAATCGAGAAGCATGTCCACGATGTGGTCCTCAAGAAGGTTGACCTCGTCAACGTAGAGGATAGACCTGTTGGCGCGGGCCAGGATTCCCGGCTCGAAGCTTTTATCCCCGTGGCGGAGCGCTTTCTCTATGTCCAGGGTACCGACGACCATCTCTTCGGTTACGTTCAGGGGCAGTGTTACCAGTTTCATACGGTCACGGCTGGTGGCAAGCTCCCCCTCGAGCGCAAAGTTCCCGGTGCATGAACTGCACAACGATTCGATGTCCTTCGGGTCGCAAAAGAACGGGCAGTCGGTCACGACATCGATCTCGGGCAGCAGGTGGGCCAGTCCACGCGCCAGGGTGGACTTCGCGGTGCCGCGGCGGCCCCTGACGAGGACCCCGCCGACCTGGTGGCTTATCGCGTTCAGCAGGAGGGCAAGACGTACTTGTTCATGGCCTACCACGGCGGAGAATGGGAACACGATATCTTTATTCAACTAATCACCCCTGTATAGCTCATGCGGCCCGAGGTCTGTCGGCCTATACATATCGGCATGAGAACACGTTCTACATCAATATATAGTTTCGACTACTCGGAAGCGGTAACCTTTGGGTTCGGATTTCAGCGGCCCCTCCAGAAGGTGAGGGCCGGTCGGCGGTCGAAATAACTAACTAGTGTCGCGTCTCATAAGTTCTGTGACGCACCGAGAGCGTCGATGCGCCGCTCCGGCAAGGCGCGTGACCGAGGCTGTACTCCCGTAGTACGCCGAGGGAGCGGAACGCAGCCGGTGTGGATGCAGCGGCGTTCGAATGCC
>JAHIMR010000028.1 GCA_018896525.1 Actinomycetota bacterium
CGGCTCCCACCGTCTATCTCCAGGTGGGGGCCGGCCACCTCGCCCTCATCGGTCATGAAGGTGAGGTCGACGGAAGCGGTGTCGGCCCCGGGGTTCTGCACCAGCACCCAGGTCTCGAAACCCCCGTCGGTGCACCCTTCGGCCAGGTACCAGGTATCGTTCGGCGCGGTCACCCCTACCGAGTCGTGGGCGCAGGTGCGGTTGTTGTAGTACATCGCCCTCTCGGCGACAACCGGCTCTGTGGAATCCACCTTTGTGGAGACGTTGTACGTCTGCACCGTATCGGACACGTTGACCGTCTCCCGGCTCCCACCGTCTATCTCCAGGTGGGGGCCGGCCATCTCGCCCTCATCGGTCATGAAGGTGAGGTCGACGGAAGCGGTGTCGGCCCCGGGGTTCTGCACCAGCACCCAGGTCTCGAAGCCACCGGAGGTGCACCCTTCGGCCAGGTACCATGTGTAATCGGCCGCGGTTACCCCGATGGAGTCGTGGGCGCACTGCCTTGTGGAAGGTCCGGGCGGCGGCGGCGGCGGCGGGCCGGGGCTCTCCCCGGAGAACCGGTTGTAGGCCACGTTGAGCAGAGCGGCAAACTCCGCGGTCCCCTTCTGGTTACCTTCGGGGGTGGGGTGGTCGTCGCCGTCGGCGTAGGCGGCGGTATTTCCCCCGCCGTCGGTCTTGTGCTGGATTGCGTCGTTGTACCAGCGGTGGTGGTTTCCGGTTTCCGCACCTGCATCGTTGACATAGGCGTTGCCGCCGTTGCTGGTCAGAACGTTGTAGAAATCGAACACGAAGACGTTGTTGTGCGGATAGCCGTCAAGCCAGTCGTTGACCAGCCAGTTGTTGAATGCACGGGCGTTGGAGGCGTAGGTTGCGTCCTGCACCGGGGGCGCGGTAACCGCGATGAACAGCTTGTCGGTCCGGGTCTTGAAGTACTCCAGGAGGTCGATGTAGATGCCCTTGGCGTTGGCAACCGTGAGGTGGCCCGAGTCCCAGGCCTGTCCCCTGAGCGGGTTACTATTGATGTCCGGTACCGGGTCGCCCGGGTTGCCTGCCAGGTTTGAGTTGGGGTAGCAGGACTTGAACATGATCACCTTGTTCTCGCCGCCGGGGTCGCTTGCCGGTCGGGAGTAGTCGCAGTTCTGGCCGCTCTCGTTGTAGAGGGCCGCGGTGTAGGTCGCGCTGTCCGGCCCCCGGAACCACGACCACCAATGTCCGATGTCGGTGTTGTCGCCGATGCTGTCGGGACCCCAACCGTAGTTGGTGTCGCTTACGAAGTAGTTGGCTATCTGCAGCATACCTCCAAGCCCACCGTGGAAGTCGTTCAGCCAGTTCTCCCCGCAGGAGTGGTGGATGAAGACGAGTTTCGTGGTGTTCGTGGGCGGGTTGGGGTTATCAGCGCCGTAGATCACGCTCGACGCACCGGATGTTCCGGCGGTTGCCAGGGGAATGACAAGCGCCACCAGGGCCACGCACAGGATCGGTGACATCAGCTTTCTACTCATTCCAGACGCCTCCTTCTTGATCTATTCACGTGTGTCATACTGTATTATACAACTTCGCTAGAGTAGTTGCATAATATCTTATTATATGGCATCGTATGTCCATGAAATTATCCGATTACGCCAAAGAGCTGGGCCTTACCTACAAGGCTGTCTGGAAGATGTACAAACGGGGGGACTTCCCAGGGGCCTACCAGCTACCTTCGGGCACAATTATAGTTCCAGAGGGACCGACCCCTTCTCTACCTGATAAAGTCGCTATTTACGCCAGGGTTTCAAGTTCCGAGAACAAAGACAACCTCGACCGGCAGGCGAAACGGCTCCAAGACTATGCAGTAGCAAGAGGTTATCGGATAGCCAAGACGGTTAAAGAGGTCGGTTCCGGGGTGAACGACAACCGGAGACAGTTGGGAGAACTCCTCCGCGACAAGAGTTACAATCGCCTGATAGTGGAACACAAGGACAGGCTGACAAGGTTCGGTTTCAACTACCTCGAAATCCTTTTCGAGGAGCAGGGGCGAACAATCGAAGTGGTGAACGAGTCCGAAAACGGCAAAGAAGACCTGATGGAGGACTTCGTCTCGATAATAACCTCTTTCGTCGCCAGACTCTACGGCCTTAGAAGGTCAAAGCGCCGAACCGAGAAGCTGATAAAAGAGCTGAAAACGGACAAGCGTGAGTAAGGTAATAATTGTTGTCACCCCCGCCTGGTAACATGATGATAACGGATGCGTGACCAGAGGACCAAAGGAGCCGTATGGCCTGCAGGACTTATCCCTTGAAACACAAGGCGAACAAGAATAAGACCGAAACAATAGTTGCCATGTTCGAGCCCTACCGCGACTTTGCACAAGATATCGCGGGAGTACAGTGGAACCACTTCTTCGCCACCGGAAGGTTCAGCAAGTACATAGACAACCTCCACCATATACCGTCTATGCTCACGGAAAGGCAGAAGCAGACCTGCCGGGACCAGGTGGTGGGCATCCTCGAGTCTTTCGTATCCAACCGGGCTAACGACTTCAAGCGGATTGTCTTTCGCAGCAGTTCGCCGGAAGATGTCAAACTCCAGCTCTTCTACATCAACAAGCGCCATCTGTGGTACCACTACGGCGACATCAAGATGCCTCTATTCTTAGACGGTGAAAGGGTCAAGGGCGAGTTTGTCCTCATTGGAAGCGAAGTGCGAAACCTAGCGAGAAAGATATTTGCTCGCGTCCTCTCCAGACACAGGCGGCCTACCTACCAGGGCATCAACCTGGCGCTTGACGCAAAGGTGGCGAGCATACTGCCAAGAGAAGAAAACAAGGCGACGGAGTTCGATTACTGGCTGAAGATCAGCACGTTGGATAAAGGACATCCCACCTACATCCCCCTTCAAACCAATTACTACTTCGAGGACGTGGATGGCGAGCTGAAGAACTTCTGTTTCGTAAACCTCAAAGATGACGGCAACATGGACTTCTGCCTGGTCAAGGACAAGAATAGACTTCCTTACAGGCCCATGATCGACGAGCTTTCCCTTGATTGGGGGCTGTGCGTTATGTTCGCCACCGAGTTCGGCGATCTCTACGGCAGAAACTTTTTCGATCAGCTGAAGAGATACGACGAGATATTGACAGAACTGGCGAGAGGCAGGCAGAAGCGGAAACTGAACACAGCTTCAAAGAGATACAAGGCCCTGCGCGGGAAAATCAGGGATTACATCAAGAACGAGATCAACAGGGTCTTGAACCGCATCGCGAGACAGTACCGCCCGGCAAGGATAGTCGTGGAGAAGTTAGACTTCAGAAACCAGGAACTATCGAAGCGAATGAACCGCCTGCTGTCCCGGTGTGGGAGGTCGGCGATAGAAGCGAAATTGCAAACGCTGTCAGAGGACTACGGCATAGAAGTGGAGTACATAAACCCCGCATACACATCTCAGGAATGTAGTATATGTGGTTGGACGGAGGAGAATAATCGCAAGTCTAGAGACGGGTTCGTTTGCCGAAACAAGAACTGTTCAACCATGCTTCACGCTGATGTGAACGGGGCTCGCGTGATCAGGAGTAGAAGTTCTACTCCCCTGGCGAACCCTTACGTCAGTCGTGAAGCCATCTTCAACGCTTTGCGGGACCAGTTCTCAGCAAACGTTGAACGATACCCTTGTTGGCCCAATAAGACGGTTGACAGGGAACGCCGAAATAGTCCGGCTGGGGCCGGCGCGCCGCGGGGCGCCGCTAAGTCCAAAGAACTCTGTGGGAACAATGTGCCATAGAAGTTCCGACTATCGGCAAGTAGATGCCCTCAGTAAAACGCAAGATGGTGCCTGGCACCAAACGCACAAGATAGTACCCGGTACAAACGCAAGATATCTGCCAGTTATTGGTAATGGGTGACGGAAAAGGCCGAATTCTTGGTTGCGCTGGTGATATCATTGCACGGGAGCGTACGCAAAGTCTGCGATCGAGGTCATGCGGAGGGAAGTTTGGGGGACGGTTCCAGGAGTAGCGAGATGAAAAGGCGTGCCTACTGCTCAGGCCCGCTTTTCTGTCCCGAGGAAGTGGCGGTGATGTCCGATATCGCCTCGGTCCTCGAGGAGAACGGTTTTGAAACGTTTCTTCCCCAGCGAGACGGGGTGGAGGCGTTCGTGATGAACGCGGTGAACAGTCGGCTGGCAAACAGCATCGTCTTGAGTCCCGTTACCCGCTTGATAAACAAGGCGATCTTCGCGGTGGATATATACCAGGTAGTCGAAAGGTGTGACTGCCTGGTGTTCAACATGAATGGACGCGTCCCCGACGAGGGCGGCGTGGTGGAAGCCGCGGTGGCGTTCGCCTTCGGTAAGCCGGTGGTCATCTACAGGAGCAAACGCCCGGATACCGGCGGCAGCGACGGCCCGATGCTCCACGGCGCATTCAGCGCGTTCCCGGTTGCCGATGAGATAGAGAAGATACCGGGACTCCTCGTTGGTGAGATGAGGGACGCGGAACCCGGACGGATACCGGATGGCGGCGGCATTCCGCCACGCGTCAGGAAGACCGTGGCATTTGGAGGAAGCGTCTGCAGGCTACTCGAGTATATTCAATTTCTGAAGCCGAAGAACAAGCTTGTTTCATGACTGGCGGGTGTGAGATGGCAGAAATAGAGAAGACGCTGGTCCACGTCTCCGGCCCTTGCCGTTATCCAGAAGAGAGAAGGGCGGCGGGCGAGATCGCGGAGGCGTTGGAGAAGGGTGGCTTCCAGGTTTACTTGCCCTCGAGAGACGGCATCGACAGTTGCTTCCCGGTGGTGGCGGGTGACCGGGGAGTTGGCGAGTGGGCGATACCCGGGGCAGTAAGGGCGCGTTTCGCGTTGGAGATGTTCCAGGTCCTGGAGAGGTGCGATTGCCTGGTGTTCAATATGAATGGACGGGTTCCGGATGAGGGTGGCCTGTTTGAGGCGGCCGGCGCCTTTTGCGCGGGAAAACCGTTGGTCATATACAAGAGGGACCATCGGAGCGTCTTTTACGGGAAAGACAACTCGATGATAACCGGCCTGACCGCCGACTTCTCCACCGTGGGGGATACAGGGGGCATCTTCAGTGAACTTGCTGGTTTGATAAGGGATGCGGGGCCGGCCTCCGGGGGCTACGTGGCTCCACCGCACGTTCGCCGGGTCGTTCGACAGGGAGAACGGGTTTGGAGGTTGATGAGCGACGCCAGATACCTGGAAGCAGGGGATGTGGAACGAATCAGGTTGCTTAGTGCTGAGATCGTCGAGCCGTAGATGAAACCGTCGGGCAGGAAACGATGTCTACACTTTCAGACAGAGAGAAATAAAAGGCTATCTTGTTGTGAGGTGAGGAGCATGAGCCGGAAGAAAAGAGTGGTCATAGTCGCGCTGATGATCGCGCTGCTGGCGATTTCGCTTCCAGTGGCAGGTTGTGGTGAGAAGGAGAAAGAGGAAGATGCCAACGGCAAGAAGTCGGAGGTGGACGTCAAGAGCGCCGGGGAGTTTGGTAATGAGTTCGATTTCACGGTCTTCAGGCAGGTTGTGGGAGAGGACCGCGAGGATGACCGGTATACAAACGTCTTCCTGTCGCCGGAGAGTCTAAGGATAGCCTTGATGATGACCTATAACGGCGCGGAGGGGGAAACACGTGAGGCCATGGCGAAACTGCTGGGCCTGGAGGGGATGACGCTCCAGGAGACGAACGAGGCGAGCGCCGCGTTGCTGGGGGCCCTCACCGACACCGGCGATGGGGCGCTGGTGGAGATAGCCAACTCCCTGTGGTTCCGGGAGGACCTCACGTTCAAGGAGGAGTTCATCGAGCGTAACGAGGAGTACTACGATGCCCAGGTGGAGAAGATAAGCACCCCGGAGGCGATCAACAGTTGGGTTGACGAGAAGACCCACGGCAAGATAGACAAGATCGTCGACAGGATAGACCCGATGACGGTGCTATTCCTGATAAACGCCATCTACTTCAAGGGGGAGTGGAGCGAGAAGTTCGACGGGGACATGACCAGGGACAAGGATTTCACGCTTCAGGATGGGAGCACGAAGCAGGTGCCGCTCATGAGCCAGTCCGGGGAGTACCGGTACCTGGCTAATGAATCGTTTCAAGCGGTTGAACTGCCTTACGGCGATAACGGGAAGATGAGCATGTTCGTGTTTCTGCCCGTGGAGGGCCTGGGCCTGGACGGGTTCGTGGAGATGCTCGGTAGTGAGAGTTGGGATGGGTGGATGAACGCGTTCGCTTCCAAGGAAGGCGACATCGAGGTCCCGCGCTTCAAGATGGAGTACGAGAAGCAACTCAACGACACGCTCAAGGCCCTGGGGATCGAGGTGGCGTTCGATGGGCAGAGGGCGGACTTCACAGGGATGATATCTCCCGGGGAGACCAGCGAGAACATCTTCATCAGCGACGTGCTGCAGAAGACGTTCGTCGAGGTCAACGAGGAGGGGACCGAGGCGGCGGCGGTGACCAAGGTGGAAGTGGCCATGACGGCCACGCCCATCGAAGAAGAGGAGAGGTTCCAGATGCGGGTTGACCGCCCGTTCTTCTTCGTCATCCGCAACAACAGTACCGGGACGCTCCTGTTCATGGGCCTGATAGTGGATCCGGCATAAGGTGGCCGTTCCTCCTCTTGAGCGGTGATGTTTCACGGGGAAACAGCCGCTCGATGCCTACTTTGTGGTGATATCATTAGGGTGTGGCGGGTCGGGAATGCCCCGGCCCTGTGAATCGTTCGAACAGGAGCGGTTGTTGAGGGAGTACCTGAAGAGAAACCTGGTTCTCGCGATTACCGCCGCGGTCATACTGGCAACATGCTTCGCCTTCGGAGACGCCCCGGTGCGGGCGGAGGCCACGACGAGGGATTTCTACTGGCAAAACCCGCTGCCGCAGGGCAATTCGCTCAACGGAGTGTCGGCGGTTGACGACAGAACAGCGTGGGCGGTCGGAGATGGCAACAGTATTATCAGGACTGCCGACGGCGGTGGGAGGTGGACAGTCCAGGACCCGGGTGTTACCGGCACGGTGTTCCAGGGGGTTGCCGCGGTCGATTTCAACACCGCGTGGGTTGTCGGGTACGATGGCACCGTGGTGAGGACGACGGATGGGGGCTCCACCTGGATAGAAAAACCGCCGAGTACATCGCGCGACGTCAACGGGATCTGCGCGATTGACCCGATGACCGCCTGGATCGTCTGTGACGATGGGCGGATATTCAAGACGGGAAACGGCGGCGATGGTTGGGCCCAGCAGGCGCCGGGCATGTTCGGTGACCTGTACTCGGTGTCGGCGGTGGACACGAGTACCGCATGGCTCGTGGGCTCAGGTGGAACGATAGCGAAGACCACCAATGGTGGGACCACCTGGATCCCACAACTCTCAGGGGTGCCTTTTGCCCTGAACTCCGTTTGCGCGATTGACACCGACAACGCGCTTGTGGCCGGGCACGGTGGAGCCATACTGAGGACCACCAATGGTGGAACCACCTGGAATCCGCGACCGTCGGGGACGTCCGAGAACCTCATGTCGGTAACCGCGACCGACCCCGATGTAGCGTGGGTAGCCGGAAACGATGGAACAGTTCTGAAGACGACGGATGGCGGAGCGACCTGGGTGCACCAGGATTCCGGGACCGCCTGCCCGCTTATGGGGATATCCGCTATTGACGATAACACCGTCTGGGCGTCAGGCTTCTCCGGCAAGCTTGTCAGAACGGTCAACGGAGGTGCCGCGTGGAAGTCCATTAGTTCCGGGACGACTGAGATGATAATGGGTGTGTCCGGGGCGGACTCCGAAACCCTGTGGGTGGTTGGTG
Organism: Actinomycetota bacterium; assembly: GCA_018896525.1. GTDB lineage: Bacteria > Actinomycetota > Geothermincolia > Fen-727 > Anoxymicrobiaceae > JAHIPE01. Next base: position 7,796 of record JAHIMR010000028.1, read on the forward strand.
AAAACGGACTGATCATGAGGAGCACTAACGGGGGAATAACATGGCTTCCCCAGGACTCGGGGTTGACGGGGTTGCTGACCGATGTATCGGTGATGGACCTGGATACCGCCTGGGTGGTGGGAGAAGATGGCATTATCCTGGGGACCTTCGATGGGGGGGAGTCGTGGAACCGGCAGGTCTCGGGTACGAGCAACGACCTTTGCTCGGTCATAGTGGTCAACGCGCTGAACGCCTGGGTTTCGGGGGACGATGGGACGGTCTTGAAGACCACCGATGGGGGGGTCACGTGGCAGAGTCAGGAAACCGGAACCAAGGTGAAACTCTCGGAGATGTCCGCGGTCGACCTGAACAACGCCTGGGTGATGGGAGCGGACGGAACGGTATTGAAGACCGTCGACGGTGGCGTGAACTGGGTAGCGCAGGATACAGGGACCGCGGATAGCTTCTACAGCGGCGCCGCGGTGGACTGGAAGACCGCCTGGGCGGTCGGGTACAACGGCCTGGTCATGAAGACAACCGACGGGGGGAATACCTGGGACAAGCAGTCGTCGGGGACAGGGATGCACCTTATGTGGATGTCCGCGGTTGACGATAACAACGCCTTGGCAGGAGGGCTTTCCGGGGTAATCATCAAGACGGAAGACGGCGGTGACACCTGGGATGCTCTCAAATCCGGTGCCTATGGACTGCTGCACGGGGGCTGGGCGCTGAACTCCGATGTCGCCTGGGCGGTGGGAAACGGTGGCGCGATTCTCAGGTCCGCATATCCCTCTATCGTTTCGATCTCGCCGGGATATGGCGTGAACACGGGGAAGGTCCGGATAATCGACCTGGCCGGTAACGGGTTTGTCCCCGGAGTGAGGGTCAGGCTGCGGAAGGCCTGGGAGAACGATATTGAGGCGGTAGACGTGGACGTACTGTCGGGTGACAGGATCACCTGCGAGTTCGATCTCACCGGTGCATCTACCGGGGAGTGGGACGTGGTGGTGACCGGCCCCGACTACGGAATGGATACCCTGGTGAGAGGCTTCCAGGTGGTGGACCTCAAGACCTGGTACCTTGCCGAGGGTTCAACGGCGACAACCGTTGAAGGAAGCTTTGAAACGTGGGTGCTTGTCGAGAACTCCTCAGAGGACGAGGCGGGTGTGGACATTACCTACATGACGCCACAGGGAGAGGTCGCGGGGCCCTGCTTCAGACTTGCGCCCCGGAGCCGGTGCACAGTGGACGTTTCCCAAACGGTCGGCAATACATGGAGCGTTTCCACGAGGGTTGATTCCGATATCCAGCTGGTAGTAGAGCGCGCGATGTACTTCAGCGCCGCCGACGGCGTATTCAGGCAGGCCGCCCATGGCTCGATCGGAGTGCCGTGCGCCTCCAGGACATGGTTCCTGGCCGAGGGCTCGACCGGGACGAACGAAGACAACTCATTCGAGACGTGGGTGCTTGTCGCGAATCCCGGCACGAAAAAGGCCACGGTGGTGGTTTCGTACCTGACTACCACCGGGGAGGCCGAAGGGCCCACCTTCGAACTGGAGCCGGGGACCAGGCGGACCATAGACGTCGCGGACAGCGTGCCGGGGGAGTGGAGTATATCGGCCAGGGTGGAAAGCGACGCTCCGGTGGTGGCGGAGAGGGCCGTGTACTGGAGCGTGCCCGGTACTTTCCGGCGGTCGGCGCATGATTCCATAGGGGCGGCGAACCCAGCCAGGGAGTGGTTCCTGGCCGAGGGCTCGACCGGGGAGAAGGACAACGGTGCATTCGAGACCTGGATACTCGTCGCGAACCCTGGAGATCACCCAGCCAACGTCAATGTCTACTACCAGACGCCTGAAGGTCAGGTGGAGGGCCCGATTTTAGAGGTCGGTAAGCACTCCAGGTACACGGTCAAGGTTTCGGATATCGTACCGGACACATTCTCGGTGTCCACCAGGGTTGTATCAGACCATCCCGTGGTCGTTGAGCGTTCGATGTACTGGAACACACTGGAGTCGTACCGGCAGGCTGCTCACGGCTCTATCGGGGTTACCGCTCCCTGCACCGAGTGGTTACTTGCCGAGGGGTCGACCGGGTCCGACCCAGCGGGCTGTTACGAAACGTGGATACTGGTGCAGAACCCGGGCACCCAAGAGGCCGGCGTGCACCTTCAGTATATGACCGTTGGTGGAATGGTAGAGGGGCCGTCGGTCGACATCAAACCGGGAACAAGGGCGACATTCTTCGTGGCCGACACAGTGCCTGACACCTACTCGGTATCCACCAGGATGATTTCCGACCAACCGGTGGTGGCTGAGAGGGCGTTGTACTGGAACCCGACCGGGACAACCCGGCTATCGGCACACGAATCCATCGGCTTCGCTCCCTACGGAGCCAACTAGGTACGAACCATCTCCCCGGTTTTCCCCTGACAGTTCCTCAGAATGATGACAAATGCGCCATCTCTGATTGACGCTTCCCAGGCGTCCGCCTCTCGGAACCGAGAGGTCTTACGTCGCCTCAACGTCCGTTTACCCTCTCCGTGGAACTCACGGTGAGCTATCTGTATCTGCCGGCGTTCATCTTGGTTTTCGACTAACGCCTGATCACTGTCCATACTGTACCATCACCCCGTGACATGCTTTTTTACCTTGCGGTACCCAGTGGTGTCTTCATGGACCGGTATGGTTACGGTCTCAAGCTGTTCTGCTCGGGCCGGCAGGATCCCTTTGGTGATAC
>JAHIMR010000029.1 GCA_018896525.1 Actinomycetota bacterium
CGGCGTTACCGAGCCGGGGACCACCTGGTACCTTGCCGAGGGAGCGACCAACGGCGGGTTCGAGACCTGGGTGCTCATCCAGAACCCCGGGAATGAGCCGGCGCAGGTAACCCTGAACTACCATACCGGCTGGGGAGAGGTGCCCGGCCCAACCCTGACCGTAGAGCCCGGAAGCCGGGCCACCGTGGACGTATCGGACACGGTGGAGACGTTTGAAGTGTCCACCTTGATCAAGAGTGACAGGCCGGTGGTAGCCGAGCGGGCGATGTATTTCGTCCGAAGAGCGTACGTTACCGAGTAACGATCTCAAGGGATCGATAAACAGTACCGCCGGGTAGCTTCAGATCCAGTATGACGATGTCGTAGGCCCTGGCGTCAAGCATCTCCCTGGCCAGGGCCAGGGTATCCGTGGTGTCGACACTGGACGCGAACCTGGCCTCGAGGGCATCGCTAACCATTCTCGCTTCGGTCCTGCTATCCTCTACGACAAGGACCTGTATCGGCTCACCGGACTTCAATGACCCCTCCTGATCGACCTGTCCTTTTCGTGTCGGACTCACGGGTCACGATAACAAAAACGTGAGTTTACTACGAAATGGCGCAAATTCCGGGGTCTACCAATTTGTCACGAGAAAGAGGGGCGTGGAAATTGCCTCGGAAAGAGTATCCGTGGATTTCGTGTCCCGTCTCATAGATACGGTGACGCACCGAGAGCGTCGATGCGCCGCGCCGGCAAGGCGCGTGACCGAGACGTACTTCTTTAGTACTTCGAGGGAGCGGAACGCAGCAGGAGCGGATGCAGCGGCGTTCGAATGCCATTGAATCTATGAGACGGGGCACTGATTCAAGCCCAGTGCTGCGCGCGCCCAACCGCTTTCTTCCAGCCGGCGTAGAGCGACCCCCTGGTCTCGGAAGGCATGTCGGGCTTGAACTCCCTTTCGACACCGCGGATGCGCAGGATGTCATCGGGGAACTCCCAGATGCCTGCCGCTATCCCCGCGAAGTAGGCCGCACCCAGGGCGGTGGCCTCGAGAATCTCCGGCCGCTCAACGTCGGTGTCCAGGATGTCGGCGAGGAACTGCAGCAGGAAATCGTTCTGTGAGGCCCCGCCGTCCGCCTTGATGTCGCATACCCGGATCCCGGTGTCCTTTTCCATGGCCGCTACAACGTCTTTGCATTGATAGGCTATGGACTCCAGTGTCGCCCGAACCACCTGCTCCCTTGTGGTCGCACGGGTCAGGCCGATTACCGTACCCCGGGCAAACGGATCCCAGTAAGGGGCGGAGAGGCCGGTAAAGGCGGGCACGACGTAGACGCCACCGGTATCATCGGTGCTGAGCGCCAACGACTCCGACTCGGCCGCTTCCTTTATCAACTTGAGGTTATCTCTAAGGAATTGGATGGAGGAACCGGCGCTGGATATGATTCCCTCCAGCATATAGGTGGTCTCTCCCCGCATCTTCCAGGCTATCATCGGCGTCATCTTGTGGACGGAGGCCACAGGCTCGTCGCCGGTGTTCATATCTATGAACGTGCCGGTCCCATTGGTGCACTTGACGCTTCCGACCTCGAAGCAGGCCTCGCCGAAGAGGGCGGCCTGCTGGTCGGCGACAACGCACTTGATGGGTATCGGGTGCCCGAATACGTCGGTCGTGCCGAAATCGCCGCTGGTCTCCCTTATCTCGGGTAGCACCAGGTCCCCGGGAAGCTTGAACGGCTTCATCAACTCCGTGCTCCACTTCATCTGGAAAGGATCGTACATGCCGGTAGCGCTCACATTGGAGAAATCGGTTGCGTGCGTCTTCCCTCCTGTGTAGTTCCATAACAGCCAGGTGTCCACGGTGCCGAAAAGCAGGTCACCCGCCCTGGCCTTTTCCGCCGCTCCCTCGACGTTGTCCAAAAGCCACCTGGCATGGGCCGATGACATCGCGGGGGTAATGGTGAAATGGGCCGCGGTGATAAGCATCTTCCCCAGGGCGTTCCTCTTCAGCGACTTGCTCAACGACGCGACCCCCTGAAACGCTCCGCCGATAACGTGCAGTGATTTGAAGTAGAGGCTGCGATTGATCCTTTCACACTCGTCGGACATCCGGGTGTCCTGCCAGGTTATCGCGTTATAGACCGGCTCTCCCGTGTTCCTGTCCCAGAGCATGCTGGTGGTCCTCTGTGTGGCTATCCCCATCGCGAGGATCTGCTCAGGGCCCACTCCAGCGCTCTTGAGCGCTTCCCTGGTCACCTCCACGCACTTCTCATAGATGCCCACGGGGTCCTGCTCGGTCCACCCGGGCTTCGGGAACACCTGCGGCAGCTCCGAGTACGACTCGGCGATGACCCCGGCGTTGCGATCGTAGATAATCGCCCTTGTTCCCGTGGTTCCCACATCGTTCACCAGGATGAAATCCTCGCTCATCACGACCTCCTAAAGAGATGACAGGCAATGTCCTTTGTTCATTATATGTTGAATCCAATGGTTTTCCGGGCTTGATTCGACGCTTTCAGGTCAGGACGCGAGAAAGTGACACCAATCTTGCGCTTTTCACCCTCTTGTATCCGTCGACAACGCTGGTAGCGGACGCTTTCCTCAATCAGGGGGCGGCCAGGAAGTCGATGATGACGCTCGCGAAATCCTCAGGGTACTGGTACATGAGCGCGTGGCCTCCGCCCTTGAACTGGACCAGCCAGGCCTCCGGTATCACCTGTACCATGACAAGCGAGTTCTGTGTCGGCGTGTTGATGTCTTCAGTGCCGGTTAGAAGAAGGGTCTGGCTCTCTATTTGCGGGAGCCGGTCGTAGGAGCCGGGCCAGACCATGATCGCTTCCCACTGCTTCCCCACCGCTTCGGGTGATACCTTCTCTATGGGACCGGTGAATATCTCCTTCAGGTAATCCCCGTGCGTCTCCAGCCAGTCCATGGGAACCAGGGTCTCCCACAGGCGTTTCTGCTGCTCTTCGGGGGTGCCCGACTTGTCAGTCATCTTCTCAACAACGTCCGGCGAAGGCTGTATCGCCTGCTCCCCGCCCGGGTCAGCCGCGTAGAGGACGAGCTTGTTGACCTTGTCGGGATAGTCGAGCACCAACTCCTGGGCGATGTTCGTTCCCATGGACCAACCAAGCACATGGGCGCGCTCTATTTCGAGTGCATCCATGAACCC
>JAHIMR010000030.1 GCA_018896525.1 Actinomycetota bacterium
TCGACAGGCATGCCTCTCTTGTTCAGCACCTTGGTGATGGCCGCGGTCAGCATCGTCTTCCCGTGGTCGACGTGACCGATGGTGCCCACGTTGATGTGGGGCTTCGTCCTCTCGTACTTCTCCTTGGCCATAGCGCCTCCTCGCTTGCCGCACGACTCCCGCCCGGTTACCGGACTCCGCCCGGGAACTTTTCTTCCTGGTAGCGGTGACTGGATTCGAACCAGTGGCCTCACGGGTATGAACCGTGTGCTCTAACCGCTGAGCTACACCGCCTACTAAAACTCCCGTCGATATATAAGATAAACCCCTTTCGGCAGGGGCGCAACGCCTGGAGCCCGGTGTCAGATTCGAACTGACGACCCCATCCTTACCATGGATGTGCTCTACCAACTGAGCTAACCGGGCTCATCCGTTTACTAGGCCGTGACACGAACACGTGCCACGGCTGTGTCGTAAGGCTAACAGATTTCAGCGCGGCGCTCAAATCGAGGCCCGAGAAAGACGGCTGGTGCCTGGCACCGTTGTTGCGTTCTGGTAGGTAATCGCTTTTCCGGACGGGATTACGGACCGCGTGACACAAGAGGCGTGTAACCAATTTTAAAACACAAGACCACCGCTAATCCGCAAGCAAGACGACCGCCTATTCAACGCTGGTGGGGGAGGTAGGATTTGAACCTACGTAGGCTTCGCCAACGGATTTACAGTCCGCCCCCTTTAACCACTCGGGCACTCCCCCTCAGTCAGTTAGCCCCAAAAATGATAGCAGCACCCCGCCCTCGAGGCAAGAAAATGGAAGTATCGCTACTCGAAAAGCTGCCCGCTGCCGGGGTCCGCGAGCCCGGTGTTATACAGGCGGTCGCCCAGAACGCCTCGAAGCATCCTCTCGAACATCCGGGCGTTGGTGGGGGCCTGCCCCTTATAGTGATTATTGAAGATAACGTAGGTCCGATCGGAGCCCTCCGCGACTTCTTCGACCCTGGGCACCCACTCGGCAAGCTCCTCCCGCTTGTACAGGTAGTTGTAGCGCTCCCACGACTTGCGGTCCCTGCCCCACCAGGTCTCATAGTTACGGCCGTGGAACCGTATGTACCCCAGCCGGCTGGTTACCTCCACCCGCGGGGAAACGAGGCCCTTCATTCGTGGCTCGTCAACGCAGCAGTACGCGAGCCCCAGCTGCGACAGCAGCTCATACGTTTCGTCTTTCTCCCACCCAGCGTTCCTGAACTCCACAACCGTTTCTATCCCCTCGAGCCGCCCGGAAAGTACCTCCAGGTATCGCCGGTTCTCCTTTGTGTTCTTGAAGCCCCAGGGGAACTGGGCCAGCACACAGCCCAGCTTTCCATGGTCCACCAGGGGCCGCAGGGCTCCGATGAACCGGTCGAACACGGCGTCCCCCTCACCTATCTCGTGGGTCATCTCCCGGTTGGCCTTGACCGTGAACTGGAACCCGGCCGGGGTCCTCCGTGCCATGCTGTCCATGCGCTGCGGGGGTGGCACCGCGTAGTAGGTGGAGTTTATCTCCACCACCGGGAACTGCCGGGCGTACTCCGTGAGCATTGCCGCCGGCTTGATGTCTCCGGGATAGAAGTTGCCTTTCCAGTCCTTGTAACTGAAGCCCGCTGTCCCGATGTAAACGGTCAAGATCAGCTTCGCTTCTTCTCCATGCGAACGGTGGTCCCTTCCCGTCCGCTGGTTATGCCGAACTCGTCCATCAACCCTTTCATTAGCTTGATTCCCCTGCCGTAGATCGCCATGGGGGATGCGATATCGTGCTCCAGCACCCCCACATCGAAGCCCCTGCCATTATCCGATACCTCGATGAGGATCCGACCGTCCGAAACACGGCACTCGACGTGCATTTTGCCGTCTACGGGCCGGGCGTGCTGGATTATGTTCTTGCATGCTTCCTGGACCGCCAGGGTGATGTCTTCCACCTCCAGGGAGAACCCCTGGGAAACCGCGAACCTTTTCACCTCTGAGCGTATTTCATCAAGCGGTTTCTTGTAGCGGAAAACCCCTTTCCCGCGGCAGGAAAGGTCGAGTGCCAGCCGCTCGTTACTCCCATTGCAATGAGTCGGTTCCATCAAGTATGGTCCGAGAAAAACTCTTCGTCCACGTAGCCGCCTGTTGCGCCAACATGCTGGAGAGCACGCCCCAGGTTCGAAAACAGTCGAAATACTTTATCCAGCTCGACCAGCTTCAGTATCTTCAGTATCCTCGGGTTATCGATAACGTACGCTATCTCTCCCTGCGCGGCGTTCATCTTCTGATAGATCTCTATCAGGCTGCCGAGACCACTTGAGTCGATGAACGTAAGCCGGGTCAGGTCCAGTATCAGGTCGTGCTTTCGATCGCCCTCGAGCTTCAAGACGACCTTCCGGAAAAGCGGCACGGTGTAGACATCGAGTTCCCCGACTGGCGACACTACGTTGAATCCTTCTTTTTCCTCGACCTCGATCTCCACTGCCTGACTCCCTAATTCACCGGGTGATTCGCGTGACTGCGCGTCCCTACTTGCCTTTCGCCTTCACCGCCACCGCGATCCCGGCGATAACCAGAAGCAGGAACAGTATTTTCCTGCCACGCTTCTTCTTTTTCTTCTTGGCCTTCTTGGCGAGTTTCTTCTTCTCTCGCCTGCTCAGCCCGCGGGTCGCCTCCTCGGCGAGCTCCTGCGGTACTTCCCTGCCCTTGCGCTGAAGCCGTGCCACTTTACGCTCGGCCTTCTTCCGCTCCTGCTTGAACTTCAGCCTTTTTTGCATCTGCCGACCGATAAAGTTGATCACCAGGCCGATGACCATCTTCAGCACCATCTCCCGGATATCCCGCTGGTTTTTCTCGCCCTGCTCGCCTGTCTTCTTCCCAACCGTTAACTCCATCGAAACCTCCTGTTGGTAGGGCCGAAACGACACTGACGACTATACTACAAAGGGTAGATCGTTACCACAACCGGAGCAACGGTTGCCATCGAGTCCACCGGCGCTGGTTTCGTACCTATCCCTCTCGACCACGGTGGCTCCACATTCCGGGCACCGGCTGGTGCCTCCCTCCGCGCCCCTGATGTTCCCCAGGTAAACGTAGTCAAGCTTCTTTCGACCAATCTCGTACGCCCTGAGTAATGTTTCGATCGGGGTTGGCTCGATGGTCATCTTGTAACAGGGGTGGTACGCGGCGAAGTGGAGCGGCGTCTCCCTTCCCAGGTCGGCCACGAAATCCACCAACTCGCCTATCAGCTCGTCGGAGTCGTTCAACGTGGGTATCAGGAGGTTGGTGATCTCGATATGGCAGGCGGCCTTCGCCTTCCGACAGGCCTCGAGAACGGGCTCCAACCGGGATTTACAGATGTCCCGGTAGAAGTCGGGATCCATTGATTTCACGTCGATGTTCATCGCGTCGATCCAGGGCATCAACTCGTCCTGCGGTTCCGGGTTCACCGAACCGTTTGTCACCAGGACGTTCACCAGGCCGCGCTCATGTACCTTGCGCGCGCACTCCAGCACGAACTCGAAGGAAACTATCGGTTCGTTATAAGTGTAAGCCACCCCCACGGAATCGCCTCGGTCGGCCATCGCCGCCACTTCGTCCGAGGTGACATATGTCCCGGGCGACCCCGCCTCCAGCATCTCCCAGTTCTGGCAGAAGAGGCAACGCTGATTACAACCCCTGGTGCCGATAGAGAGAATGGACCTCCCCGGATGAAAGTGGTAGAGGGGCTTCTTCTCAATCGGGTCCATGTTACAGGCCAGCAGGTGATTGAATGTTTCTGAGTAAAGGATGCCGCCGTGGTTGGAGCGCACCCCGCAGAAGCCGCTCCTGCCTTCGCCTATCCCGCACTCCCGGGGGCAGAGGTTACACCGGACACCGTCCTCAGTGAGCTTGTCGTAGTATGAGGCCTCTTTCACCCGCATCGCCCCCTGCTACGCGCTGTCAGATAAGTTTCAGCCCGTGGAGCACACCCGCTATGTCCTCGCGGCAGGCGGCCGACACCTCCATCAACGGCATGCGCAACTCGTCCGAGTCAATAATACCAAGGAGCTTCATCGCCGCCTTCGCCGGTGCAGGGTTCGGCTCTTTGAACATCACCCTGACCAGCGGTAACAGATGGTAATGCAGGCGCCTGGCCTCGTCGAGGTTTCCTTCCCTGACGGCGTTGTAAAGGGCCAGAAACTCGCCCGGCAGAACGTGGGCGCTCGCCATTATCCCGCCGTGACCGCCCAGGCAAGCGATGCTGAACAGCAGGTGGTCTTCCCCTGAAAGCACGCTGAAGCTGTCGCCTGCGCGCCCCAGTATGTTCATAGTCTGGTTGATGTCGCCGCTGGCGTCCTTTATGCCGACTATATTGGGGATTCGTGACAGCTTTACCACGGTGCTCACGTCAATGTTGCGGCCGGTACGCATGGGAATGTTGTAGACCAGTATGGAACGGCTGGTAGCACCTGACACCGCCTGGAAATGCCTGACGATACCGTCCTGGCTCGGCCGGTTATAGTACGGGCACACCACCAGGTACCCCTGCAGGTCCAGTTCCTCGACCCTGTCTATCAGGCTGATGGTTTCCCTGGTGTCGTTGGTTCCGATCCCGGCGACGACCGGGACACGGCCCGCGACTTGCTCCGCCACGACCTCTATCACCCGGATATGCTCATCGTGAGAGAGCGTCGCGCTCTCCCCGGTGGTGCCGCAGGGAACTATGCCTGAAGCCCCACTGTCTATCAGGTGGTCGACCAGGCGGCGCAAGCTCTCCTCATCAACCTCGCCGTCGGTAAAAGGAGTCACATTCGGAACGAGCACACCCTCGAACTCAACAGTGGACAACGCCGCCACCTCCATCAGATGCTTTCCAAACCGTCCATCAACTATTCTATACCGATATCCCTCTCAAGGACAGACGCGGCGCAATTGATCCCGGCGGAGCACGCGCAGTCCATGGCCACCCCGAGACCCCGCGCTGTATCGCCGGTGAAGTAGAGCCCCTCCGGGCCGACAGACCACTATCGCGTCGAACAGCTCTTTCACAATGTCCAGTACGGCTCCTGCTTGCCGGACGAGTAGTCGTAGAACCCCTTCTTGGTCTTGCGGCCTTTCAGCCCCGCGGTCACCATCCTTCTCATGAGCTCCGGCGGCCAGTACTTCTCGTTCCTGGTCTCATCGTAGATCGCCTCACAGGCGTGCATCAGTATGTCTATACCGGTCAGGTCAGCGGTCTCACAGGGGCCCATGGCGTGCCCGAATCCCAGGCGCATCGCCTTGTCAACGTCCTGTGGCGTCGCCACCCCCGACGCCACCAGGTTTATCGCCTCGACGGTCGCGGTAAGCCCTATCCGGTTGGCCAGGAACCCGGCGACGTCCTTCTCTACAGTCACCGTTTCCTTGCCGATCGACCTGGCGAACTCCTCCATCGCCGCCAGGGTTTCATCGGATGTCTCCAGGCCGCGTATCAACTCGCAGAGCTTCATCATCGGGACCGGGCTGAAGAAGTGTGTACCTACCACCCGGTCCGGGCGGCCGGTGGCGGAAGCTATGGTGGTCACGGATATCGCGGACGTGTTGGTGGCAATGACCGTGTCTTCCATTACAATACCGTCCAGCTCTTTGAACACCTCTTGCTTCAGTTTCAGGTTCTCGAATACCGCCTCGACGACCAGGTCGGCATCGGCGGCGTCCGCCATCTCGGTGGTGGGCTCTATGTTGGCTATCGCCTGCCTGGCCACGTCCTCGGTTATCTTCCCCTTGCTGGCGAACTTGTTCACCGACCACTCGATGGTCTCCATCGACTTATCCAGGGCCTCCTGGCTGATGTCCCTCATGGTGACCTCGTAGCCGGCGGTTGCGGCTACCTGGGTAATTCCTCCACCCATAAGCCCCGCCCCGACCACAAACACCTTCTTAATCGCCATCTCCAACCCCCTTTTCGTAATCCTCCATTCCAAGAACGAAAGTTTATCATAGATGGTGACAACATCGCCCCCGGTCACGCCCTGGGCTGTTGCATGGTGTCTCCCTTGTAGCGCTGGCATCTTGCCGGCATCGGAATGCGCCAGTGGTGCCTGGCACCACTGGCGCATTTCTTTCTTGAGGGGGGAGGGGTCCCGCCCCTGGGCTGTTGCATAATAAGGCAGTGGTTTGGGTAGATTTTCCAACGGCAACAGCCCGGGGGTGACAAGTCTGTCTCACCGATGATTGTATACGGGGGAGGGTCAGGCCTTCTAGCCGTAACGCTTACTCTCGGCCACCGCTTAAAGGCACTGACCCACCTGGTGTCGGTTACAGCCCGGGGATGGCGTTTGTTTGTCTAGCGTTATCGCTTATAAGCGTGATGCCTGGCACGGGCGTTGCATTATGAAGAGCGGTTTATGTGGAGAATCGAACGCAACACATGAGCCAGGCACCGTTTGGTTAACGGGGGGTTATGGTTTCTTTCCAAAGCCGAACGCCTTCCAGGCGTAGAATACCTCCACCCCTGTGTGGGTTATGTAGAGGGCCAGAAAGCACAGGAGCAGCGCTATCATGTTAAGGGCTGCTATGAAGTGAAGCCCGTACAGCACCACTGCCAGCGTGATGAGGCGCCCGAAGTAACTGGTCATGAGTATCGAGGGCAGCGTCTCGGGCGGCTTTTTCAGTGCCCACTTCAAGGTAACGACCAGCACCACCGAGTGCAACGCCGCCACGGTGAACCCCACCAGTCCTCCGACCAGGGCGCTCCCACGGCCCAGGATCCACGCCAGCACCAGGCCGGCGGGGATCACTATTGCCCCGGATATCGCCATCGCCTTTGCTAAAGCGCCCTCAAACTCCCGTGTCACGCCTTATCCTCTCGCTTCCGCCGGGACACGCGGTGCCTGCCTTTACCGTTGTCCCCCCTGATGATGGGGGGCAGTGCGGTCATGGCAAACCCGCCAATCGCCAGAGCCAGCGTCACCCACAGGATCTTGTTGCTCGTGATGAACTTGAGGGCCAGGCTGGTCCCGCACAGGAGCGCGGTCCAGAAGTAAAGCAGCAGTACCGCCTGCTTCTGGGAGTGTCCCATGTTGAGCAGCCGGTGGTGTATATGCTCTTTATCCGCGTGGGTTATCGGGTTGCCCCTGCGGATCCTCCTTGCGATCGCCATGCCCGTATCCAGGATCGGTATCGCCATCGCCATGAGGGGCACCACCAGGGCCGCCGCGGCGACGCTCTTGAGGACGCCCTGAATGGTAATCGCGCCCAGCAGGAAGCCGAGCAGCATGCTCCCGGAGTCACCCATGAAAACGCTCGCCGGGTGGAAGTTGTAGCGCAGGAACCCCAATGTCGCACCGGCTATCACTATGGATATCAAGGCCGCGTCCACGAAAGCGCTGCCGGCGCCCGTCTGGGTGGCGAAGTAGAACATGGAACCGGCGGCTATGCATGTTATACCGGCGGCGAGACCGTCGAGCCCGTCTATCAGGTTTATGATGTTTATGAATGCTATTACCCAGACCAGTGACACGACCACCGACAGTTCAGGGGAAAGGGAGATCACCGCGGCCCCGGGGATGTGGATATTCTGAATCTGGACCCCCATTACCACAAGCACCCCAGCCCCCAGGACCTGGCCGAACACCTTCGAGAGGGGCGACAGACCCCGGATGTCGTCGACCACCCCGAAGGCGAAGATGACGGTGGCGCCCAGGATTATCCCCAGCATGTCGCTTGAGATGTTGTACTCCGCCACCAGCAAGTAGACCCCGATGCCTATCATTATGCTCGCGTAGATCGCCACGCCGCCCAACGTGGGGGTCGTCTTCTCGTGGACCTTCCTGTCCTCGGGGACATCCACCGCGCCCAGGCGCAATGCCAGGGAGCGAGCGACCGGGGTAAGGGCCAGTACGCTAACCAGCGCGGCTCCGAATGCTATGAAGTACATTCCCATATTATCAAGGCGATCGGTTCGGCCTACCTGACCGAATCATCGCTCCATTGTCATCTTCTCTGAAAGTATGCCGGCCTCCTCCAGCAACCTCCTGGCCAGGGGGTCCGGATAAGGCTCCAGGTAGTATATCGCCCAGAGGCCGGCGTTGATTATCATCTTGGTGCAGAGCACGCACGGCTGGTGGGTGCTGTACAGGACCCCCCCATCGATAGATACGCCGTGGAGAGCGGCCTGTATGATTGCGTTCTGTTCGGCGTGAAGCCCCCGGCAGAGCTCATGGGTCTTCCCCGATTCGGCGCCGGCATCGTCCCGGAGGCACCCGATGTCAAGGCAATGAGCGAGCCCCTTGGGGGCGCCGTTGTACCCGGTGGTCAGGATGCGCTTGTCCTTGACGATGAGCGCGCCCACGTGCCGTCGCAGACAGGTTGACCGCTGGGCCACCACGGTCGCTATCTCCAGGAAATACTTATCCCAACTCGGTCGCATCCTTACTCCCATCTGCATACTACACGGATAATTATATCAAGACCGCCAAGCAGTGGGGTCAGCGCCTTTCCGAACCGCCACCCGGTGGGGTCTGTGCCTTTAAGCGGCGGCCAAGATCATACGTGATGGCTAGAAGGCCTGAACCCGCGCGTCACACAAGCAACGGTCACACAAGATACGTCATCCCCGGGCTGTTGGAACATCCACCCAAGCGGTGTCTGTTATGCAACAGCCCCAGGGCGTGATCCTTTCCTCACTAACTAACAATACCCACAAAATGACGCAATGGTGCCAGGCACCATTGGCGCAAAAGCCCCCTTATGCAACAGCCCGGGGCAATGTCACCGTGAAGGTCGTTCCCTGGCCGGGGAGGCTACGCACCTCTATCGTTCCCCCCAGCGTCTCCACCAGTTCCTTGCAGATTGAGAGACCAAGCCCCGCCCCACCGTGCCGGGTGGCCCGCGACTTCTCCACCCTGTAGAACCTCTTGAACAGGCGGGGAAGCAGTTCCGGCTCTATCCCCTGCCCGGTGTCGGCTACCGATATCCGGACGAGGCCCTCCCCACCGGTGGCGGACAGGACGACCGTCCCTCCTCCACTGTACTTTATCGCGTTGTCGAGCAGGTTGGTCAGGATCCTTTCCAGCCGGTCGGGGTCTGTATCCGCGTTTAAGACTCCCTCCGGCGTGTCCACCCGGAGCTCAATCCCCTCCCGGCCGGCCCTGACCTCGTACATGCTGCTCAGCTTGCGCAGCAGGTCCACCAGGTCCACGTCCTTCTTCTCGGGGTACAGTTCGCCGGCGTCTATCTCGGAGAGCAGGAGCAGGTCACGCAGCACTCTCACCAGCCGCTTGCTCTCCTCGTTGATTATCTCCAACGAACGCCTCTGCTTCTCCTCGCCCTGGATCACCCCGTCCAGGATCGCCTGGCTGAAGCCCTCGATGCTGGTAAGGGGGGTGCGCAGCTCGTGCGACACATCTCCGACGAAGTCGCGCTGCAGCTCGTAGGCGGTCCTCACCCTCTCGGCCATCAGGTTGAAGTCCCGCGCCAGTTCGGCGATCTCGTCGCCGCCTCTCACCACCACCTCCTGCCCGTAATCTCCCTCCGCCATCCTCCCGGCGGCCCTGGTGACCGCCTTGACGGGCTTGCTGATGGCGCTGGAGAGGTAAAGGGCCAACAGCATCGATATTCCAAGGGCGATAAGCCCGGCGAACACCACGTACCATATCAGCGTGGAAGTGGCCGACCCCAGTTCATGGACCGGCTTTATGGCGATGAGGTGACCTTCCGATTCCCTGTCGACCCTGGTCGGGGCGGTGGCGAAAACGTAGTTACCGGCCAGTTTCTCGAAGAACTTCTCGGTTATCCTGGGGCCTTTTCCAGACAGGATACCCGGGGGCAGCTTCAGTATCTTCTCGCCGAAGGTCGGGCCGGCCCTGGACTCGGTGATAACCGTCCTGTCGGGGGCCAGCAGTATTAACTTGACCTCCAGCACCTCCGCCTCCGAGTTCAGGATTCTCATGATGACCCGTTTCGCCTCGGCGGGCTCGGACCCTTGCTGTGGCTCGGAGGAGGGTGGTGAGGGTGACCTCTGCAGTTCCCCGCTGATCCCGTTGATGTCCTCGGCGATGGCTTCGACCTGCCTCAAGAGGTCGCTGCGTTCCTTGTTATGGACGTAGCGGGAGAGGAAGAAGACGGACACCAGCGTGGCCAGGAGCAGGGAGACCAGGACGACCAGGAAGTAGGATGCGATAATCCGTCCTCTGAGAGTCTTGAACATGCTATCAGCCCTTGAAGCGGTACCCCACGCCCCTCACCGTCTCGATAAACCGGGGGTTGTCGGCGTCGTCGTCCAGCTTCTCGCGCAGGTGCCTTATGTAGACGTCGACCGTCCTGGTATCACTGACGTACTCGTACCCCCAGACCTTCTCCATCAGCCGGTCGCGTGTCAGAACGATCCCGGGGTTCGCGGCCAGGATGTACAGCAGGTCGAACTCCTTGGCGGTGAGTTCCACCTCCCCTTCCCCTTCGACCTCCACCCGGCGGCGCTTCACGTCAACGGTAAGGCCCTCCCGGCTGATGACGGCCTCATCCTCTTCCTCCATCGGCCTGGAGCGCCTGAGCACCGCCTTGACTCGCGCCACAAGCTCCCTGGGGCTGAACGGCTTGGTCAGGTAATCGTCGGCGCCCAGTTCCAGGCCCACTACCTTGTCCACTTCGGACTCCCTGGCGGTGAGCATTATCACCGGTACGGTGGAGGACTTCCTTATCCAGCGAAGGACGTCCAGGCCGTCAGTGCCCGGCAGCATAATGTCGAGGATCACCAGGTCGGGATTCTCGAGGCCGAACTTCTCAATGGCGGAATCACCGTCAAGGGCGGTCGCGACCTCGTAGCCATCCTTGCCCAGGTACAACTCTACCAACTCGACGATATGCTCCTCGTCGTCAACCACCAGTATCTTTTCCGGCCCCATAAGTCCCTCGCTTAGATGTACTCATATCCTCAGGGCTACCTCGAACCCCTCCCGTATCGCCTCGATCGCTTTGCGGGCCCCAGCGCAATCCCCCACCTTGAACAGCTCAATCCCGTCCATCACGCCGCCCGCGGACAGTAACTCCTCCAGCCCGTTCTCCGGACGCGACCCGACGGCCATCACCACCGTGTCGGCCTCGAGCAACTCCTGCTTGCCGTCCCGGTCGGCCACCACGCCCTCGGCGGTGATCCGCTCCACCCGGCAGCTCTCCACCATCCTGACGCCCAGCCTGGCGGCATCCTGGAGTATCGTCCAGCGGGTGGACACACCAATGTCCCTGCCGCACTCCTCGAGCATCTCCACCACCGTCACGTCCCTGCCCCTCTCGGCGAGATAAGAGCCGGTCTCGAGCCCGACCGCCCCCCCGCCTACCACCACCACCGTGTCCCCTGTCTCCACTATACCGGCAAGGATGTCCCAGGCTAACACCACTTTGTCTTTTTCCACGCCCTCGATAGGCGGGGTTATCTGCCTTGCGCCTGTCGCCATCACCACTACGTCCGGCTCCAGCTCCTCGACCAGCTCCGGCGTGACCGGCGTGTTCAGCCTGACCACTACGCCTTCGGTGTCAAGCTGGTGCTCGAGGTAGCGGGTCATCTCGGCCCACTCCTCCCGCCCGGGAGGTATCGCCGCCAGCAGCCCCTGCCCCCCCGGCCGTTCGCTCTCCTCGCAGAGGGTAACATCGTGCCCCCTGTGGGCGGCTACCCACGCCGCCTCCATCCCTCCCGGGCCGCCTCCGGCGACCAGCACCTTCTTTTTCGATTCGGCGGGCAGGACCTCGGTCTCCCGCTCGCGGTTGACCCGGGGGTTCATCGTGCAGGCGACCGGCTGGAGCAGGAACACGTGGTCGAAACACCCCTGGTTGCAGGCGATGCAGTGCCTGATGTCCTCGGGCCTCCCCTCGCGCGCCTTGCGCAGGATGCCGGGGTCGGCTATGAAGGCACGCCCCATGGCTACGATATCCGCGCGGTCCTCCTCCAGGATGCTCTCCGCCAGTTCAGGGTTGTTTATCCTGTTGCAGGCGGCGACCGGCACGCTCTCGACCGCGTCGCGAATCCCCTCGGCAAGGTACACGTACGCTCCCCTTGGGACGTTCATGGTTATCTGTGGGACCCTGGTCTCGTGCCACCCGCCGGTGACGCTGATGAGGTCCACCCCGGACCTCTCCATCTCAGCGGCTACCACCTTCGACTCCTCGAGTGTGTGGCTGCCCTCCATGAAGTCGGACCCCGAAAGTCGGCAGATAAGAGGATACTCCTCCCCCGTAGCCTCCTTTATCGCCGCGATTATCTCGCGCATGAACGTCATCCTGTGGTAGATGTCCCCCCCGTAACGGTCCTCCCTCTTGTTGGTCAACGGTGAGAGGAACTGGTTCACCAGGTAACCGGCGGCGCAGATGAGCTCTGTCGCGTCAAACCCCGCTTCCCGGGCCCGCACGGCGGCGGCGGCGAAGTTCGCCTGTACCTCTCCTATCTCGTCCTCCGAGAGCGCGCGGGGCATCTCGCCCGTGAATCGGGAGGGAATCGCCGAAGCGGAAACCGGCTGCTCCCCGATAACGTAACCGATGGAGTAACGTCCGCCGTGGTATAGCTGGGCCGCTATCCGGGAACCGTGGCGGTGTACCCTGTCGGTGAGCTCCTTCAGCCGGGGGATGAACTTATCGTCGTCAAGCCCCACGAAGTTGGGAGCGCCCATCCCGCGCTTCTCCGGATAGCACCCGCCTATGATTATCAGCCCCGGGCCGGGACCGGCGGCGGCCCTCTCCTCGTAGAAGTCGATGAAGCCGTCGCCTGGGAAGCCGTCCCTGGCCATGCCCATGTGCATCGCCGGCATCAGGACGCGGTTATCCATCCGCATCGTCCCTACTTCGATAGACTCGAAAAGCCGCTTGAACTCCGTCATGTGAGTAATCCTTTCCGGGCGCAACGGGAGCGTCATTTTTTTGTGCATTATATTCTATCGGATTTCCACGGATCGCAAGCCGGGTGCGTCCGTCGGCTGTCGCGACAGTGTTACCACCCCGTGTTACCACCCCGCCGGTTCTGTGATAATCTGATGGTGCCGGCACGCCCTCGACAAGAGATGAGGAGCTCTGATTCGATTGATAATTGACGCCCACACCCACATCTTCCCTACCGAGGTTATCGAGGGGCGGGAGATGTACGCCAAGCGTGACTCCTCCTTCGAGTTCATCTACTCCAATCCAAAGGCCCGCATGGTAACCTACCAGGAGCTCATCGAGGAGATGGACTCCGCCGGAGTCGATAAAGCGATCGTTTGCGGCTTTCCCTGGAGAAGCCTGGATATGTGCCGCAACCACAACACCTACATGATTGAGGCGGTGGCGGCATACCCCGACCGCCTCATCGGGCTCGCCATGACGAACCCCGTGGCCGGAAAGGCGAGCGACATCGAACTGGAACGGTGCTTCGAAGGTGGCCTGTCCGGCGTGGGGGAGATATCCGCTGATGCCCAGGGCTTCCGCCTCGACGACGCCGTTACCACCGGCAGGATAGCCGCGGCGGTCGAGGAGGCGGGCCTCTTCATGCTGCTGCACGTCAACGAGGACGTGGGCCATTTCTACCCCGGCAAGACCGCCACCACTCCCGCCCCGGTATACCGTTTCCTGGAGAAATATCCCGACACGGTGGTGATTCTCGCACACTGGGGAGGAGGCCTGTTCTTCTACGAACTGATGCCGGAGGTCGCCAAGGTCACCTCCTCCGTATATTACGATACCGCCGCCTCCCCGTTCCTCTACCGCCCGGCCATCTACAAGGCGGCGGTGGACATTGTGGGGCCCGGGCGCATACTGTTCGGCACCGATTACCCGCTGCTCAAGATGCGGCGCCACCTGGACGAGATCGAAGCGGCCGGCCTGACCGATGACGCCAGGACCGCCATACTGGGGAAGAACGCCCTCGCGCTACTGGGCCACCAGTTTGCGGGTTAGCCAGAATGACGCACTGGTGCCTGTCACCAGTGCGTCATTTCTCCTCCATCCCCAGCAGGGATAACAACCCGTACAGGTCCACGATGACCGGGACGTCAGCGGTGTGGCCACCACCGAACCTGTCTATCATCACCGGAGATATCCCCGCGCTTCGGGCCCCCAGGATGTCCGCGTAGTAATGGTCCCCCACGTGTATCGCGCGCCCGGGATCGACCCCCATGCGCCGAAGCGCAAGGTCGAAAATGTGAGGGTCGGGTTTTATGAGTCCGATGGTTGCGGACGACACCACCGAGTCAAGGTATCGGTCGAGTCCCATGTCAAAGCATAGCTTGGCGAGGCGTGAGTCCCAGTTGGAGATAAGGGCAAGCCGGTAACCTTCCTCCTTCAACCTCTCGAAAACCGGCTCTACGTCAGGAAACAGGCGCCAGCGGTCGCCGTGCCCGAAGTAGTCGTAAATGGCCCTGCCGATAACGTGCCGGTCGCCGTCGATGCCTATCTCCTCGAGCATGAGGGCGTACATCTCGCCCCACATCTCTGCCGCGTCACTCTCGTTGGCCCAGAACGAGTCGTCGCTCCAGTACCGGAACTCGTAGTAGTTGTCGGCAACCACCGCCGCCCGGCGCAACTCCTCGTCGGTCGCCAGGTGGCCGAACCTCTCCAGAACCTCCCGGCAGGCCGCCTCGAACGACGGGTAAGGCCTGAGCAGGGTGTTCCCCACGTCAAAGAAGATGACCTCCAAGCCGCGCTCCACGCTCTCCTTCACCAAACCCCCTCACCGGTAACCTCAGGGCCTCACACGGGATTATTGAATAGACCAGCCATATGTTATCATCGTCACCGGCAAAAGGGACGCCGCGGGAAAAGGTTGTGCGTTTTCTCGTATAATAACCTTATGAACGCTCTAACAAAATTCTGGCTCAAGATAAGAAAGAAGACAGGCTCGCCCAAGTTGCTCTGCGACACCTGCATTAACGACTACCACACGGCGTGCACCAACCCGGCCAGGCCGAACGCCACAGAGTGCCCGGATTACGAGAAGCGCTGACAGAGGCTGCCGCTAGAGCGACCGGATGGTCCGGGGCTTGAGCATCGACGGGTCCGGCTGGTCGAGCACCCGGTCGATGGCGGCCATCATCCCGTCCTTGTCCCCGGGAAGCTTGCCGTATAGCGGCAGGTAATTCGAAACATGGTCGCTTAAGAACATCGCGTCGGTGACCTCCAGGTTTTCCAGCAGCAGGCGGGTCTCCACCGCTATCTCCCTGCCGGAGCACTCCTCGAACTCACCCTCCCTGTACTGCTCGAACAGGGGCACCCCCGGCATCAGCACCAGCGTGCGTATCCGGATGAACTCCGGGTTCATCCTGTTCAGGGTCCGCGCAGAGCCGCTCGCGTGCTCGCGAGTGCGCTTGCGCCCTCCCAGCCCGGCCAGCACGTAGGTGGAAAGCTCTATGCCCGCATCCTTCACCTTGCCCGCCGCCCGGACGTAATCGTCGGCGGTGACCCCCTTGCGGACCCGCCGCAGGACCTCGTCGTCGCCGCTCTCCAGGCCCATGTATATTATCTTGAGCCCGTGCTCCCTCAAGCGCTCCAGGTCGCTAACCTTTCGCCCCCGCAGAAAACGGGCTCCCCCGTAACAGGATATCCGCTCCACGCCGGGGAATGTCTCGCTCACACGGTCAAGGACCGCGACCATGTCGTCGGCCCTCATGGCTATGCTGTTGCCGTCGGCCAGGAACACCGAGGGGGGGTCCGGCCACATCCGGCCCGCCATCTCGATGTCCTTCTCTATCTCCTCTCGCGAACGGACCCTGTATTTCTTGCCCTTGTACATCCCGCAGAACGTGCACTTGTTATGGGGGCAGCCGATGGTTGTCTGTATTATCAGGCTCCCCGCCTCGCACGGGGGGCGGAATACCGGCTCCTCGTACCTCATCTATTCAACTCCATCCGCTCCACGGTAAGGTCGGTCAGCGCCACGCGGTAACGAAAAAGCCCCCAGTTCGCGTCCAGCAGCGCCTGCCGGATTCTCCCCTGCAGCTCCTCGATGGTGGACCAGCGGGCCTCCGCAATCTCCCCGGTGTCGATCGGCCCTATCTCTCCCGCCCTCCGGAGCGCGTCGAACACGTGTGACGTCCAGTTGATGACCGGCCTGTCTCCGCTGGTGAACCTCGCGCATATCCGTGCTATGTAGCGGGTCAGTTCCACCTCCAGCCCTGTTTCCTCCAGCGACTCGCGCAAGGCGCCCTGCTCAAGAGATTCACCCGGTTTCGCGGCCCCGCTGGGCGCCCTGAACGCTCCCGGCGGGAAGAACGGCTTTCGGATGACCGCCACAAGGCCCCGGTCTTCGCTACCACGGATGAACATGGTGACGTCGTGGGCGCGGCCGCCCTGCATGCTGCCCTCCACCACGTCGTACTCGTACGGCTCTATCTCGAAGGCCATCTCCGCCGCCACCGGCGACCCCAGTCTCCGCTCCGTTTCCTTAACGTCCTCGGCACTTGTATACATGTCTTGATTATAACTCGAATGACCTGACCGGTGACTCCAGCGCGTCTTCCGGGTGGCTGACTCCGGGCGGCCTGAGAGGCCGCCCTCAACTGCGGGAAGTCAACATCTCTCGAGCATCCGTCATCGCCCTCTTGTAGGCGAACCAGGCCGGGCGGCGGGAGCCGTCGCGGCGGACCATCCCCCACCACGGCTCCACTCTCTGGAGGAACCGGTCGCTCCAGGGACCAGCCACCGGGTACCCTTCCGGTGAGCACATCTCGTAGTAGTAGAATCCTCTGGCACCGGCCTGCCGCGCCGACAGGAGCGCATCGGGCGCGTACTCCGCCTGCCGGGCCTCGGAGAAGCCGCGGTATCGCGGGCGAACCGGGTAACCGGATTCCAGCACCATCACGGGCCTGCCGCCGGAAACCCGGACCGCCTCCCTCACCTTGTTTCCAATTACGTGCCCCCGGGACGGCCACCCGAAGACATAGTTCGGGTAGCCGTCCACCCCGACCACGTCAATGAGCGGCAGCCACCTCGTGACGTCCTTGCGCCAGTCGTAGATGCCGGGGGCGACCCTGATATCTGTATGAAAGTTATGGCTGGTGAGCGCGGCGGGGTCCTCCCGGCGCACCGCGCGGGACAGGACCTCGATAAGCGCGGTGAGAAAACCGCGGTCCAGCCACGACCTGCCGCTCCTCCAGCGGAAGAACAGCATCGTCTCGCCGGCCACGTTCAACTCGTTCTCCAGTTGCCACAGTTTGACCCTGCCCCGGTAACGCCTCACCGCCGCCCGGGCGTGGAGGCAGACGTGGGCCAGGTACCTGTCGCGACCCAGGTTATCGGGCACGGCAAGCGTACGTCCGTCGCCCGGCCCCAGGACGGGCACCTGGAAATCGTAGGCGGCCCCCAGCACGACGTGCGGCTCGATGCCGGCGTCCACCAGGGAATCGATCATCATGTCGTACCTGCCCCAGTCCACTCCGGAACGACCTCTCGCGTACTCCTCCACCATCTCCCCGGTAACGTCACCGGGAGTCCTCAGCGATGCCACCAGTAATGGCTCCACCTGGCGCCAGTGGATGTGGGGTCTGAACGAGTTAGCACCGGAGTCCACGAGGTCCGCGGTAAGCCTCTCGAGTCTCTGCTGAAACGTCCCGCCCGACCAGGGGTACCATGAATCGTAGAAAGCGCAGTGCGAGAATCCCCACAGGCCGACCGCCGGTACCTCCCACTTCGCCTGTCCACCTGTCATGGCGTTGCTCCCTGTAATGTGCCTGCTCGATTCTAGCACGGCGCCGGACCCAAGCAGGCAAGCAACCGCGTGATATACTCTCGGTGTTTAGAATCGAGATATTACCTTAAGGCTTTAGTCCGCATCAGGGGCCGGGACCGGGGAATACCGGCAGGTTGCCGGCGCTTCGAGGAAACCGGGACCGGGGAATGCCGGCAGGTTGCCGGCGCTACGAGGAAACCGGGACCGGGGAATGACGGCAGGTTGCCGACGCTACGAGGAAACCGGGACCGGGGAATGACGGCAGGTTGCCGACGCTACGATACGTTGGGTGATACAGTGGAGATAGCGGAAGATCGGCTGTTGGACAGGTTCAAGGGGGCACTCGTCGGGTGCGCGGCAGGGGACGCGCTGGGGGCGCCGGTGGAAGGGTTGCCGCCCGAGGAGATAGCCCTGGAGTACGGACGCGTCACAACGTTCCTGGATGGGCGCTTCGGCGCCGGCCGGGTGACCAGCAACACCCAGATGGCCGTCGCGCTGGCGCAGTCAATACTGGAGATGGGCCGGTGCGACCGCGAACACGTGGGGCGGGTGTTCGGCCGGTGGATGAAAGCGTCCGATGACGGCGTCAAGGAGGCGCGCGGCATCGGCGCGGCTTGCGCCACCGCCAGCCGGAACCTGTACGAGGGGACAAGCCCCTACGAGAGCGGTGTCCCTTCCGCCGGTTGCGGCGCGGCCACCAGGACGGCACCCGTGGGTCTTCGCTACTACCACCAGCCGGACATCCTGGTGAGGGCGGCCACCGAACAGGCGTGGTTGACCCACACCGACCCGGCCGCGGCCGGCGGCGCGGTCGCGGTCGCGCTGGCGGTCTCCCTGGGAATACGGGACGAAGGCGTAGGCGACCGCTCCTCTTTTATCGAGGAGATCGCCGGGTTCGTCAGGAATATTGACCCGGGGCTCGCGGGGAAGATTGCCTGCCTGACCGACTTCCTGGAAGCCAGCCCGGAGGACGGCTTCGACTTCTTCGGCAATAGCGGGTATGTCATGGAGGCCGTGCCAGGAGCCCTCTTCGCGTTCCTTCGCTCTAGCAACTTCGAGGAATCGGTCGTTACCGCGGCAAGCGCCGGAGGTGACTCGAGTTCTCTGGGGGCAATAGCCGGAGCGGTGAGCGGCGCGTGGGTCGGGCTCAGCGCGATCCCCGACCACCTGAAGGACCCCCTGGAGGGGCGCGATTACATCGAGAGCGTGGCGTTCCGCCTCTACACGCTCACCCCCGCTCCAGGGCACAAGAAGCGCCAGGGGAAATAAGGTAGTATGGGGTCCTAAATCAGGCCGAGCAGGGTCTCGACAACCTCCGCCCAGCCGAGCCCCATCCTTTCTTCCGTCACGAAGACGTTGGGCAACTCGTCTATCTCCCCGGCCAGGTGGGGGTTGTGGTCCAGGCCGTTTCTTACCATGAAGAAAGCCCCGGTCTCATGCGCGAACGGGAGATCGGCCTCGGCGTCGCCTACCGCGACCGTCTCCTCCTTCCTGATGCCGCGGTGCTCCCGGTCTTTGCGAACCGCCTGCTCCTTGCTTACCCCCAGCGGAACCAGGTGATAGGCGCGGGTCACCGGCACATCCAGGGTCGGGCTCTTCCGGGGGATCACACCGTTGTCCACCAGTTCGAACCCGCTAAACCCTCCGGCGTCCAGCAGCGCGCGCACTTCCTCCAGGTCCACCATCCCCCGGAGCAGCGGCGTGCAGTCGCGAACGTCCGACCACGGGGCGTGCATCTCCAGGCGGCGCGGGTACTCGCCCAACAGAGAGTCCACCACCCCGGTCTCCACTATTGTGTCGTAGACCGAATCACCGGTGACCTCCAGGTTTCCGATGTTCATGATGATCTCCAACCCCAGGTTGTACACCAGCTCGGTCCCCAGTTCGGCGACATAATTGACACATCCCAGGAGGCGCGCGGTCTCCCTCAGTTGCGCCTTGTGCCTGCCCGATACCAGCATGACATCAACATTTCTGGCCAGCGCCGCAAGGAGGGCCCGGGCCGGGCGGAGCGTCAGTTCCCACTCGCTGTCACGGAAGAAGCA
Organism: Actinomycetota bacterium; assembly: GCA_018896525.1. Lineage (GTDB taxonomy): Bacteria > Actinomycetota > Geothermincolia > Fen-727 > Anoxymicrobiaceae > JAHIPE01. The sequence continues at coordinate 19,672 of JAHIMR010000030.1, forward strand.
CCCCAGAGGGCCGACCATCGTCCCGTCCAGGTCGGTGTATATGACGCGTATCGGAGCGAGGTTCTCCCTTAACCACCCGGTGTTCTCGCCCACACTCTTCCTGCGAGCCAGTTCCCGGATGAGCTCCTCGTCCGACCCCTGGATTCCGTTCATTGTCAACCCCGGCGTTTCATCTACTGCTTAGTGCCACCATCCCAGCCGGGCTGGTGGGCCATCCGGATAGCCCCCCCCACCACCAGCAGGATGCCTGCCGGTATCAGAAGCCAGTACCCCGGCGCCACGTGCACCGTCAGCATATTCTTGGTAAGCCCCAGGATAACATCCCCCAGGAGTTCACCGACGAGCGGCACCTTACGGGCCAGGGAAACGACGTCCCCGATTATCGCGTTTATTTTCTTCCAGGCGCCGATGTAGAAGACGACGCTGAATATAAGGCAGAAGATCCCGGCGCCGAGCACGACCGCCCCCCTGGTCTGGACAAACCAGAGGCCGGCAACCGCTACAACCAGTACCGCCACCATGACCCACACCCACGGGCTCACGAACAGGCCGTAGTTAGTTTCGTAGACCTTGTAACCCATGGCCTCCGCGCCTACCGTTATCCACGGCAGCGCAAAGATGGAGATGGCGAATAGTACGACCCCCGATGCCCCGAACCAGTCGCCCGGCTGGGTCATCGGTGGCGCGTAGACGCTCTGAAGCGGCGAGCGGAAAAACCGGGAAACCGCGCCGGCGGCGCGCCTGTACCAGGGGACGGAATATGCTCTCTCAACTGACATACGGTATCACTCCCTGCGACTCCGGTTAGCATCTCTTGTTATTCCACTGCTGGCCTATTATGCCATGTCTTGGTCCGGGGGCTCCGAGCCCGCTACTTGTGTTCCGTCTCATAAGTACGGTGACGCACCGAGAGCGTCGGTGCGCCGCGCCTGCAAGGCGCGCGACTGAGGCGTACTCACTGAGTACGTCGCAGGGAGCGGAACGCAGCCGGTGTGGACGGGAGCGGCGTTCGAATGCCAGCGTATCTATGGAACGGGGCACTAGATATCGCGCCTGTCCACTACCCTCCTTGCCTTGCCGACCGACCGCTCCAGTGCCTTCGGCTCCTTGAGTCTGACGATCGCCCTTACGTTGAGCGCGGTCTTGAGGTGCGACTCCACCGTTCGCTCGAACTCCTTCATCAACCTTGTATCGTCACTGAATACGCTCTCGGAGACCTCGACCCATACCTCAAGGGTATCAAGTTCACCGCGCCGGTCAACCACTATCAGGTAATGCGGCTCGACCCCCTCCACCTGGAGCAGGGCCCGCTCCACCTGCGAGGGATAGACGTTCACGCCCCTTATGATAAGCATATCGTCGACCCTGCCCAGCACCCTGGACATCCTGGCGTTCTTCCTCCCGCACCGGCACCGCTCCCTGGTCATCGTTGTGAGGTCACCGGTGCGGAACCTCACCACCGGGACCGCCTCCCGGGTGAGCGTCGTCAGCACCAGTTCTCCCGGTTTGCCTTCGCCAAGCGGCTTCCCGGTGGCCGGGTCGATGACCTCAGCTATGAAGTGGTCCTCCGCAATGTGCATCCCGTCCTTGAACTCGCACTCGCCCGCGACCCCCGGCCCCAGCACCTCGGACAGCCCGTAGTTGTCGGTCGCCAGTATCCCCATGTCGGCCTCGATCCGCTCCCGGATACCCTCACTCCATGGCTCGGCCCCAAACAGGCCCAGCCGGAGGCCGCCGGCCCGGAGGTCGATGCCCCTGTCCCGGGCCGCCTCCGTTAGGTGCAGGGCGTACGTTGGCGTCGATACCAGGACGGTTGGCCCGAGTTCGCCGATGAGCGACAGCTGCAGTTCCGTGTTCCCCCCCGATGCCGGGATTACCGTCGCGCCGATTCTCTCCAGGCCGTAATGCAGACCGAACCCCCCGGTAAACAGGCCGTAGGATAAAGCTATCTGCGCCACGTCGGACGGCGTGACACCGGCGGCCGTCGCTAAGCGGGCCACAAGCTCGGCCCACACCTGGAGGTCACCGGCGGTGTAGCCGACAATGGTGCGGGTCCCGGTGGTGCCGGATGAGGCGTGCAGCCGCAGCACCTCCCCCAGCGGGACGGCAAGCATGCCCAGCGGGTAACCGTCGCGAAAATCCTGCTTCTCAGAAAACGGCAGTTCAGCCAGGTCCTGGATGCCGGCTACCCTGTCGGGGGACAGCCCCGCCTCCTCCATGCGAGAGCGGTAAGCGGTCCGCGCTCCCCAGACACGCTCCAGCGTCCGGCGCAGTCTCTCCACTTGTAGCTCCTCCAACTCCTCGCCGGAGAGCGTCTCCATCCTCTCGTCCCATATCCTCATTAGGGGTCCATCCTCTATAAGCCGTTCAGCCGGATGCGATCTCCCTGCCGGCCAGGAAAGCGTTCCTGTTGGCTTCGAGTGCCCGGGGGGGCACGACCTCCTCCATCGTCGCGACCCACTCCTCACAGCCGACCGGCAGCGTTACGCTGAGTATGCCCAACAGGACTGTGTTGGCCGCCCTGGCGTCCCCCGCCTCCGCGGCAATCCCGGGGGCGTCGACCACCACGTTGTCAGGCGAGAGTCTCAGCAGGAGTTCCGCTGCCCCTTGCGGGTACACCGACGCTCCCTGAAGGACCGTCAACGGGTCAACCCTGGCCCCGGAGACGATCATCCTGCCCCCGGCACGGAGGTAATCGAGGGTCCGCAGGGCCTCCAGTAGCTCCGTGGCCAGTACCGCCTCGGCCTCACCCCGGGGGATAAGGGGGCTTGCCACGGATTCCCCGAATCGCACCATGCTGATCACGCTGCCCCCCCGCTGGGCCATGCCATGAACCTCGCTGGTCTTCACGTCGTAACCGTGACCCATCAGCACGCGGGCCAGGAGGTTGGCGGCAAGAATGGTCCCATGACCCCCGACTCCCGTCAGCATCACTGACCGGGTGCCCCACGGTCCATCTTCTCCTGTTCCCGCGTTCCCTTTCACGTGTCCTCCACTACTACTTAACGATAGCTTCCGCCGGACAGACCTGCGCGCAGATGCCGCAACCGGTGCAGGCGTCGGGTAATATTACGACGTTTCCTTCCCGCTCCACCAGCGCCGGGCACCCGAGTCCGAGGCAGACGCCACAGTCGGTGCACTCCTCGGGAGAGACGGTGTATGGCGTCCCCCACTCCCCCCTTATCCGCAGCACGCACGGGCGCCTGGATATCACCACCGAAGGGGCGTCCCGATTCATCTCCTCGGTAAGAACCCGGCGGCACTCCTCCAGGTTGTAGGGATCGACAACGCGGACCGACTCTATGCCCAGCGAGCGCGCCAGCATCTCGATGTCAACAGTGCCGGTTTCCCTCTCCTGAAGGGTGAACCCCGTCCCGGGGTGGTGCTGAAAACCGGTCATCGCGGTGGTGCGGTTGTCCAGGATCACCACCGTGAAGCGGCCGTCGTTGTAAGCCATCTCCATCAGGCCGGTAACCCCGGAGTGGAAGAACGTCGAATCGCCAATCACCGCGACGACCCGGTTTTTTGCCGCTCCATCCTCCCCGGCGGCGGCCCCGGTCAGTTCCAGGGCCTTCTCCAACCCGTGGGCCATGGTGATGCTGGCCCCCATGCACACCTGGCAGTCGTGCGCCGAGAGAGGCGGCAACACGCTCAACGTGTAGCACCCGATATCGCCGGAGATTATCGCCTTCAGGCGCGCCAGGGTATACATTATCCCCCGGTGCGGACACCCGGCACACAGTATCGGGGGCCGGGCCGGAAGCTCGGGCAGGTCCTCCCGCTCCGCCGGCGGCTCGTCACGCGCCCCTTCCGCCCCGGCAAGCTCCCTAAAAGCGGAGCGGACCAGGTCCACGTTCAACTCGCCGACGCGGGGCACCTTCTCCTTGCCCACGGGGAAGAACCCCATGGCGGCGACAGCCTCCTCCAGATACGGCTCCAGTTCCTCCACCACGTAGATATCCTTGAATCCCCCGCAAAACTCCCGTATTAACCGGCGCGGCAGTGGGTTTGTCATGGTCAGCTTCAGCACGCTCACCCCGGGGAACGCCTCACGAACGTACTGGTAAGCTATACCGCTTGTAATCACGACCGCGTCCCCCGGCAGGCGTTCGGCGCGCTGGTAGGGGAACTCGTTGCTCTCCTCCTCCAGCAGGCCAAGCCTCTCCACCATCACCGGGTGCCGGAGCCTGGCGTGCCCCGGGATCATCACCCTCTTGACCTCGTCCTTCACGTACGGGACCGGCTCCACCCGCTCCGGCTCCCGGGGCCCAACGATGCTGCGGGAGTGGCATACCCTGGTGGTCATGCGCAGCATCACCGGCGTATCAAAAAGCTCGCTCAGGCGGTACGCCTCCCTGGTGAGGTCGTATGCCTCCTGGCTGTCGGAGGGCTCCAGCATGGGGACCTTGGCCGCCTTCGCGTAGTAGCGGTTATCCTGCTCGTTCTGGCTGGAGTGCATCCCGGGGTCGTCCGCGTCAACAATGAGAATGCCCCCGGAAACTCCGATGTACGGTAAGGTGAACCAGGGGTCGGCCGCCACGTTGAGCCCCACGTGCTTCATCGCGACAAGCGACCGCACACCGCCCAGGCATGCCCCCACCGCCGCCTCCAGCGCCACCTTCTCGTTGGGGGCCCACTCTGCGTAGACGCCCTCCAACCTCGCGAACTCCTCCAGTATCTCGGTGGAAGGGGTCCCCGGGTACGCGGAAGCGAACACCACTCCGGCGTGGTAAGCGCCAAGGGCGACTGCCTCGTTTCCCGTCATCAGCATGCGGTCCGTCATTGCCCTCCAAAAAAAAGAACCAGCCCGACATGTACTGATAAATAGTAGCGCAACGCTTTCCCCGCAGGCAAACGGCCACCCAGTGGTGCCCAGGTGTTAGATAGCCCTCCGAGATCTAACGTACTCCCCAGAAACACCTGGCACCTCCCTCGTAAACAAGCGGCGGTTGAACAAGACCCGCCACCCCCGGGCTGTTGCCGTTGCAACATCCACCCAAGCGGTGTCTGTTATGCAACAGTCCGGGGCGAATGACACCCCGGTGCCTGGCACCGGTGTGTCACCGATGCCGGCAAGATGCCGGCGCTACAAGGGAAGTGTTATGCAACAGCCCGGGGCACGTCAATGCTATAATGCCTCCCATGAACGAAGCGATTGAGGTTTCAAGCCAAGAGGAAGACGGACTCCTGGTAAAGCGGGTAACCGCGGGCGACCAGGGCGCCTTCGAGGAGTTGTATAGCCGTTACCGGCACAAGGTTTTTTCCCTCTCGTACCGGATGACCGGGAACACGTCCGACGCCGAGGACCTCTGCCAGGAGATATTCGTCCAGGTGCTTCGCAAGATTGGCTCGTTCGAGGGCCGCTCCTCGTTTTCAACCTGGCTCTACCGTGTGGCGACCAATCGCTCCCGCGACTTCTTAAGGAAGAAGAAGCGAACCCCCAACCTGGTCAGCCACGACGACCAGATGGTGGATAGTGACCCCGTCGATCCCCCCGGTGACCGTGAAAACACCGGTGAGCCGGAAACCCGCGCGCTGTCCTCGGAAGCGCAAGCGATGGTGCAAGACGCGCTACTGGAACTGCCGGTTAACCTGAGGACACCACTGGTTCTTCACGAGCTCGAGGGGTTTCAGTACCAGGAGATCGCCCGGATGTTGCACCTCCCGGTGGGGACGGTGAAATCGAGGATATTCAGGGCCCGAATAAAGCTCGCCGAGATTCTGGAGCCACATAAGGAACACTGGAGGTAAGAGCTCCGTCTAACCGGTTGTGGAGGATATAAAAGTGAGTTGTGGAAAGGTCAAAAAACTACTGGTCGGGTACGTCGATGGTGACCTGGACCAGAAGCGGGAAGACGAGGTCCGGGAGCACCTTGGCGGTTGCGCCCGGTGCCGGGTCCTGGCAGAGAAGCTCGAGACCTCGAGCGCGGCTCTCTCGTCGCTTCGGCCGGTAGAACTCTCAGACGCTGCTTCCGTACGCATTCTCGGTGCCGTCGAGGCGTCCGGGGCTCCCCGGAAGGCGCTTCTTCCCGGCTGGCTGCGATCGCCGGCGGCTCTTGCGGCCGGCGCCTGCGTCGCGTTGATACTCCTCAGCGTGGTGGTTGTCGGAGTGCTGGTAGTCGATTTCGGCAAGGATGCGGAAGGCCCCACTCCCGCCGTTACAGAGGAAAAGGTTGCGACCGAGGAATCGGACCTGGCGTACATGCCGACCGAGGGAGAGCAATCGTTGCGGGATGATACCGGCAACTTACACGGGCCGGCGCCCACGCCGGTTGTGAAAGCGACTTCAACAGATTACACCGAGGAATCCCTGCGCGAGATGTTCGAGAACCTCGAGGTAAAGGAAACCTTCGGGCAGAGATATACCATGGGAAACGCCATCGGCCTCGGCCCTTCCTTTGTCGACAAGGTCACCAGCGAGTTTGAAGGCCTTGGACAGGACCCCGCCGTGCTGGAATCGATGATCTCCTACGTGACAGTCGGCGAGCCGACACTTCTTACCTGCTACGTGGAGAAAGCGCTTTTCCACGGGATTGACGTTACGATAATCGGTTTTTGCGCCCCTCCCCGCAGCGGCACAACCACCCTTCTTACCAGGACTGAGGCCTGGGTGATGGACCCGGTCAAGTTCGTGACCAGCCCCAGCGCCGGCATCGTTCACTTCCTGGAGATGAAGTAGCCACCGCAACACCCGATGCCGGCGGGTCGCCGGCGCTACAAGCCGGAGGTCGGAGGCCGCCGGGCGGCCCAGCCGCACGCCGGCGCTACAAGCCGGAGGTCGGAGGCCGGGGGGCGGGAAATCAGTTGGTCTCGGCAACCATCTCTTTTATCTTCATGAGTTGGGTGAGGTTGGAGCGCTCCATCTCGTCGAGCTTCATGGTGATGTATCGTATCGTTTCCTCGAGTTGGGGTATCAGTACGTACTCCAGGGCGTTTACCCTGCGCCGGGTCTTCTCGATCTCGATCGCCAGGTTCCGTACCCTTTCCTCCTTCTCGGCAAGCTCCACCAGTCGTGGCAGCAGGTCCCTGAACTTCCGCAGCGAGTCGTCGTAGATGGAGGGGGTCAGCCCCAGGCCGTAGCAGTCGTATCCCCCTTCGGCGGAAAGCTCGAACTCCGGGACGATAACCGACATCAAGTTGATCTCCTTCACCGATACGTCCACGGTCCCGCCGGGAAACGACAGGGACTCGTCGAGCTGGAAGGTGGCGGTCTGCGAACGGGCCAGTGCGAATAGCTTGTGGGCTTCCCCCAGGTCGCCCTCGACCTCACGTCGCAGGTCGCGGACTTCCTTTACCAGCGCCATGAACCGCTTCATCAGCTCGTCGAACTTGTCCTTCAGCAGTTTGTGACCGCGCCGGGCGATTTTCATCCTGCGCCGCAGCTTTAGAAGTTCCATTCGGTTCGGGTTCACACTGAGTCGGTCCGCCAAGAGGTTGTGCCTCCTTTCATGCCCCCCACCCTAACCCTCCCCCCACAGGGGGGAGGGAATCTCTCCAGTGAGACTGTTACTCCATGTACTTCTCTATCTGGTCCTTCTTCACACGCTTCAACTCGGCGCGTGGCAGTATCTTGAGCAGTTCCCAGCCCAGGGCCAGGGTCTCCTCGATGGTCCGGTCCTCGAACTCGCCCTGGCGCACGAACCTGTCCTCGAACTCGTCGGAGAACCTTGCGTACAGCTTGTCCTCCTCGGTCAGCGCCGCCTCACCCAGGATGACCGCGAGCTCTTTGGCCTCCTTGCCCCGGGCGTAAGCGCTGAAAAGCTGGTTGGACAGGTCGGAGTGGTCCTCGCGGGTCTTGCCCTCGCCTATCCCGTTCTCCTTCAGGCGGGAGAGAGACGGCAGGACGTCTATCGGCGGGTATATGCCCTCCCTGTGCAGTTCCCGGCTGAGTATTATCTGGCCCTCGGTTATGTACCCGGTGAGGTCCGGTATCGGGTGTGTCTTGTCGTCCTCCGGCATGCTCAATATGGGTATCTGGGTGATTGAGCCCGACTCCCCCTTGATACGGCCCGCCCTCTCGTAGATTGTGGCCAGGTCGGTGTACAGGTACCCGGGGTAGCCCCTCCTGCCCGGCACCTCCTTGCGGGCCGCCGAGACCTCGCGAAGCGCCTCGCAGTAGTAAGTCATGTCGGTGAGGATAACCAGCACCTGCATGCCCAGCTCGAACGCCAGGTACTCGGCGGCGGTCAGTGCCACCCTTGGTGTGGCTATACGCTCCACCGCCGGGTCGTCGGCCAGGTTGATGAACAGGACCGACCGCTCGATGGCTGCGGTGCTGCGGAACTCCTGCATGAAGAAGTCGGCATCCTCGAACGTTATCCCCATGGCGGCGAAGACCACCGAGAACTCCATCTCGGCCCCCAGCACCGTACTCTGACGGGCTATCTGGGCGGCCAGCCGGGAGTGGGGAAGACCGGCCCCGGAGAAGATGGGAAGCTTCTGCCCCCGGACCAGTGGGTTGAGCCCATCTATCGCCGACATGCCGGTCTGGATGAAGTCGGTGGGATAATCGCGGGCGAAAGGGTTGATGGGGGAGCCGTTGATGTTTATCCTCTCGTCCGGGATTATCTCCGGGCCGTCGTCCATAGGGCGCCCCAGTCCGTCAAACACCCTGCCCAGGATGTCCCTGGAGACGGCGAGCTCCATGCCCCGACCGCGGAAACGGACCCTGGTGTTGCTCACATCAAGGCCGCGGGTCCCCTCGAACGACTGTATCAGTGCCTTGTCTCCTTCAACCTCCAGCACGTTGCCGAGGCCCACCGATCCGTCGGGGAACTCGATCTCCACCAACTCGTCATATTTCGCCTCCTGGACCCGCTCCACCAGGAGCAACGGCCCCACTATGTCCCTGACCGTCATGTACTCTCTTATCGGCATCTCCCGTCCTCCATACCCAGGTAGTTAGTTGGTCCTGTCGCCGCGGTTCAGGCGTCAGGCGCCTTCGGGCACCTTCTCCTCCGCCTCTTCCTCGGCCTTCCTCTCGATCAGGCCTCCTATCGCTTCCGTGACCTTCCTCTCCAGTACATCGAACTCATTCAGGTTCTCCTCGGAGATGAACTTGGCGTGGGCGATCTCCTCGCACTCGGGGATCGCCAGCACGTCGCCTATCTCCACATCGGCGGCGATCGCCTTGCCCGCCTCCTCGTAGAACGTCATGATAAGCCTCAGCAGCAGGAACTGCTTCTCCAGCGAGGTGAACGTGTCCACATCGTCGAACGCGTTCTGCTGCAGGAAATCCTCGCGCACGCTTTTCGCGCCTTCCATGACCAGGCGCTCACGGCTGGAGAGGGCCTCCACGCCTATCAACCTTACGATCTCCTCCAGCTCCGACTCCTGCTGGAGGAGGCTCATCGCGAGGTCGCGCAGTTCTTTGAACGACGGGTCCACCAGTTCGGCCCACATCTCGGATACCTTGTTTATGTACAGCGAGTAGCTGATGAGCCAGTTTATGGCCGGGAAGTGCCGGCGGAACGCCAGCTTGTCCTCCAGGCCCCAGAACACCTTCACCACCCGCAGCGTTGCCTGAGTTACCGGTTCTGACAGGTCGCCGCCGGGAGGGGACACCGCCCCCACCACCGTCACCGACCCGACCCTCTCCCCGGAGCATTTGCACTGCACCAGGCCCGCCCGCTCGTAGAAGGCCGCTATGCGGGTGCCCAGGTAGGCGGGATAACCCTCCTCGCCGGGCATCTCCTCCAACCTGCCGCTGATCTCCCTCATCGCCTCGGCCCATCGGCTGGTGGAGTCGGCTTGAAGGGCGACCTGATAGCCCATGTCCCGGAAGTACTCGGCGATGGTTATCCCTGTGTATACCGACGCCTCCCGGGCGGCCACCGGCATATTGCTGGTGTTGGCTATGAGGACTGTCCTTTTCATCAACGGCTCGCCGGAGTGAGGGTCGATAAGCTCGGGAAACTCGATCAGCACCTCGGTCATCTCGTTACCGCGCTCGCCGCACCCGATGAACAGGATGACGTCGGCGTCAGCCCACTTGGCTATCTGGTGCTGTATGACCGTCTTCCCGCTCCCGAAAGGTCCCGGCACGCAGGCGGTACCCCCCTTGGCGACCGGGAAAAACGTGTCGATGACCCTCTGCCCTGTAGTCAGCGGAGCATAGGGAGCGAGCTTCTTCTTGAAGGGGCGCCCCCGTCGCACCGGCCACTTCTGCATCATGGTGACCTGGGCGGCGTCGGACCCCTCACCCACGGTGGCTATGACATCGGTCACCGTGTAGGAGCCGCCCTTTATATCCTGCACCCTGCCGCCGACGCCCGCGGGTACCATTATCCGGTGCTCCAGGACCGGTGACTCCTGGACCGTCCCCAGGATGTCGCCTTCCACCACCTCGTCGCCGGCCTTGACGATGGGAACGAACTCCCACTTCTTGTCACGGCTCAGGCCCGGCATCTCCATGCCGCGCGTGATATAGTTGCCGGCCTTGTCAAAGAGGAGGTTCAAGGGGCGCTGTACGCCATCGTAGATGGACTCGATCAGTCCCGGGCCAAGCTCGACCGACAGGGGCATCCCGGTGGTGAACACGGGGTCCCCGGGACCCAATCCCCCCGTCTCCTCATAGACCTGGACCGACGCCTCGTCGCCTCGCAGTTCGATGACCTCGCCCATTAGCCTCTCCCGGCCCACCCGCACCAGGTCGTACATCCTGGGATCGTCCAGGCCGGCTGCCACCACCAGGGGGCCCGACACCTTGATTATTCTCCCTTTGCCCTGCTCCTCTGCCATGCTCGCGCTCCCCCTCCAGTCATCGTTGGTTATCCCTGTCCGCCCTGCCTACTGGCGGAACAGTACATCGGCGCCGACCGCCTTCTCCACCAGTGCCCGTGTCTCCTCCATCCCCACTTCCATGCTGCCGACCACCGCCGGTATGACGGTTACCACCGGCAGTTTCTCACCGCGCAGTTCATCCACCTCCCGGCGAAGAATCTCGTAGATCGGCTCGGTCATGAATATGATCGCGTACTCCGCGGGTCTGATACCGCTCCACACCTCCGGCGAGTCCTCGGGCTTGTCGACGGCGAACGTTTCCACGCCGAGGGCCTTGAACCCGATGGTCGAGGTCTTCCCGCCTATCATGGCTACCTTCATCAACCGTCAACCTCTCTCGGCGAGGTACGCCGGGTTGATAACCTCTTCTATGACCGCCGGGGTCAACCGGTGCAGCTTCCCCTGCAAGAGTATCCGGATCAGCACCACCTCGTTCTCCCTGGTGATGATGTAATTCACTATCCTCTCGGGACCCACCCGTATCCTGTCCATGGCCCTCAGTTTCTCCAGAAGGTACTCGTCGGAGTACCGGTCCAGCGAGGTGAGGCGCACCTCCTTGTCCTCGGTGCGCAGCACCTCCGTGAGCATCCGTCCGTACCGGGTGGAGATCAACCGGGCGGCGAGGCGCTCGTAGGCGTCCCCCGCGAGGTCGAGTAGCATACTTCGCTCCAGCCGTCCGCCGTTCGCAAGCGCCAGGCGGTAATACCCCTGTTCTTTTTCGAGCCTCCGCCCTCTAAGTAGTACCCTCAGGTTGGCGACGTCTATGGCCGCACGGGCGTAGCTGACCAGAAACCGGCTCTTTTCCATCCGGGCCAGCTCCAGGCGCCTCTCCAGATACAGCCGGTCGGCCACCGCGTCCACCGTGCCCGGGTCCTCCTCGTCCGCCTCCACCGCGGCGCGGACCTCCTCGACAACCCTGTCCCAGTACCGGGGAAGGTGGCCCACCTGCCCATCTTCTATCGCGGCCTCGAGCAACTCCACGTCCAGCCGGCCAAGCCCGGACAGCATCTCATTCGCGGAGCCCCCGAAGTACTTCTCCTTGAAGATCACCTTGAGGTTGTGGAAGTCGTACTTGATGTGCAGGAATCGGGCTACGTAAGTCCCGGCGCAGATGTCGTCGAGAAAGGCGTACTGCTCCACCAGGAACCGCTGTAGCCCCTTCTCGACGTCCCCGGACACCACGGAGTCCTCCAGGTACGGTCCGTACTCGGTCTCCCGAAGTATTTCCAGGCACTCGCTGAACTCCGACTCCAGCAGTCTCACGATCCGCTGCCAGTCCAGCAGCGCCGCCTCGTGCACCATGATGCGCCCCACGGCGTGCCCGTAGCGGGTGACCTTCCTGTACGTCTTCATCGCTCGTGCCATGTCCGGCTCAACATCCATACCGTAAGTACCTCGTTCCATAAACACGCTGGCATTCGAACGCCGCTGCATCCACTCCGGCTTCGTTCCGCTCCCTCGAAGTACTCCAAGAGTACGTCTTCGGTCACGCGCCTTGCCGGAGCGGCGCTTCGACGCTCTCGGTGCGCAACCATGTCTATGGAACGAAGCACTAAGACCCCGCGATCCCTCCTGTACAGCTACTCCGGCTCCCCGAACAGTATCTCCACTATCTTCGACTCCAGCTCTTCCTTGCGCGAGCCGACCTCCGACTCCAGACTGCTGTTCACCTCGACGCCCCCGGAGCGGAAGATGAACCCACCGGCGATGTCGCGCGTCTTGCTGGACAAGGTGACCCTCCCTTTCTTCGAACTCCGCTCCAGGGCACTGTTGACCCTGGACACGATGTCCGGTCCCACGCGGTCGCGGTCGGCGGGGGACATGATCAGCTCCCCGTCCTGTTCCCCGACCACGTCCAGAAGCCGCCTGACCATCATCTCGGCGTACTGCTCCTCCGGCAGGTCGGCTATCTTCTCCAGGGCACGGCCGGCAACCTCCTCTATCAGCACCTGCTTCTCGGCCAGGACCGCCTTGCGGGCTTCCAGGGAGGACATGGTAACCCGCTGCCTCTTCTCGTCCTCGGCGGCGTGCCTGGCGGACTCGACGCCCTTCTCATACGTCCGCTGGGCCTCACGCTCCGCCTCGGCGCCTATCTCTTCGGCCTGACTGGCCGCCTCGTCACTTATACTCCGGGCTTCGCGGCGGGCGTCGCCCAGTATGCGCTCAATCAGCTTATCCAGTGGCATACCGTCTCCCTGGTTTCAGTCGCCCTACTTGATCTTGGTGAACAGGAAGATGGTCAGGATAAGCGAGAACACCGCGTAAGTCTCCACCAGCGCCGGCAGTACCAGTGCCTTCCCCAGCTCCTCGGTGCGCCGTGCCACCATGCCGGCGGCGCTGGCCGCAGTGAGTCCCTGGAACACCGCCGATATGCAGCATACAAACGCTACCGGCAGGCAGGCGAAGAAGACCATCATCCCAGTGTGGCCCGAGAGCTTGGGAAGATCGAACTGGAATGTGACCAGTATCGCTGTGATCAACCCGTATATCCCCTGGGTCCCCGGTATGGCGATCAACGGCAGGAGGGAACCGAACTTGTCGGGATCCTCCACCAGGATTCCGCTCGCCACATTACTCACGTAGGTAATCCCCATCGCGGACCCCATTCCCCCTCCCACGAAGGCGAGGGCCGCGCCCAGGATCGCCCACTGCCAGCCGGTCAGGCCGGCGCACGTGCTGGTCTGGAGCACGTCGGCTCCTGCTGCTGCTAAAGCACCTACCACTTGGGACCTCCTTTCAAGGGCCTCCTCAAGATGACCCTTTGTCCTCGATTATCACCGTCTTGGACTCTATCTGAAGGGGCTTGAAATCCCGCCCCCCGTCCTCGTAGAACTTGCTGAAGAACTCCACGTACTCCAACCGGAGCGGGTGGACGAACGCGCCCAGCAGGTTGATCACCACGTTGAAGGTGTGGCCCACCACGAGCACCAGCAACATTATCAGTATTCCGATGACCGGGGCCATGCCCCTGACCATCCCCGACATGGTGTTGATCACCGAGCCGATGACGAACGTGGCCAGCCCCAGCGCGAAAAGCCGGACGTAGGAGACCGTGTCGCCCAGCCAGCCCACAAGCGTATTGTATGTCTCGTAGAGCCCCCCGAATACCTTCCCCGGCGTGCTCTTGGCCCCGTGTCCAAGCAGTACGATCATTCCCAGAAGGGCCGTCCCCGCCACCGCTACTATGACCATGACCGGGACCACCCCGGCGATCACCAGGACGGCGGCGGTAATCGTGCCTATGAACAGGAAAAGGACCAGGCCCTGGTCGATGAGGGCGTCGGCGACGCTGCCCGCCTTCCAGTTGTCGTGGAACTCCACCACCGTCCCGGCCAGCATATGTATGAGCCCCAGTCCCATGCAGACACCCATCAGCGGCAGGGGGTCCTCCAGCGGCTTGAACAGCACCAGTGACTGAAGGAACTGCGGCAACGTGTCGGTCTCTATCCCGAAGTAGGAGCCGGTGATCACCCCGGCCACCATCGCGCACGCCGCGCCGTAGCACATGACCAGGAGCAGGTTCTTAGTGTTCTCCCCCAGCGGCATGTACTTTCGCATCAGCAGGAACGCGATGAGGATTACCAGGCCGTAGCCGACATCCCCGATGCAGAACCCGAAGAAGACCATGAAGGATATCGCTATGAGCCAGGTTGGGTCGTACTCCCGGTTGTTGGGGACCCCGTACAGGCGGGTGAGGAACTCGAACGGCTTTATCCACTTCCTGTTCCTCAGGGAAACGGGGGGGCTGTCGCCTTCCTCGGGCTCGGACGCCTCCACCTCGATCTCGTCGGATAGCTTCCTCATGCGCTCCCTGGTCTTTTCAATACCTTCTTCGGTCGCCCAACCCTCGACGACCACCGTTGAGCGGGTGTTTCCGAACGACGTCATTGTCTCGACCTTGGTACGCTGGTTGACCAGGTACTCCTTGAGAACCTCCAGTGCGCCTATATGTTCCCGGTACCCTTCGACCTGGTCCAGGACCTCCTCGTGCTCTCTTTCAATCTCCTCCAGCTCCCCGCTCACCTGCTCCAGCCACCTGTCGGGCTCCAGGGGGCTCCCGGGCAGGGAGACCGTGTCGTGGCTGTAGCCCGACAGGACCGAGGTGATCTCCTCCTCGGCCCCGAGGTGATAGATCAACAGGCAGTTGACGTTTCTGCCGACCTCTCCCACCACCTCCAGTTCGCTCTCCGGGGCCCCGGCCCCAAGCTCCCCGGTCAACGCCTCAATGTCCGAGCCCGCGACCCTGACCGGCATCACCCCGAAAGTGGCGCCCCCTCTGACCTCGTCCAGCGGTACCCCGAGACTTATCCAGTTCTCGAGCTCATTGCTCTCCTGCCGCAGGCGCTCCTTCCGTTCCCGCTGGTCTATCAACCGCTGCTCCAGGTCGGAGCACTCCTTGTATATCCGGTCGAGGTCGACCCGTTCCCAGGAGAGCATGAACTTGTCGGTCGTCATGGAGTACTTGTCCTTGATCATTGTCGAGATAAAGCCTGACTTCTCCCGCTGGTACTCCTTTAGAAAACCGAGCAGGAACTCTATCTGCGAGATCCCGAAAGAGCACATGCGCGAGGCCTGGACCTCCTCCTCGGTGAGCTCCTTGGCGGGCAGCACGTCGGGTTCCGAAACCCGCTCGACGTCGACGGTCCCGATCCGGGTGAGGGCATCCACTACCTGGTTCTGGTTATCCTTATGGGCGATGACGGTGATCTTCTTTACCGGCTCGACTGCCATATTTTTACTTTACACCTTGCCTGTATCCATCAGCCGCCATCCCCGGGCTGTTGCCGTTGCAACATCCACGCCAACCAAACGGTGCCTGGCACAGGTGTTGCAGTTAACCCTGTTCACACAAACGCTCGCCATAATGCAACGCAGGTGCCTGGCACCACCTCTATGCACGACAACGCTAGACAAACAACCGCCATCCCCGGGCTGTTGCCGTTGGAACATCTACCCAAACAATACCCCACTATGCAACAACCCCGGGGCGAGACCCCTCCCTCCCCAAGCAACCTTGCGTTTGGTGCCTGTCACCTTTCGCAAGTATTTTACGCACTAAACAATGTTCAAAAGGGGCCAGGCCCCTTTTGCACAACACCCGCCATCCCCGGGCTGTTGCCCGGGGCAACCCATCAATATTACTGCTTGATGATATCGAGAACCGCGTTTACCGCGGTGTCGACGCGGGAGCCGGCCTCCGCGCGTATCTTCCGGCACTCCTCCCGGCTGCCCTCTTCTATGGCTCGTGTCTCTTCAGCGGCCTCACACCGGAGCGCCTCGCCAATGCGTGACCCATCCCGCTCGGCCTCCTCCCTGGCGGCGGCCACCTTTCTTTCGGCCTCGCTCCCTGCTTCCTCCACCAGTTTCAGGGCACCCTCGGACGCCTCCCGGACAATCCGCTCCGCCTCTTCCTCGGTCACCCTGGTCTTCTTAATACCTTCTACCGCCATGTCCGCCCCCGGTCGTCGGGTTCTCCGCCGTTACGTAATATATACAATTACGGGACAATAACTCAAGTGAAACGGGGCCGGCCACCTCACCGGGAGCGCGAGGTCGTAGCCCTCCGATGATTTCCCCCCCGGTTAAGCCAAACGGCCCCCAGGGCCAGGGCCGCTATCACCAGGAGGATCAACGCGGCCACTTCCCCGGCAAGCCCGCGCCTGGCCGTCACCCGCCACCCCTTGCGGATGACCGATATCTCCTCGGCCTCAATCATCGTGTCGCCACCGTGCCGCGGGCTTGCCTTGTAGAATACCCCGGTCACCTTGATGAGGTCACCCGCGGTACGGTATGAACCGACCCAAGTTACTTCCTCGAGCATGTCAGAGCGACAGTAAACTCCCATGCCGGTGTTCCCACCCTTGAGTTCCTCGTACTCGCGTACGGGCTTATGACCGTAATGGTCATCGTTTACGGTTATCCAGCTGTACTCCCCACGCCCGAGCACGTCGCAGACGACCTCGCCCCTGTAGACCACCGTCCTCCGGTCGTAGTAATCGGAGTTCTCGATAAGCTCTTCGCTGCTGACTGAGTCTGCGGCGCGCGCGCCGGTTCCGGCGAGCGCCAGTACGGCCCCGGCCATGATAACCAGCACGACAGCGGCGGTAAGCCGCTTTCCAACCAGGTGCGACAACTTACTTCCCCCTGATCATCGCGATAATGAAACCAAAGAGCAGGAACACCGACATGAACTCCAGCCTCCCCGCCCACATCTGTATTATGAACAGCACCTTCACCACCGCCGGCATCGCCGGCGAGGTGATGCCGGTGGTCAGACCGACGGTGGCGCAGGCGCTGGTGGACTCGAACAACGCCTCGGAAATCGGGTACCCGTAGAGGGTCATCACCAGCGCCCCGCCGAGATACACGACCAGGTAGCAGGCGGTGATAACGAACACGCCGTTCACCAACCGGTCGGTGATTATCCGGTCCTGTATGTGGTGATACTTCTGGACTATCACCGTGTCCGGCGGGGACATCAGCTTCTTCACGTCCCGCCAGATCGACCTGCCACCGATGTTCACCCTCAGGGCCTTGATGCCCCCACCTGTGGAGCCCGACATGGCACCGATGGCCATCGCGATAATCACCGCGAACATCGCCAGCGGCCCCCACTGGAGAACGAACTGCCTGCCGTATACGGTCATAAAGCCGGTAGTGGAGTGCGCCGATATCACCTGGTAGAACCCGTGCCTGAAGTTGGCCGCCACCCCCGGGTAGACACCCAGATACGCCAGCCCCACTATGGTCAGCGTGGCCAGGCCGAGAAGGGTGACCCCCACCGTCTTCACCTCCACGTTGCGGTACAGCTCTCGGCGGTTCCCCCTCCAGATGGTGGCATGTAAGCCGAAGTTCATCATACCCAAGCACATTGTGACCATGGTGGCCAACTCCATCCACATGCTGTGGTAGAACACGATGCCCTGGCTGGTGGGCGTGAACCCGCCGGTGCTGAAGCCCGCCATGAAAAGGCAGATGGAGTTGAAGAAGCCCTTGGCGGGAGGAAGGCCCGCGCTCATGGTCGTGACCCACAGGATGAGTGTCCCGATGACCATGTAGACCAGGCTTACCATCCAGATAAACCTGGCGGTGGATATCACGTTGGGGAGGATACGCTCCTCTCTCCCCTCCCCCATGTACATCTCCATCGCGCGCGACGACCCGGCCACGAAGAACGTCAGCACCACAACCACTATCCCCTGCCCGCCCATGAACATTACCAGGTGCCGCCAGAGGTTGGTGCCGTAGGCGAGGTGGTCCAGGTCCTGGATGACGGCGAGCCCGGTGGTGGACAGGCCGCTCATGCTGTCGAAGCAGGCGTCCAGGAACGACCCGAAGTGCCCGGACAGGTAGAGGGGAATGGCGGCGAAGACCATCGCCACCAGCCAGGAGAGCGCCACCGTGGTCATGCCGGTCATCCACGACGTCTTCTCCTTAGTATGGCAGGTGATGCTTGTTACAGCCCAGAAGATGAAGCAGGCCAGTATCCCCACCGCGAAGTCAAGCGCGGGCTTCCACTCGGATAGCGAGAGAGAAAGGACGAGCGGCAACAGCATCGCCAGGCCGAGGCCCATGATGACCTTGCCCACGTTCTCCAGGATCACTTTAATGTCCGAACCGCGGGGGCGAATCAACAAGACGCCTCTCCTCCGTTCCGCCTGAGTTTAGCGCTTCCCGTGTACAGACCGCCGAGGCCTTCACGCATACGGTACGCCTGTCACTCGATAATGGACACGATCGCCCAGACAACCAGGAAAGAAACCCCTATGACAGCAACGATCCCGACAAGCGTATACACGATTCCCAGCAGTGTATCCTTGTTCTCATCCATAAGTTCCCGCCAGCGCTGCCTGTTCAATCCTCCGCCTTCCCCTCGTCGTTATCCCTTTTCTCCACCTGCTCCTTGAGCCAGACCACCCATTCGTCGATGCCCTCACCGGTCCGGCACGAGATCTCGAATATCCGAATCCGCGGGTTCATCTTGCGGACGGTCTCCTTCAGGTTATCGATATCGAAGTCGGTGTACGGCAGCAGGTCGATCTTGTTCACCAGCAGAACGTCGCTCTCGGAGAACATCAGCGGGTACTTGAGCGGCTTATCGTGCCCCTCGGCGACGCTCAGTATCATAACCTTGCGATCCTCCCCCAGCCGAAACTCGGCGGGGCAGACCAGGTTACCGACGTTCTCCACCATGACCAGGTCAACGCCGTCGAGGTCGAGCCGCTCCAGCGCGGTGTTTACCTGCCGGGCCTCCAGGTGGCACGAGCCACCGGTGTTTATCTGGATAGCGGGCACCCCTGTCTCGGCAATGCGCTCTGAGTCGATTTTGCCGGCGATATCTCCTTCCACCACGACGCAGGACAGTCCGCCCGCGACACCCGCCAGCGTCTTCAGGATGACGCTGGTCTTGCCGGCGCCGGGGCTGGCCATGACGTTTACCATGAACGCGCCGCAGCCATCGAGGATCGCCCTGTTCTTCCCGGCGATTATCTCGTTGGCGTCGAACACTCCCTCGAGTACCTCGATCTCCATTATCGTCCCCCCTAGTATCCCGTCTCACAAATACAATGGCATTCGAACCCCGCTGCATCCGCTCCTGCTGCGTTCCGCTCCCTACGACGTACTCAGGGAGTACGCCTCAGTCGCGCGCCTTGCCGGCGCGGCGCACCGACGCTCTCGGTGCGTCACCGTATTCATGAGACGGAACACTAGCTGATCTCGATGGACTCCACCTGGAACTCCCGGCCCGATACTATCTCGGTCTGTTCCCCCCCACACCCGGTGCAGGTGAAATCGTACTCCACCACGTCGAACTCCTTTCCGCACTCCCGGCATCGGGCCACCAGTGGTGTACGCCTGAAAGAGAGTTCGGCGCCTTCGGCTACAGTCTCCTTTGCTATCATGTCGAAGTAAAACCTGACCGGCTCCTCCATGACGGTGCTCATCTCGCCCAGCACCATGTTTATCCTGGTCACGCTGCCGGCCTTGTTCAATGCTGCGTGCCGCAAGACAATCGCCACCATGTTCTCTACCACCGACAGTTCGTGCATGCCGTCACGCCCTTCCAGCGGGTTCCTAAGCCAATTTATCTTGTCTGGCCGTCCTTTGTCTAACCGGTGGGGTCAGGTGTTGCGGACATCCGGCGCTTTCTACAACGCCGCTATAACTATTGTCTGGCCGTCCTTTGTCTAACCGGAGGGGTCAGGTGTTGCGGACATCTGGTTCTTTCTAAACACCGCTATAACACCAGACCCCCGCTCAGGTGAGGATTTGCGCCAGAAGTATGACAAGCGCCACCGTGAACCCGTAGGCGATAAACGGCGCCAGCGTTCCACGCCGAAGGTAGGAGAGCATGTACTTTATGGTGAAGAAACCCACCACCGCTGAGGTGATAGACCCCACCACCATCATGCCCACGGTACACCCCTCCAGGCCCTCCTGTACCACCTTTATTCCCTCCAACATCCCCGCCCCACCGATCACCGGCGCCGCCATCATGAACGAGAAGCGCGCCGCCGCCTCGCGGTCCAGGCCGCTTATCATCCCCGCCGACATGGTAATGCCCGAGCGAGA
>JAHIMR010000031.1 GCA_018896525.1 Actinomycetota bacterium
CGCTTACCGATGAGCTACAGCAGTACACCAGGGCTCTCGGGCTGACTGAAGCCCTGCTGCTCGGTGGAGCTGATGCCGGAGAAACGCGAGATCAGAAATTACGACGGGAGGTGCGGTGATGGGTGGGGAAAGTGAGTTGTATCTCCGTTATAACAGAATAGCCATATTATTTGATAACTGCTATTCACTGTCAATTGAGCAAGCCGATTCCCCGATACTCCCGCCCGCCGGTGACGGCTCACCGTTTTTTATGGCCGTTTTCCGTAGCGACAACAGGTGCACCAGCTCCGCCCCCAGGAATATGACTATCCCAATCAGGTACAGCCAGATAAGGATGCCGATGATAACGCCTATCGTCCCGTAGAGCGCCTGCGTCTTGGCCATGTGCACGAAGTAGTAGCTGAACCCCCAATCGATGATGTGAAAAAGGACCGCAGCCACCAGCGCACCTCCAGCCGCCTCCTTGAACTCCGGCCGCTCCTGGGGGACCAGGATATACATGGCGGTAAGGATCAGGGAAGCGATAGTCAGACTCAGCAGCGTGCTGACGATGAACGAGCCCGACGTCCATAGAGAGCCGGCGTGCTTGGACATCCACGACATCAGTGACGAGGACGCCAAGTTCAAGCCTATCGCCACTGCACCCAGGAACCCCAGGATGAACAGGATTCCCAGCGCCAGCAGCTTTCTCTTCCAGTATCTCTTCTTGTGGTTCTCCCAGATGATGCAGGTGCCTATTTCCAATGACTTTGCTATCCTGGTGCCGGTCCATAGGAGGCCTAACAGCCCGATTGTCCCTACCAGGTGGCGGCTGGCAACCACGCCGTCCAGGATGCTCTTGAGCGTGCCGCCAAAGTCGGGGAACAGCTCGAGTATATGATTAATGATCTCCTGCTGTAGCGCAGGGTCCGATTTCAGCACGAAACCCAGTATCGCGGAGACAAGTAGCAACAACGGGAAGATGGCCATGAAGCAGTGGTAGGCGAAGTACGCGGACGTCAGGGTCATCCTGTGACGGCCGAAGTCCCTGATAGCCTGCGTCAACAGGGAAATCGACGGATGCCTGGCCGAAAGGGCGCGAAAGCCCCTGACGGCGTCCGTTTTCCACCTCCGGAGTATGCCCGGAGAGCCTTCTTTTTTCTTCGGTGGCTTTGCATCACGCGACATTGATCCGTTTCCCCCATGCTGTCGATACCCGGTGAATCATATAACGAATGTTGCGTCTGGTGCCGACACAGGTCCAATATATCACATTAACAACAATATCAACATCAACCCCATCCTCAACAAAATGACACACTGGTGCCTGGCACCAGTGTGTCATTTTGGGGCTGCCTGCGTATAAAGAACGAAGAAAGCGAAAGACCGGGTTCAGTAGGAGCGGTGTTATTCCGAAGTCAATAACAGGGCCGGATTTCCCGGGAGGGAGTAATGATGAGGAAGTTCATCTCATGGGTTGTGGTGGTTCTGGTCGTGGTAGCTATGGTCGTGGCCACCGGCAGTATCACCAATTGCACCCGTAAAGGCGCGGGCCTCTCGGTGGCCCTGACAGTGACTGAGCGCTCCGGTGTGGCAAGGCAGTCGGAGCCGGTCACCTCCGGGGTTCCCCTTGCCAGGGCACATGACATCAAGTCCACCGGCGTGCTCAAGGTGGTGGACGAAGGCGGCCGGGAGGTGCCCGCGCAGTTCGAGGTGACCTCACGGTGGGGCGGCGGCCCGGCAGATGGAAGTCTGCCGATACGGTGGCTGCTGGTTGATTTTCAGGCAACTGTCGCCGCGAGCGGCTCGAGCACTTACTACCTGCAGGAGGGAGGGTCCGGCGATAGCGCCAACACCGGGCTGAACCTGGTCCGTGATGACTCGCAGTACCTGGAGATCGACACCGGGGCGGCGCGTTTCCGGTTCAACAAGTCGAGCTTTACCCTCTTCGACACGGTATCGGTGGGAGGAAATCAACTGGTGTCATCTTCGGCCTCGTCGGGCATGGAGGTCACCGCAAGCTCAGGACAGAAGTCGGCCTCGTCGGGGGCGGCTCCCGACGAGGTGGTCCTGGAGACAGACGGGCCGATGCGCAAGACGGTCAGGGTGCATGGCCTCATGGCGGGAGCCGCGGGGAACCTGCTTGATTATACCGCCAGGATATCGCTGTTCGCCGGGAGCGGCGTGGCGAGGGTGACGTTGACCGCCGGAAACCCGCAGGAGACCGCCGCGGAGAGCGGCCAGCCGCTGTTGTACGACATAGGGTGTCCCAACAGCGCGGTGTTCCGCGACCTCACTGTGGGGCTTGATTGCGCGGTGGGGTCTGGCGGAAAACTGCGGCTGGGCGGTGAGGGCGTGAGCAGCCTCGATGTCAGCCCGGGCACTCTCGAGATATACCAGGACTCCAGCGGGACCGGCAACTGGGATTATCACCGGGGCAACCATCCCCGGCCGGAGAGTTACGTGTCGTTCCGGGGCTACAAGATCTACCAGAACGGCACGGAGGTCTCGTCGGGGGAGCAGCCGACGCCGTGGCTGGACTACTCCGGCGCCTCGGGTGGCGTCGCGGTGGCGACCAGGGAATTCTGGCAGAACTATCCCAAGGCGCTCCGCGGGGAGAGCGGCCGGGTAGAGGCCGCGCTCTTCCCGGAGGAGTACGCGGGCGATTTCTCGCTACGTCCCGGGGAGCAGAAGACACACGACACCATGTTCTTCTTCCACGACCCCGGGATTGACGCCGGGGCCATCGACGCTGTGGCCAGCGGCGTGAACGATCCTCTCTTCGCCGCGGCTTCACCCGCTTACTATCTGTCCACCGGCGCGTTCGGGCGGGTCACCGGGGTGAGCGAAGATGCAGAGTTCGAAGCCTACGAGGAGCTGAACCGTTCCACGCTGGATGGTAAGGATATGGACGGTATCGAGCACAACCTCTTCCAGGTCATCAGAGACGCGGAGTTCTACTCCTGGCAGGATTACGGGGAGGTCCCGGTCGATTACGAGAACGGCGGCACCGCGATGTTCAACGACAAGTACAACTTCAGCCTGGGGATGATGCTGCAGTTCGCCCGATCCGGGGACCACCGGTGGTTTGAACTGGCAGAGGCGGCCTGCCGGCATACGGCCGACCTGGATGTGATTCACTACGACGGTGATGTGGACGCATGGTGGGAGGGCGGGTTCTTCGGGAACGGCAACCACGACGAGGACGGTAACTCCAACCCCAACAGGAACTACAACAGCCCCCACCCCGACCTTACATTCGGGACCCCCGGGCTTATGCAGCTCTACTACATGACCGGGTACATGCCCGCGTACGACACCGCGGTTGAGATCGCCGAGAACGTCAAGTACCGCTACGACAACAGCTTCGGGCGCGGCAACGGTGAGGGCTACGCCGAGTCTCCCGACGACGAGAACGACTGCCAGGAGGGAAGGCCTTTCGCCCATTCCCTGTGGGTGCTGGTCGATGCCTACCGCGCCACCGGGGACAGCGGATACCTGGATACCGCGGAGTGGGTAGTAGAGAACTCGCGGCAGGCGACTGACCTGTTCATCACTGATCCGGTCTCCGGGGACAAGCGTTTCACCAAGATGTTCATGTGGGACCTCCTGGAGTTCGCCCTGGGCAGGTACCTGGACCTCTGCGCCGAGATGGGGCGCTCGGACGGCTCGGGAGCCCGCGACCAGCTCCTGGAGATGACCCGGCAGGAGGCACAGGTGATGTGGCAGACCGACGATAGGGGCAACAAGGGTGTGCCGTACACCTGGATGAGGGACGGTACCCCCTGGGGTTGGGAGGGGTACAAGGTGGCGGTGAACGTCTGCAACTGGCACCTGCTCACCGCCGACGCGCTCACCTACGGGTACCTGTACGGGGGGGACGCGAGCCTGCTGGACAGGGCGGCGGAGGCGATGAAGACGGGGTCGGACCCTAACCTCGAATACTACCGGCCGGAGTACACCGCTACCAAAGAGGTCACCAACAGCGCCAACTTCGGCCTGGTCTACCAGTATTACCGGGACCCGCCGGGGGACGTCCCATCCGACGACCCAAGCGCCCAGTTTCACGAGTGGATATGCCTGGAGAACCCGGGTGGTGAGTCGGCGGATGTAGAGGTCACCTACTACCTGGGTGACGGAAGCAGCAGCATCCAGGCGGTGGAGGTGCCGTCCAGGAGTCGGCGCACCGTCAACGTGAACGAAGCGGTGGGGAGCGGGAAGGACGTGTCGGCCACGGTGGAGAGCGACGTGCCCATCGTTGCCGAGCGACCCATGTACTTCAATTACCACGGCGCCTGGCCCGGCGGCCACTGTGAACTCGGGGCTACCGGAACCTCGGAGAAGTGGTACTTCGCCGAGGGGTGTACCCGGCCGGGGTTCGAGCAGTGGATAACGCTCGAGAACCCGGGGGATACCGACGGCCTGGCGACCCTCACCTACATGCTGGAGGGTGAGGCCGGCAGAGTACAGGAAATAAGCGCGCCCGGGGGCTGCCGGACCACCATTAACGTGAACGAGTTCCTGGGGGAAGGCCACGACGTCTCTACGTTGGTGGAGAGCAGCGTCCCTTTAGCGGCAGAGCGTCCAATGTACTTCCGGTACCGTGACAAGTGGTCCGGGGGCCACGACGTGGTTGGGGCGACCTCCCCATCGGAATCGTGGTACTTCGCGGAGGGTACCACCAGGTCAAACGAGTATGACGGCAGCTACGAGCAGTGGCTCTGTCTGCAGAACCCCAACGGGGAGGAGGCGCACGCCCAGGTCTGCTTCATGCTGGACGGCGGGGGAGAGATCGCGAGAGAGTACACGGTGCCACCGACAAGCCGCCTGACTGTTGACGTGAACCTGGAGGTCGGGCCGGACCGTGATGTGAGCACCCGCGTGGAGTCCGACCGGCCCCTGGTGGCCGAGCGCCCCCTCTACTTCCTGTTCCGCGGGGCGTGGGAAGGAGGCCACGACGTGGTGGGGGCGCTGGAGCCCGGCACAACCTGGCACTTCGCCGAGGGGTGCACCCGGGATGGTTTTCACACCTGGCTGTGCCTGGGCAACCCGCAGCAGGAGCAGGTGGAGGCCACCGTGGATTACTTCCTGGGGAGCGGGAGGAACGAGGCGAGGACGATACTGCTTCCGCCGCTCAGTCGCTCCACCGTGGACGTCAACATGGACGTCGGGCCTGGGGAGGACGTCAGCATGCGGGTAACTGCTGGCGCGCCGATAGTCGCCGAGCGGCCCACGTACTTCAACTACCACGGCATGTGGCCCGGCGGCCACGACGTGGTGGGCTCAACCGGCACCGGCACGACCTGGCATTTCGCCGAGGGGTGCACCCGGTAGTCGAGGAGTTGTTGTCCCCATCACCTCAACCCTCTCCCCTTACCCCCTAGAGTCGCGACTTTATTCGCTTCTTCATGGTAGTGCGCACTCAAGAGCCTCTCTTGCCAAAGTACCTCCCCAGCATGAAGTGAGTTGGGAAAAGCATCAGCCAGAAGTACTGGGCGGCACCCACGTTGATGAGCGCGATTGGCATGGAGAGGAGGAAGATAAGCCCGGTGTTCAGGAAAGCGAACGTCGCGTGGCGCCCGGATATGTCTTTGTACTGTTCATCGACGAGGCGTTTGTTGTCTGTGGCGTACCACCACATGAGCGCGAGGATGAGCGACGGCACGGCCCAGCTGCCGGCGTAGAACATAGTCGCGATCTCGGTGGACGGGTACTCGCTGAAGAGGGCGGCGGTAAACGGTATGAACACGATGCACATGAGAAGCATCAGGTTCATCCACAGGAACAAGGAGGTGTGCCGCCTGATTACCCTGAACATCATGTGGTGGAAGATCCAGAAGAAGCCGATTATGACGAAGCTCATGATGAAAGCGGCGAACTTAGGCCAGAGCGCCCATATCTCGGCGGGCAGTTTCACGTCGGCAAACTGCTGGGATACCTGTGGCACGTCTATGTTAAGGACCAGCAACGTTATCGCCACCGCGAAGACCCCGTCGCTGAACGCGGCTATGCGGTCGACGCCGATGCCCTTGTCATCGGCTGCTGTCTCCTGTTGCGCTGCCCGCTCGTCTTCCATACGACCTCCCGTGAAAACGTATTCCCGCAGATACTTTGCCGCCCGCGCCTGGTTTCCCTTGTCCCTGGTGGGATGAATGCAAAAGTGTGGGTGATATGATCGGCGTTGCAAATCAATGGCCGCCGAAATCCCGGGAAGCGATAGAGGCCTTTACGTGAAGGAGTGACGATGTTCGACCTGATACTGGAGAACGCGAGCGTCCTGGACGGTTCCGGCAGGGAGCCGTACAGTTCAGATATCGGGATAAAGGGAGCCGCCATTGAGCGGATAGGCAACCTGGAAGGCGCGGAGGCGGAGCGCCGCGTCGACGTCGCCGGGCGGACGGTCTGCCCCGGGTTCATCGACGTTCACTCCCACGCCGACCTGGCCTACTTCCGCCCGGACCACGCGGAGCTGCTGTCCCCCCTGGTGAAACAGGGCATAACCACGTTCGTGGGAGGGAACTGCGGGATGGGCCTCGCCCCGGTAACCAGGGAGCACCGTGATGGCCAGAAGCTCTACCTGGAGGTCTTCACCCAGATGAACTTCGAGAAGGACGTTCGCTGGAACACCATGGGCAGCTTCATGGACATGATCGAGAAGGAAGGTGTCCTCCTCAACACCGCCCTGCTTGCCCCACACGGCATGATGCGGATATCCGCCCTGGGTATGGAGATGACGCTGGCCGACGATGAGGCCATCTCCCGCATGAGGAGGTCGCTTGACGAGTCCCTGGAGGCCGGCGCCTTCGGGCTCTCCACCGGGCTCCAGTACTTCCCCGGGAACCAGTCCGACACCAGGGAGCTGGTGGAGCTCGGGAAATCACTGAAGCAGCACGACGCGATATTCACCAGCCATATGCGCTCGTATACCAACACGACCCTCCCCCTGGCGATCGACGAGGTGGCGCAGGTCGCGAGGGAGAACGACATATACGGCCACGTGTCGCACATTTTCAGCATGCCCTGGTTCGGCCCGCTCCACCGCCCGGCGCTGAAGGCGCTGAAGTGGCTGGCCCGGCACGCCGACTTCTCATCCCGGGTGGTGCCGGACTTCCTGATAGAAGCGGAGATGAAGAGTTTACTGGGGAAGATTGAGCGTCACCGGAACTCCGGTGTGCAGATAGGGATGGATGTGATGCCCACCACCGCCGGGTTCACGCATCTCATGGCTTTTTTCCCCTCCTGGGCGCTGACCGGGGGCAGGGAGAAGGTCCTTGGCCGCGCCAAAGACAGGACGGTCAGAAAGGAGATGCTCAAGGACATCGAGACCGGCCGCCCCAAGTGGCCGCACAGGGGCAAGAACGACTGGTCGCTGAACATCATGCGGCAGTTGGGTTGGGACGCGGTGACGGTGATGGCGGTCCACAGCGAGAAGAACAAGTGCCTGGAGGGGCGCAACTTCGCCGACCTGGGTAGCGAGCGGGGCAAGCACCCGTTTGACGTGATGTGCGACCTTCTCATCGAGGAGGACGGGCGGGTCCTGGTCTTCGAGTCGATGTCCGAGCCGGATGATTACTTCACCGAGAAGTACACATTCCCGGCCCTGGAGGACCCCCGGACGATGGTGACAACCGACACAATCCTGATGGGGATCGGCAGGCCTTCGTATCTCTTCTACGGTTGTTACCCCAAGTTCATCAACCGCTATGTCTTCGACAAGAAGCTGATCGACCTGCCAAGCGCCGTCGCCCGGTGCACCTCGCTGCCGGCTGCCAGTTTCGGCATCAAGAACCGGGGGCTTGTCAGGGAAGGTTACTTCGCCGACCTGCTGGTCATGGACCCGGAGAACTTCAAAACAGAGGCGGTGTTCCGGGACCCCGAGCGTCATCCCGAAGGGCTGGACATGGTGATAATCAACGGCCGTGTGGTGCTCTCAGACGGCGAGCTCCACCCCGGGATGACGCCAGGTAGAGTGCTACGCAGAAACGACCAGCCTGTGCCGGGGGAATAAACGCCGCGACTCAGTGCCCCGGTCCATGGATACGGTTAAGCACCGAGAGCGTCGAAGCGCCGCTCCGGCAAGGCGCGCGACCGAGACGTACTCCTGTAGTACTTCGAGGGAGCGGAACGCAGCCGGTGTGGATGCAGCGGCATTCGAATGCCAGCGTATCTATGGAGCGGGGTACTCAGGCCGTGCTACTTATCATGCTCTTTCGGGACGTAGCGGGGATAGACCGTTATCCTATCCTTGGAGGGCTTGAGGATTACAAACCGGAATATCGCGGATACGACCGCCGTAGCCGCCGCGAAACAGAGGAGCGTAATCCACAGGGCGGAGCTTCCGGCGAACACCATGGCCACGATACAGCCGACGACCACGGCCAGGGCGATTAGAAACACGACGAGGGAGGCGATCCGGGCCTTCCCCCCCTCTTCCTTGCCGGTCGTTTCCATGACGATGGACTCAATCGCGGCGCACTCGGCGCAGAGGGCGTCCTCTATGGGTATGGTTATCCCGCAACGGGCGCAGGCCCCGAACTCGTCGGGAGGGATGATCGTCCCGTCACCTTCTATGTGCCTCTGGATGGAACCGCACTTGTCGCAGATTCGCAGGTAGGGCCCCAGGTTGTGCCCACATACGACGCAGGCTCTATCGGGATACTTGTTTAAGCGTGCCATCTGCAGCCTTCCGTACTCTTCTTACCGTCAGCCCTTTCGGTTCATGCGGCTTTCATGAAGCATGTCTCGATGACTGCCTTACCGGTTACTATAATAACACTAACAAAACCCGGAGCGTTGAAGCATTCCAGTAGATCGACGTACACAAAGGCCTTTCTCCAAACGTATAATATAGTATAGATAGGGAAAGCATGGTACCCCGTTCCACTCGAGGGACGGCCCCGTTGTTTCCGGGAACCAATCGGAAGGAATCCTGATGTCTTCGCATCAACGCTGGCGCCACGGCATGACCTTTCATCTACTGAATACGGCACTCATTTCGCTCCTGCTGGTTTGCGTCGCCGTTCTTCCCGTTGCCGCCGCAGGCTTCGGTGAGGGGAGTGGGGAGTCGGCGGGATCGGGCTCCGGTTCCGGGGATGGTTCGTGGCCGGAGAGCGCCAGGCCTTACTACTCGCCGGACGTCGCCCGGTGTTTCGACGGGAATGCCGCGGGCGTCGAGGAACGCCTGAAAGAGGTAGTACCCGCCGAGTACCTGCCGGACTCACTGCAGCCGAAGGAGCAGTACAAGCCCCAGCAGTCGGCCGCTCCCGGCTCCATGAGCGGTGCCGGCGCCGGCGGCTGGACGGACCTGTCGAGGGCATATATACCCTCTACGGACCCTGACGTTCTCTACGGGGCATACTCCCGCGGAGGGCTGGACAGCAGTGCGAGATTACACTGGCTATACTCCAGGGCTGTGCGGACCGATATATCGCAGATACCCGATGTCGCCGGGTTCAGGACCGAGAATCTCGAGGCTTACCACTACTCAGAGTACTCCGATGGGTCCTGGTCGAGTCAGGTCGCTGTAGCACCGGTATCCGGCCTCGAGGACTCGGATATTCTTCTATTCGCTGTGGATTCGGACGACTACCTGCACCTGGTCTATTCGAAGTGGACGTGGGGGCGCGACCCCAACGACCTGGTCGGCGACTGGAACGCCTACCAGCACCAGGATGAGAACATCTGGTACCGGTACCGGACTCCCGCGGGTCCGTGGAGCGACCCGGTGAGATTGACCTCCTACAGCGGTGATTGGGGAATCCAGGGCGCCGATTTCAGGCTGGTGAACAACCGTATATACGGCACCTGGGTAACGGTGCTCAACCGGGAGACTGTCCCTTCCTCCTACAGGGCCCAGGTTGGCTTCATCGACGGGCTCACGGGCGCCTGGAGCGACATCGAGGTGCTTTCCCAGTGGGATTACAACGAAGACCCGGGACAGCTGACGCCGTACATGTGGCCCTCGGTCGGCGTCTCGGACCAGGGGGGCGAGGTCGCTGTCACCTACGGGACGTCGACGTTCAGCGGGGTTATTACCGGCTACAGGAGCGATATCCACGGGGCCGTCAGGGGGACCGGAGGCGCCTGGTCCGCGGTCCAGAATATCACCTCCGCCGCCGACAACCAGGTCTGGGTTCCGATATTCGCCTTTTACGGAACCGGGAACAAGGCACGGGTTTTCGCGGTTCGCTTCAACTACTGGTTGGATGCCACCCACCCGCCAGAGGATAACTATTACTTCATCTACCACGCCGGCGGGGAGTGGCAGGCGCCCGCGAACATCACCCGGGCTTCGCCGGAGCACGTGGGAACGGCAATGAGTTTACGGCTCGACCCGTTCGATGACATGCACGTCCTGTACGCCATCACCACCTACGCCTGGGACGGCGGGGCCGGAGCGTGGATGCCGCAGGGGAACCGTCTCAGATACACACGAGAGGCCGGTGGGGGTCTCTCAACACCCGAGATCCTGCACGACTACGAGGTGGGACGCTACGTCGGTGACACCGAACTGGTTATCGACAGGGACGGCGGCAGGCACGCGCTCTTCCAGACTTACCGGGAGGCCGGCGGTGTGATGTCGGAGTTCAACGTATATTACGCCTGTAGCGCCCCCGACGGCACCGGAGGCGCGTTCCCTGCCCCGGTGAAGCTGAGGGGAGACGTGGACAACGAGATATTCTCACCGACCCTGAGCACGTTCCCGGGCGGGGAGGCCTTAGCGTCGTGGTTCGAGAAGCGTTTCAGCGGCGCGGGAGTGCCGGAGGTCGGCGTCATGTACTCGCGGATGTGGGACGGTTCGGAGTGGAGCGGCAGCGAGAACGTCACTGATGTCGCGGGAAGCGCTGACATCGTTCACGCCACAGCGGTGGGATGGTCTGATTATACGGACCAGAGAAGCAACGACCGGGGCGAGCAGCAGTGCGTGTTCGAGACCGCGAAGTACAACGAGGTCACCGGGGAGTACTACGGCTTTAACAAGTACTTCATCGAGACGGTAAACGGCACCTGGACGGCCCCTGAACTCATCTCCGGATTAGAGTTTGCCGGGGAGTACCCTGGACTGTTTAGTGACGGCAACCAGCGCTACTTTATGATGTGTGAATCGGAAGAAGCGGGCGCCGGGAAGGAGGTGCTCTACGCCACCATGCAGCCGGATCCGACGCCCCCGGCCACTACCTGCTACTTCGCGGAGGGTACGACCCGGGCCGGTTTCGAGGAGTGGATATGCATTCAGAACCCCGGCGACGAGGCGGCGGACGTAAGCATCACCTACATGCTGGAGACCGGCGAGAACATCGTAGAGGGTGTCCTGGTAGGCGCCCACTCCCGTACCACCGTCAACATCCGTGACGCGGTAGGGCCGGAGCACGACGTGTCCGCGAAGGTCGAGGGCGACCGCCTGATAGTCGCCGAGCGACCGATGTACTTCGACTACCGGGGCTGGCAGGGGGGACACGACGCGGTAGGCGCCCTCAACACCTCCCGGTTGTGGTACTTCGCCGAGGGGACGACCAGAAGCGGTTTCGCCGAGTACCTGACGCTCCAGAACCCGGCGGACCGGAACGCCACAGTGGACGTGACCTACGTGCTAGACGACGGGACCACCATTACCGAACCGGTGAGCGTAGGCGCCCGTAGCCGGGCGACCGTTGACGTGAACGCGGTAGTGGGGGAGGGACGGGACGTCTCCATGGTGGTGAAGTGCGACGACGTGGCGATAGTGGCCGAGCGCCCCATGTACTTCGATTATAACGGCTGGACCGGCGGGCACAACGCGATGGGTGCCAACTCGCTGGCGAACCGGTGGTACTTCGCCGAGGGGACCACCCGGAGCGGCTTCGACACTTACCTGTGCGTCGGTAACCCGTACGGCATCGACGCCGACGTGACAATGCGGTTTGTGCTGGGGGATGGGGCGGAGGTAATCCACACCTTGAACGTCCCCGCCACCAGCCGGCGGACCGTCAAGGTAAACGACGTGGTGGGGGAGGGGAACGACGTTTCCGCGGTCATCGACTCCACCAGCCCGGTCCTCATCGAGCGACCGATGTACTTCAACTACCGCGAGAAGTGGACCGGCGGACACGTGGCGATGGGCGCGAGGTCGCCCAAGAACTCCTGGTTCTTCGCCGAGGGGACCACCCGTGACGGCTTCGAGGAGTGGCTGTCGCTGGAGAACCCGGGGATGATGGACGCAACCGCCGACATCTCCTACATGCTGGAGGATGGGAGCGTTACCGATACCACGGTCGCGGTGCCGGCGCACACCCGGGTAACTGTCGACGTTCCGCTGGCGGTAGGGCCGGGCAGGGACGTGTCGGTGGCGGTTTGGAGCGATATCGCGATAATCGTCGAGAGGCCGATGTACTTCCTGTACCATGGCATGTGGCCCGGTGGCCACGACGTGGTGGGATTGTGACGCCGGCCGACGCGCGGGAGGTATTTACCGAAGATGCGGGGAAGGTTAGTATCGTAAGGTGAGCCGGGAAGCAGGCGAAGGAAGGAGAGGAAATGGATGAGGATGGCAGGGGATGGATACTTTTCTCGTCGATCGTGATGGTAATCGCGGGTTGCCTGAACTTCATTTGGGGGATTGCCGCACTGACAAAAGATGAGTACTTCGTTGACAAGGTCTTGTTCGCGAACCTGACATTCTGGGGATGGTTTGGCATAATCTTCGGCGCGATTGCGGTCTGCGCCGGTATTGCTATCCTCAATAGCAGGGCGCCGTGGGCACGCTGGTTCGCGATCATCTGGTCCTCGGTTGCCATACTGTTCTGGTTCATGGTTATCTGGGCCGCCCCCGTAATGGTTATGGTCATAATCGTGGCGTACATACTGGTGATCTTCGGGCTGGTTCTGTTCGGATATAGCGAGGACGAGGTCTAACCAGAAAACGCACAAAACGCAACAATGGTGCCTGGCACCATTGTTGCGTTTTGCACAACTGTTGCGTTGGTCCAACTCTGTGACTGCCCGTTTTGCTATAATCGTATGGGACGCCCCCGTAGCTCAACTGGATAGAGCGATAGACTTCTAATCTGTAGGTTGCAGGTTCGAGTCCTGCCGGGGGTGCCAGACAATAATAGCTCAAGCAGGACTCGAACCTGCGGGGGGCACACGGGTGAAAAACGCAAGATGGTA
The DNA here is from genome assembly GCA_018896525.1 of Actinomycetota bacterium. GTDB lineage: Bacteria > Actinomycetota > Geothermincolia > Fen-727 > Anoxymicrobiaceae > JAHIPE01. The sequence continues at coordinate 13,126 of JAHIMR010000031.1, forward strand.
CCAGGTACCATCTTGCGTTTATTACTGGTTGCGCTCCGAGATGGCTCGTCCTATTGTGCAGACCGCGACCAAGTCCCCCTGGTCATTCCGGAGAAGCGAGCCGGAGATCTCGTAGTGGATTAGATTGCCGTCCCTGGTGCGGATATCCGTCTCGAACGTTCCCCGCTCGCCCTTTATCATCTTCGACAAGGTTTCCTTGCCGTAATGGTGGTTTTCTCCGAAGAACTCCGGGGTCTTCATGGACGCTATCGCGTCGTCGCCGTACCCGGTGATCTCGCACAGTGCCCTGTTCCACCGGATGACATTGCCCTCGAGATCGAAAACGCAGAAGATGTCCGGCAGGGTGTTGAGCGCCGCCTCGATAAACGCTTTCTCTTCTCTCAGAGCGTTCTGGGCATTCACGCGCTCGGTGATGTCGTTGATGGTCACAAGGATCACCAGTTTCCCCTTGAGCCTCGTCAGGGTGTTCATCAACTGGATTTCAGCTATGCTCTCATCCTTTCGGATTAACCGGGTGTCGTATACCCGGGGAACATCTTCACCGGAGAGCCTGCTTTTCATGTAATGGACGACGCGGTCTCGTTCCCCGGGGATCAGCAGGTTGAGTACGTCTTTGATCGTCTTGAAGTGCTCCTGGGGGTAGCCGCATATCCTGGACACACTTTCATTGGTATAGAGGATATTGAACCCGTCGTGGAGCACGATCCCCGACAGGGAGTTGTCGGCAAGGAGACGGTAACGCTCCTCGGACTCCACCAGTTTATCCTCCGCCCGCCTGAGCGCTATCTCGTCAAGCGCTTTGCCTATCACGTCAGGAAGAGTGGAAGTCAGGCTGTTGTCCTTTACGACGTACCCGGATGCACCGAGCCGGAGAGACAGTGCGGCGATATTCTCGTCCCCGTGTCCGGTGACCATTATCGCCAGAGGAGGCCTGTCCAACTCTCTCGTCTCCTCCAGCAACTGGTGGCCGTGGCCATCGGGCAGTCTGTAATCCAGCATGATGATGTCAAATGTTTCCGCGGACAGTAGCTTCCGGGTGGATTCGCAGTCCCTGGCTATCTTCACCTCGACATCGAAATCTGTCACGAGGAGGTCCTCGAGCATGCTGGCTACGGTCACGCTGTCCTCTACGATCAGGATCCGGACCGGTTCAGGTGGTTCCAACGAGCACCTCCTGCCTTGGTACCAACGCTCTCGGGCCATTAAAATCCGTATCTCTACTTAATTATATCGGAATAGTGATGTAGATTGTTAAGTAAAACGCGGGAACGGCGGTGGAAAGAGATGGACAAAGGCGGTTGTTTCGGCCGGTGGACGGAAGACGAGTGGGGTCCGAGCCATGGAGACTCACCACCACGCTTCTGGACGTGGAGGGCGACGGACGGTCGCTGAAGGCCACTGTTGAACGGTCGAATCAACGGGACATGCAATAAACAACTGCGATATCAGACCTGTTCCATTATACTGGACACACACGGGAACGGCCCGGCGGAAGGCGAACGCCCGGGAGTCCGTTTCCAAGCCACTCGCGGTGGACGTAGCTCAGTTGGTTAGAGCGCCGGGTTGTGGCCCCGGAGGTCGGGGGTTCAAATCCCCTCGTTCACCCCAGGTCTTATCTGACTACCGCTCGAAAAATGACGCACTGGTGCCAGGCACCATTGCGTCATTTCTGGTTGCTATCTATTTGTTTGCCCTTCACCGAGTGATAGAATCCGTTTGTGTTGACTACGAGGCATACTCGAAGCCGTCCAGGGTAGTGGAGGATGATATGAAGTACCAGGAGATCTTCCCGGTTCCATGTGAGTGGGTGCAGGACATCGACGAGTCCATGGTGGAGACCGTTGCCCGCTGGGGTGAGCAGGAGGTCGTATCAGGGCGGCTTGAGCATACCGAGGATTACGATAAACTCCTTCTTCCCGCTATCCACAAGCTGTTTTGTGATATCGGCCTTCAGTCCATGCTCTGGCCCGAGGAGTCGGGTGGTGGAGGTCTGGAAACGGCGGAGGTGGCGATGACCGTCGCCGTTGCCCTGGAGCAGGTTGGGACGGCCGACACCAGCATCGGATTCCTGTTCGCAAATACGTTCGCGGTTCAGTCGACTTTCGCGGTGGAACCGCACCGGAACGAGGAGTTGCTGGCGGAACTCGCTCCTGTGTTCTGTGGCGATGATGTGGCGGTCGGCTCGCTGGTGCTTCCCGGCTACGGCGGTAGCAACGCGGCCGCAAGAGAAGAGTTCTATGGGCTTCCCTACCAGGTTTCGGCAGAGAGGCACGGCGAGGGGTGGGCGCTCTCCGGGGAAGCGGTGAGGCCACAGTGCTCCGGCAAGAACGCCGCGGTGTTCGCGGTGGCTTTCGACGCCGGTGACGGAGGGCCGGCGGTGGCACTCCTGGGAGAAGGCGCGAAGAGGCTATCGAGCGGTGAGCCCATCAAGAAAACAGGCCTGGCCGCCAGCCTGAACGCCGACCTCGACCTGAAGGGGGTGGAGGTTGGAGGCGGCCGCGTCGTCCTCACCGGGGAGGACCGCTTCCGCGAGATGCTCTCCTTCTACTACATGTCATGCGCCGCCACGATCTTGGGGTCTCTCCTGGCTGCCTACGAGATCTTAAAGGAATGGGGGAACACAAGGGTCATCAAGGGCAAAGGCCAGGTGTTCAAGGAGAACCCGCTGGACGCCGCGCTGATGGGTAGGGCCGCGTCAAGGATAGCCACCTCCAGGGTGCTCACCTACACTCTGGCGAGGATGCTCTCCCGGCCTGACATCTACGGGCCCGCCGGAAGCCAGGGCATGTTCAATACCGCGACCGCGACGTTCAAGCAGGTGGCCGGAGCGGCGATGCTTTCGATGAACAACGCGATGGAGATGATGGCTTCCGCCGGGTACGCGACGGAGTGGAACCTGGAGCGCTACTGGCGGGACGTGAAGACGATAGAAGGAACTGTCATTCCCGAGACCGCCGCGTGGGCGATGCTGGCGCGGCATTACTTCGGGTGCCGGACCCTTTAGAGGAGGCGGGAGAAGATGCCAGGCATCGACGACTTCACCAGACCGGTTGAGTACCTCTCGCCGCTGGACAGGTCCCTAGGGGAGATCGTTCGCAGTTGGGCGGAGAAAGAGGTTCTCCCCTACCGCAGGGAGTACGACGAGGACTGGGAGGAGCACCGGCTTATCGAGCCCGCCTTCGACCGACTCATGGGCGAGCTGGGTCTGCAGAGGGTCCTCTTTCCCGAGGAGGTCGGCGGTTGGGGACTGGGCCACTCGGATTACCTGGGGACCGGGTCGTACCGGATGTTCGAGGAGATCGCCCGGGCGGACTCGGCGATGGCGGTCGCGTTCGGTGTGGTGTTCTGGCCGCTCATCATGATCTGCAACGAGCCCCATGTGAACATGAGGTTGTGCGAGGAGTTCGCCCCGATGTTCATAGAGACGAACAAGGCGGTCTTCACCGCCAACGCCATGACCGAGCCGCAGGGAGGGGCGGACATCGAGAACATGGACCTGCTGGGTGGCAGCACCATCGAGACATGCGCGATCCTGGAAGGTGACGAGTGGGTGATAAACGGGCACAAGCTCTGGCCAACCAACAGCGCCGGGGTGGCGGACCTCTTCGGCGTGGTGTGCACCACCTCTCCCGGGTCCACCGACCCGGAGGAGTTCGCGTTTATCTTCGTTCCGGCCGACACCGAGGGGGTGACCCAGGGGAAGCCATACCAGAAGGCGGGTATGGCCGCCGACAAGAACAGCGACATCTGGTTCGAGAACGTGAGGGTACCCTCGTGGTACCGCGCCTGCGGGCCGGGGGACGACTTCAAGTACTTCAAGGAGATCATCAGCCTGGGCAGCATGGGCACGATCGCGTTCGTGAGCGGCGCAATGATGAACATCTACGAGATACTGAGGGAGTTCTGTGAGGAGAAGACATTCCGGGGCAGGCCGCTCAAGGAGAACGACGATGTGGCGGGGGTGCTGGCGGATTTCGTCCGTGACCTGGAGGTCATAAGGGTCATCGGTTACCAGGCGGCCAGGATGATGGACAGGCCCGATCTCTACGGGGACCGCTGGTCCGAGGAGATGGTGGCCAAGACAAGGGCGTTCAAGTACTTCGCCGCCGACAAGGCGGTCGAGAACGTTGGGCTGGTCATGAACCTCATGGGGGCGCATGGGAGCGACCGGGTTCGTGACGTCGAGAAGCACTGGCGGGACCTCAAGATAGTCCAGCTCTGGATGGGTGGCAAGCAGCTCTGCCAGATGGAGGTGGCCCGCTGGTTCTTTGACTGCGAGACGCTCTAGCGGGCAGGCGTCAGGGGACCCCCACCTCAGTCCTCCCCCTGGAACCTCCCCCCATCCCAGCCTTCCCCCCAGCGGGGGGAAGGGGCAGAAGGGGGAGGAAGAAGGAGTAATGCATGATTGACGGACCGATACAACCGGGCGGCCCTATCGAGGGAGCCGGCAGGGTGCTGAGGGAGCTTCTCAGGACCCCCGGTTTCAAGAAGGCCGTGCGGACGCTCATTACTGAGCTTGATCCTGAGAACACCGCCCTGCTGGTCCGCACGTTGATGTGGGAGGACCCCGAGTTCTTCCTTGGGCTGATGGGCGGGGCGCCGTCGGTCGCGAACACCATGGTGGAGGGGTCGCTGGAGCTCACCCGCCAGCTCTCCACGTTCCCGCCGCCCCTGCTGGCCGGCTTCCTGGCGGGGATAGTCGAGCGGCTGGACGGCGAGTCACTGGGGGAGATGATAGGGACCACGCTGGCGACGTACATCCGGTTGTCCGAGCTGGGCGACGAGTCGCTGGCGGAGGCGTCGGCGGACCTGCACCGGGGCATAAGCCGGGGGCTCGCCCGGTCCCTTTCGGGGGACGAGCAGGTGGAGAGCACGGCCGACGTACTGCTGGAGAGGCTGCTCCCGCTGGCGGCCTCACGGGTCTCCCGCATGGGCGAGGAGGCAAAGCGGGAGGGTTCGGACACCGCCCGTCTGGTGAAGGGCCTCGCCCAGGGCATGAAGGACATCGCACGGGACAACCCGGAGTTCATGGAAGGGGTGGTCGCTCCACTGGCGGAAGCGTGGCGGGCCTCTCTCGCGGGCTCCGACGGCGGTAACGACCCGGGGGAGGTGGCTCCATGAGCCAGAACGAGGACGTCCGTCGCCCGGAGGACTCCGTGGAGGCGGGAGTGGGTGCCCGGGTAATCCGCGAGATAATCAGGACACCGGTGTTCCTGGAGATGATCAAGGCCGGCGCAGACCAGCGTAACCCTGACGCCGCCCGGCAGATGGTCCAGACCCTCCTCTGGGAGGACGCGAGCCTGTCGCTGGGCCTGATGGGTGCGAGCCCGGCGGTAATGAACTACATAATCGAGGCGCTTCTGGAGATAGGACGGCAGCTGAACGAATTTCCTGACGCGATTCTGAGTGAGTTCCTGTCCCAGATGGCCGGCGACGTCAGTTCCGGGAGGCTGAGGGAGTTGCCGGAGGTCTATGGACCTCTCCTGGAGAGGATTGTCCTGTCCAACCCCGAGATGAGGGAGAAGCTCATCGCCTGGTTCATCAACGGTTTGAACGGGGCGATACGCGCATCGGTGGAGGTGATGGCCGGCATCGAGGAGGCGGGCGCCGCCGCTCCGGTCGCGGGCAGGCCCTCCCTCGACGCCGCCGCGCTCGGCGAGGCGGTGACCTCAGCGGCGAGGCTGGTGAACCGGCAGGCGTCCGGGAGCACTCAATTCTTGAAAGAGGTGGCCCTGAACGTGGACATGCGGGAGGTCGCCATGGCCGCGGCCTCAGTCGGCCGTTCCCTGGTAATGACCATGCTCTGGATGATAGGCCGCCTGGCGGGCTCTCTCATCAAAGGATTGACGGAACTCATTGGGCGTTAAACCCGGAATGTGATAAGGATTGAAAAGTGCCCCCCGCGCCGCGGGGTGGCGGACCTGGAGGGGTGATTACAGTTGAGTGCCAGTGAAGCGGGGTCGGGCGGAGGGTTTAAGGTTACCCGCGAGAACGTTGAGGCCGTACTTGAAAGCGTAAAGCCGGAGGCCGTGGACGCGGCGGTGGAGTCGCTCTTCGGCGAGGGTGGCGAGATGGGCCCGGAGATACTCCTTGCTATTCCCAACGTCATGAACGCCTACGCGAGGATGCTCACCGGGTTCGCCGAGGTGCTGGAAGAGCTCGAGCCGGAGGAACGGAGAAAGCTGCTGGGGGAGGCGGCCGGAAAGCTCGATGGGGTGGCGCTGGGGCGGGCGACCAACGCTTTCTCCCGGCTGATGATGAAGGTCGGCAAAGAGAACCCGAAGCTTGCCGCGGAGGTCTTTCCCGCCATCGAGACGGCGATCGAGGAGATAGACTTCGGGAAGCTCCGGGTGGGCACCGTCGCCTACATTGAGTACGCGGCGGACCTGGCTTCGATGTCAATCGACGCGATGCTGGAGAACCCGGTTATCGTGGCAAACCTGGTGGGGATACTTCCGCCGCTTATCAACAACCTGATAAAGGTTATCTCTGGCGCGCTTTCCGAGATGGACCTGCCCCAGGAGGTCCTGGCCAGCGCAGTGTTCAACATCATCCTGGAGATCGACACCGAGGAACTGGGTCGTGCGGTGACCTCAATGTCGAAGATAGTCAACGAACTCCACGAGGGGAACCTCATCCTGGGGCGGGACGAGCCGCGCTTCAGGGCCGTCTTCGCAGAGTTTGCCGAGGGCATCCTGGAGAACGTAGACACCGCGGAGTTCGCCAGGGCGGTGGTGGCCCTGGGCGAGGACTTCGAGGTTATCCTCGACTCGGTGACCGACATCCTTCACCGCGACCCCGAACTACTCATACTGGCCGGCGCAACCGTGGGTTCACTCCTGAACGTCGCGCTCCGCGGTCTCTCCAACTTCATGCTGGAGTTCAGCCAGCTACCCGACGAGATCCTCCTGGAGCTGGGGGAGGACATCAGGCAGAACCTGGAGGTCAAGGAGGTCGCCCGGATAGTCAACCTCTACATCATGCTCGCCAACAGGTTCATGCAGGTAAACCCGGCGCTATACGACGACCTTGCCGCCGCCATCATTCCGGCTATCGATACCGAGCAGCTTGGCGCGATGCTGAAGGTCACGGCTACCAGGGTTACCGGGGTCGTCAGGGATACCCCCGAGTTGCTCAAGCGCCTGGAGCCGGAAGAGATAGGCGGGCGCATCAACGAGACGCTTATCAGCTTCAACCGGTACATGGCGGCCCGGCCCGGCGCGCCTCGCGAGTTTCTCAGCAGGATGCTGGGTGCCATTGATACCCGGGAGCTGGAGACCGCGGTGCGCACCACCGTTGGCGGGCTTACCCAGGCGATGTTCGAGAGCGCCGACAGGGCCCTGGCGTTTGCCAGGCCGGTAGCCGGCGGGCTGCTGGCCGCCGTCTGGTCGCTGGTTCTCAATCTCAAGCGGAAAATACTGGGTTAAGGTAAGGGTCAAAGGTGGTACTTATGGGTCCCCGGGGAAAAGCGATGGAAGAGGTAATCAGGCAGTCGGAGATGATCGAGAACGACTACGTAAAGAAGTGGAAGAGCGAGGGCAAGAAGGTACTGGGGTACACCTGCGTGATGACACCGGCCGAGGTCATCGAGGCGGCGGGCCTGCTTCCTTACCGGATAAGGGCCCTGGGCAACCCCCATACGGAGATGGCGGACGCCCACCTGTCGCGCTTCAACTGCAGTTTCTGCCGGTCCTGCCTGCAGCTGGGCCTCGACGGCACCTACGAGTTCCTGGACGGCCTGATAGAGAGCAACGGCTGCGACCACCTGAGGGGGATGTTCGAGAACTGGCAGTACGTGAAGGAGTTCGACTTCTTTCATTACCTCAAGGTCCCGCACATCATGACCAGAGACGCAATGGAGTACTTCGAGGGGGAGATGGAGCTCTACCGGAAGGCGATAGGGGAGTACTTCGAGGTCGAGATAACCGACCGTGAGCTGCTCCGGGTGATGGAGGAGTACAGTCTCATAAGGGACAAGTTGAGGGTGCTCTACGAGATAAGGGAGGGGGAGAACCCCGGCATGACCGGGGCCGAGGCGCTGGCGGTTATCCTGCTGGGATCGGCGGTGCCCGCGGGCGTCTTCCTGGACCTGTTGGACCGGGTAATAGAGGAGCGGAGGGACACGGACATCTCCGGCTATCGCGCGCGGCTGATTCTGTGCGGGGCCGCCACCGACGAGGTTGATTTCATAAGGGAGATAGAGAGCGTGGGCGGCCTGGTGGTTACCGACGCCCTCTGCTACGGCTCGCGGGCGTTCTGGACCGTTGAGCGCGGGGGGGAAGAGGACCCCCTGAAAGCACTGGCCCATATGTACCTGGAGAACCTCCTTTGCCCCCGGATGTTCGACGACTACTACAGCCGCAGGGATTACGTGCTGGCGGCGGTCTCCCGGGCGAACGTAGATGGGGCAATCCTGGTGCACAACAAGTTCTGTGACGTGCACGGGGTGGACAACGTCCAGCTTCGCATGGACCTGGAGAAAAACGACATACCGGTACTGCAATTGGAGAAGGAGTACGGCGCCAAGGCGGACCTGGGGAGGATAAAGACCAGGGTCCAGGCGTTCCTGGAGAAGATCGGTTGAGGGCACTTGACCCCCACCTCCCCCCCTCCCCCCATCCCAACCTTCCCCCCAGCGGGGGGAAGGAGCAGAAGGGGGAGGAAGAACGAGGTTCTACCAACGAATGTGATTCGGAAGGAATCGGCCGATGAGTGAGTACAAGCAGGCAGGCCTCTTCGACCGGGTGGCCTCGCTCCTCGATGTCGTGAGCTTGATACCGGATGATATAAGCGACGAGGAGGTGGAGGGCCTACTGAGCCTGTTGCCCCCCGATACGGGGCACACGATGCAAGCCCTCTTCATCCCCCGGTTGAGAGCGGCCAGCCTGGCGTTTCTCAAGATGGTCTCGAAGTGGCTGTTTGCCGCAAGGGGAGCGGCCAGGGAGGGCAGGAAGGTTATCCTGCTCCCGTTCAACTTTCCCCCCGAAATCGTACACGTATTCGGTAACTCGTTTCCCATTACCAGCGAGGTCCTCTCCACACTCGGTGTGGTGGCGCTGGAGGGCCAGGGGGAGCGGTACTGGGACATGGCCATGGGGCTGGGCCTTCCCGACCACATGTGCTCGGCCAACACTATCGAGCTTGGTTCTATCCTGGGCAGCGATGACTTCAAGCCACACGCGGTTATCTCCGGCGCACCCGGCGGCTGCGACGTCAACGCAAAGATACACGAGTTCGTGGCCCACTACCTGGACATCCCACAGTTCATCCTGGAGAAGCCGACCGACGACTCCGAGAGGGGTCGCGACCTCTTCAACAAGTATATGCGCGGTCTCATGAGGACCCTGGAGGAGTTCCTCGGAGAGGAGCTTGACGAGGACAGGTTCCGCATGGTCATGGAGAAGGCGAACAGGTGTACCGAGCTGTACCACGAGCTATGGGACCTGCACAAGGCAACTCCCTGTCCGGTTCCAAACCTCTTCTCGTTGTTCTTGTACGGGACACGGTTCACCATGTGGGGAACCGACGAGGGGGTAAGAACCCTTCAGACCATGGTGGATGTAGCCAGGGAGAGGCTTAAAGAGAAATCTTACCCGGCTGAAGAGGAAGTGGCCCGGACACTCTGGGTATATACCAGCTACTACTACGATTTCACGAATTTCTTCAACTGGATGGAGGAGAAGGGGTACACCCACCTGGGAGACGGGCTTGACTGCTTCTTCCCGCAGCCGGTGGACACCTCCTCCATGGAGTCGATGATAGAGGGTGTAACAGAGGCGGCATGGAACATGCCCATGAACAGGCAGGTGGGAGGGGAGTCGATGTCGATTTCCTGGCTCGAGGACATCGTCTACGCCTGTCAGGACCTGAAGGCGGATTGCGCCATATTCTGCGGCCACCACGCCTGTAAGCAGACCTGGAGCGTGGCCTCGATACTGAGGACGGAGCTCATGAAGCGGACCGGGGTTCCGCTGCTCATCCTGCAGGGCGACTCCTGGATGAAGCAGATGACCCCGATGAGCGTTATCCAGCGGGACATCGACGAGTTTATCACCAACGTGGTAGCCCGTAAGGGAAAGAGGAAGAGAAGGCCCCGGCGGCGGGAAGGGCAGGAGCAGGATGCCTGAAGTAATAGGAACTACCGTAAAGGAAGGGCTCTTCGACCGCATACTTTCCCTCCTGTCGCTACTGGACAGGATCCCGGAATACCTGAGCGACGAGGAGCTGGAGGGGGTCTCGGCGTTCCTCCCCGATGACGTAGCCAGCACCATGAACGCGTTCTTTCACCCAAGGGTCAGGCGAGCGGGGATAAAGTACATGAAGATGGTATCCCGGTGGGTGCAGGAGGCGAAGCGGGCCAAGCAGGAGGGCCGTAAGGTCATACTGATGCCCTTCAACTTCACCCCCGAGGTCATCCACGCCTTCGAGGGCGCCTTCCCTCTGACCAGCGAGGTCCTGACCACCCTGGGGGTGGGTGGCCTGGAAGGGCAGGGTCAGAGGTACTGGGATTACGCCATGGGCCTGGGGATACCGGACCACCTTTGCTCCTCCAGCACAATCGAGCTGGGCTCGATGCTGGCCGGCAACGACTTCGAGGTGGACGGAATAATCTCCGCAACACCCGGCGGTTGCGACGCTAACGCCAAGATACACGAGCTCGTCTCCCACTACCTGGACATTCCCCAGTTCATACTGGAGAAACCGGTGGACAACACCGAGCGGGGCAAAGAGCTGTACCGCCGCTACTTCCACACCCTGGTCGAGGAGCTGGAGGAGTTCATCGGCGAGAAGCTGGACGAGGACAGGCTGCGCTTCGTCGTTGAGAACTGCAATAGGGCCAGCGAGCTGTACCTCGAGCTGTGGGAGATGCGGAAGAACATCCCCTGTCCCGTGCCAAACCTGTTCAGCTTCTTCTCCTACGGTTGCCGGTTCACCATGTGGGGCAGGCCGGAGGCGGTGGAGTGCCTCGAGATAATGGTGGAGGAGTCCGCCAGGCGGCTGGAGACGGGCGCCTACCCGGCCGAGAAGGAGATTGCCCGCTGCGGATGGCTCTATACCGGCATCTACTTCGATTTCGCCAACCTCTACAACTGGATGGAGGAGCAGGGGTACTCCTACCTCTGGGACGTTTTGAACCTCTGCTACCCCCAGCCGATATCAATCGCCAGCCGGGAGTCGATGATCGACGGGTTGGCCGAGGCGAACTGGAACATGCCCATGACCCGCCAGATGGGGGGCGACTCCATGTCCCTGTGCTGGCTGGACGACGCCATCCACACCATCAAGGAGCTGAACGCGAACTGCGCCATCTTCTGCGGTCACCACGCCTGCAAGCAGACCTGGAGTGTGATATCGATCCTTAGAACGGAGCTCATGGAGAGGGCGGGAGCCCCGGTGCTGTGCCTGCAGGGCGACTCCTGGATGAAGCGGATGACCCCGATCAGTGTCATCCAGCGCGAGGTGGACGAGTTCGTTAAGAACGTGGTGGCCCCCAGGCGGAAGGGAAGAAAGAAGGCTACCCGAAAGGGAGGTTAGCAGCCGGTGCCGGCGATTAAACTAGAACCAAGCGTCAAGCAGGGCCTTTTCCAGAGGGTGACATCAGTATTCGAGGTAATCAACCTGCTTCCCGACGAGCTAAGCGACGAGGAGGTGGAGGGGCTCACCCTTCTCCTGCCCTGTGACGTTGTCAACACGCTGAACGCGCTCTTTGTACCCAGGGCCAGGCGCGCCTCGATATCATTCGGCAAGATGTTGGGGCGGTGGCTGGAGGAGGCGAGGCGGGCCAAGGAGGAGGGCCGGAAGGTCATCCTGGTCCCGTTCAACTTCATCCCCGAGCTGGTCCACGCTTTCGGAGGCGCTTTCCCGCTCACCAGCGAGATACTCACAACCCTTGGGGTGGCCCTCCTGGAGGGGCAGGGGGAGAGGTACTGGGATTACGCCATGGGCCTTGGGATACCGGACCACATCTGCTCGTCCAGCACGATCGAGCTGGGCTCGATGCTGGCCGGCGAGGACTTCAAGGCCGACGCCATCATCTCCAGCGGGCCGGGAGGTTGTGACGCCAACGCCAAGATACACGAGTTCGTGGCCCACTACCTGGGCATCCCCCAGTTCATCCTGGAGAAGCCGGTGGACGACTCGCCCAGGGGCAAGGAGCAGTACCGCAGGTACGTATACCGGCTGGTGGAGGAACTGGAGGAGTTCATCGGCGAGAAGCTGGACGAGGACCGGCTGCGCTCCGTCATAGAGAACTGCAACCGGGCCACCGAGCTTTACCTGGAGCTGTGGGAGATGCGGAAGAACATCCCCTGCCCGGTACCCAACCTGTTCAGCTTCTTCTCCTACGGTTGCCGGTTCACCATGTGGGGACGGCCGGAGGCGGTGGACTGCCTGCAGGCGATGGTCGATGTGTCCCGGGAGCGTCTGGAGGCCGGCGCCTACCCGGCGGACAAGGAGATTGCCCGCTGCGGCTGGCTCTACACCGGGTACTACTTCGATTTCATCGGGCTCCACAACTGGATGGAGGAGCGGGGGTACTCGTATCTCTGCGACATGCTGAACCTCTGCTTCCCCCAGCCAATCTCCACCGAGAGCAAGGAGTCCATGCTGGACGGGCTTGCCCTGGCGGCGGCCAATATGCCCATGACCCACCAGATGGGGGGCGACTCCATGTCGCTGTCCTGGCTGGACGACGCGATATACATCGTGAAGGACCTGAACGCCAACTGCGCCATTTTCTCCGGCCACCACGCCTGCAAGCAGAGCTGGAGTGTGGTATCTATTATCAGAAGCGAGCTGATGAAGCAGGCGGGTGTCCCCGTCCTGTGCCTTCAGGGGGACTCCTGGAGCAGGACGATAACCCCGATGAGCGTTATACAAAGGGAGCTCGACCAGTTCGTGAAGAACGTTGTGACAAAGAAGAAGAAGCGGGTACGTCCCCGTAAGGGGAGAGCCCGCGAAGAAGGGTGAGAGGTGATACATGCTTTTCGGTGGGATTGACGTAGGTTCGTTGACCGCCCAGGCGGTCCTGGTGGAGGATGGAACGATCTACGCCTACAAGAGCATCCCGGTGAGGCCCAACCCGCTCGAGTCGGCGGGCGCGGCATTCGGGAACCTGCTGGAGGAGAAGGGGCTGAAGCAGGAGGACATAAAGTACGTCATCAGCACCGGCTACGGGCGGGAGAAGATCCAGGACGCCAAGGTGGCCCAGGAGAACGTGAGCGAGATATCGTGCCACGGCATGGGCGCTTTCTCGCTGGTGAAGGACGTGAGGACGATCATCGACATCGGGGGACAGGACGCAAAGGTCATCAAGGTGGATGACAGGGGCGAGCTAGTCGACTTCGTGATGAACGACAAGTGCGCCGCCGGCACCGGCCGCTTCCTGGAGGTAATGGCAAAGACCCTGGGGGTGACGCTCGACGAACTGGGGCCGATATCACAGGGCTCGCGCAACCCGCCGGAGATGAGCACCAGGTGCAGCATCTACGCCGAGACGGAGGTCATCCACTACCTCCAGCGGGGGGTATCCAGGGAGGACCTCGCCGCCAGTATAAACAGGTCCATGGCCGAGCGGGTGATGGCCCTGGTCAGGCGGGTGGGAGTGGAGCGCGAGGTAATGATGACCGGGGGTGTCGCCAAGAACATCGCGGTAAGGACCGAGCTCGAGAAATCATTGAACGTGCGGATGGTGAACGCGCGGATAGACCCCCAGATAATCGGGGCTTACGGGGCGGCGGTACTGGCCCAGAGAGAGCGTGGTGCCTGATGATTACGATGGGAGTGGATATCGGGAGCCTTTTTTCCAAGGCGGTAATCCTTGATGACGAGAAGCTGGTGGCAAGCAACATCGTGGCTACCACCGGTAACACAGCCGACGAGATAGACGTCATGGTGGAGGAGGCCCTGGGCGAGGCGGGAATGGACCGGGGCGAGGTGGAGTGCCTGGTGGCGACCGGCAGCGGCGCGGACCTGGTTAAGAACTCCGAGTTCGAGGAGGACGAGGTCACCTGCGTGGGGATGGCGGCCGGGACGCTGGTCCCCGGGGTGAAGTTGACCATCGACATCGGTGGGCAGAGCATAACCTCGATGATGCTCGACGAAGACGGCGATGTCGTCGATTTCATGCGCAACGACAAGTGCGCCTCGGGGTCCGGCCGTTTCCTGGAGGTGATGAGCGGTGCCATGGGCGTTGAGGTGGAACAGGTCGACGAGACCGTCACCCTGTCCGAGAAGCCGGTCCTGCTAAGCAGCCAGTGCGGGGTGTTCGCCGAGAGCGAGATAATCACCCACGTGAACGAGGGTGAGAAGATGCCGGATATCATCGCCGGCATCTGTGACTCGGTAGCCAATATCGTGGTGGCCCAGGCCAGGAGGTTCGGGATGGCCGACAAGTACACGATAACCGGCGGGGTCGCGAGGATCAGGTCGGTGGTGCGGGTGATCGAGGAGAAGCTGGACGGAACCTACCAGAAGTTCCCCCATGATTCCCGGCTGGCCGCGGCGATAGGCGCCGCGCTCCTGGGCCAGTTCGAGGAAGAGTAGACGCCGTTGGGACTTTTCGACGAGCAGGTGGCCGCGGTCGAGCGGTTCCTCGCAGAGGAGCGAAGCGCGGGAAACGTGCGGGAGTTCAGGGCCGGCTCCAGACCCGCTTGGCCCTCCGAGCAGAGCCTGGTCCTCGAGGACGATACCGCCATCGAGCTCGGGAACCCGAGGATAGCATCGCTTTCATCCCTGGTATGGTCGGAAGGGCCGGTGGAAGACGGCAGGATATCGCTGGTGGGCCCGGACGTGAGCGAGATGGACGAGCGCGGCGTGCCGTTCGCCCAGGTGGTGATCGCCGGCGGGAAGTTCACAGACGTGTACGAGTCGTACCGTGATGTCCGCGAGGCGATCTACGACACGGTTCTGGAGGGCTTCATGGTGAGGACGATGCCCAGCAGGCAGAGCATCTGGTGCAGGATAAGCCGGGAGGCGGTTTCTGGGGGCTTCTCCCTCGAGGACCTCGGGGACGCGTTGATATGGAACCTGAAAACGGTCGAGCCGGTAACCGGTGCCGAGGTCCTGTTCGTTACCTCCAGCGTGGCCGACGTCGAGCGGCTTGCACCCGCCGCGTCCGGGGCCAGGAGGGTAATCGAGGCCTTGATGAAGATGTACGAGGAGAAGAACTTCGACTGCGAGACCTGCGAGTACAGAGACGTTTGCGACGAGGTGATGGACCTCAAGAAGATACGGGAGAGGTTGGCCGACCAGAAGGCGGGGGCAGGCCCTTGATACTCGCGGTGTGCGGAAAAGGCGGGGTGGGCAAGACCACTATCTCCGCGGTAGCCGCGGCGGCCCTGCGAAGGAGGGCCGGGGTCCGGGTACTGGTGGTGGACGGCGACCCCGCCGGGGGCCTCGGCATGGCGCTTTCGGTGGAGGCGAAAAAGACGTTGAACGATGTGCGCGTGGAGGTAATCGACGAGGTCAAGGCCGGGGAGCGTTCCAAGAGAGGCCTGGCACAGGCCATGGATTACCGCCTGGCCGAGGCGATTATAGAGAACGGTAACCTGGCTTTCCTCTCAATAGGGCGACCCGATGACGTGGGTTGTTACTGCAGGGTGAACAGCTTCCTGAAGATGGCGATAGAGAGCCTGGCGGGCGGGTTTGATATGACCGTGATAGACGCCGAGGCGGGGATAGAGCAGGTGAACCGTGATGTCATGGCCACGGTAGATTACATCCTGCTGGTCTCCGATACGTCCGCCAAGGGTGTGCGGGTGGCGGAAACCATCAGGGACGTCGCGAAGCGGATGGTGGGGGGAGACGGCGCCGGCCTGGTCATCAACAGGGTCCGCGACGAGGGCGAGGTCGAGTCAATCAGGCGGAGCACCTCACTGGACGTCATTGGCTGGATTCCGGAGGACGACAGTATCCGGAGATACGACGAGAACATGACCTCGTTCTTTGATCTGCCGGAGTGCCCCGCAAGAATCTCCATAGAGAACGCTCTCAAGGCGACCGGCCTCCTGTAGCCCGGGTCCTTATCCCGTAGCGCCGGCACCTTGCCGGCTTCCGATACTCCCCCGTAGCGCCGGCACCTTGCCGGCTTCCGATACTCCCCCGTAGCGCCGGCACCTTGCCGGCATCCCCATCCCCATTCCCTTGAGCCAGGACTCTCCAGTCGCCCTCCGCCTTGTAGCGCCGGCACCTTGCCGGCATCCCCTGTTCCCCGTAGCGCCGGCAACCTGCCGGCATTCCCCGTTCCCTGTAGCGCCGGCACCTTGCCGGCATTCCCCCCTCCGCCTTGTAGCGCCGGCACCTTGCCGGCATTCCCTGTTCCCCGTAGCGCCGGCAACAGCCTGCATCGATTCCTCTACCCGTAGCGCCGGCACCTTGCCGGCATTCCCCCCTCCGCCTTGTAGCGCCGGCACCTTGCCGGCACCCCTGTCATTGCGTCACCTACCTCAAGCGAGAGCAGTCAATGATAGAATATCGCAGTCAAACGCATGAAGACCGGATAGAGAGGGTGCCGTGACCGAAGAGAGAAAAAAGATCATGAACAGCCACCCGATAGAGGCGTCTCGTAGGATTGCCCGGGAGGCCAGGCGGCGCATAGAGTTGGTGGCGGCGCACATGCCGGGAGGGCGTGAGCGCTTGAAGGCCGTCGAAGGGAGCGAGACCGACAGGATCGTGGTTATCTCCGATACCCACTTCGGCGATCCTTTCGATGTGCTAACCTCCAACCACCTGGTCGAGGCGCTGGTTGAATGCCTGGAGGGGCTGGGGGACATCGATGAGCTGATACTTCTGGGGGACGTATTCGACTTCTGGAAGGCCCCGATCGATGAGGCGATGACCCGGAGCAAGAGGTTCATGTCCGCCCTCTATATGCTGAACAACGTGGGGAGGATGGTGTACATCCCGGGGAACCACGACCACTACGTGTTCCGACTGTACTACCAGGAGCAGATAATCAACCGGCTCCGGGCGGGAGAGCTGGATCAGCCGGAGCTCAACATGCCGCTTACGACTGACTGTCCTACCATGGACGCGCTCAGGCCGAAGGGAGCGAGGGTGCCACTTGTCGCCGTCTATCCCATCTACCAGGTGTCGGTCCGGGGGAGGCAGGCGCTCCTTACCCACGGGCAACTGCTGGGGTTCTTTGAACGCGCCCTGTGGGCACCCGGGCGCTCGAGGGTATCGTCGCTAGTGCTCAAGAAGAGCGAGAGTCTCGGCCTGGAGGACATGGAGATATTCATATCTCCGTTCTACGAGATGCTTACGCTTAGCGCGCTGGTGCCGGGGGTCCCAAACGGCGGTTACAGGGTCTACCGGATGCTTTCCCGGACCGGGAAGGCCCTCGGCCTCCAGGGGGCGGCGCGGGAGTCCGCCAGCAGGGGTACCACTATCGAGGAGAACGTAGCGGAGATAGAGGCGCTGCTGGATTACCTCTGCGATGAGAAACCGGACTACTTCGTCTACGGCCACACCCACCGTGCGGGGATACTGGCCCTCCCGCTCTCAGGCACGATAGCCATCAACACCGGCTGCTGGCTTGCGGACGGTGTCCCCTATAACGCCAAGAACATCGTCCTGGAGATAACCGACGAGGCCCGCCTGATCCGTGTCAACGCCTGAACCGGGCCCGGGCGCAACCTCCTCACATCGTCGCCCATTGCCTGTGTGTGATTGTCTTAACAACAGTACAATGCTAAACTCCACCTTGTTTTCCTGATGGAAAAGGGCCGTTAGCTCAGCAGGTAGAGCAGGGGACTCTTAATCCCAAGGTCGCAGGTTCGATTCCTGCACGGCCCACCAGCGATATTCCGCATAACCAAGCCATCTATAGCAAGTCATGTTAATCTCTGCTTGTTCCGCTTATCGGGAGTTTTTCGAGCTATGTTCGAGTATTCTCCGACAATTTCGTCTGGAGATGAGGGAAATGGTGGAGCCAGAGCAACGCCTAGCGGGACTGGCGGTTTTGTTTGAGGGTAACAACCCTGTCGCCGTTGCCAGATAGGAGGGCGTCGGCTTTGTTGATGGTGTCACCAAGATTTTCTTGGATGAGATGTGAGTAAACATCAAGCGTCATTGCTGCGCTTGCGTGGCCAAGTGCACGTTGAACAGCTTTGACAGACCCGCCCGCCGCCAACAAAATGGTGGCGAACGAATGACGCAGGCTGTGAATCTGAACGTGCCTCAAGCCTGCTTTTTCAAGGTAGCTGTTGAACCGCTTTCGAGTGTCACTCTGGTCAAAAGGCATTTCGCCGTCATACGAGAAAAGCAAGTAGTCGGGACGGGGCCTGCCTTGGTATTCGTAGTAACCTTTCAGAACATCGGCGAGAGTCGGCAAGAGTGGAACAGCACGTCGGGACGCTTCGGACTTCGGTGTTTGAAGATTGCCGTTAAGCCAGTAAGCCGAGCGGGAAATAATAATAGCTCCATTATCGAAGTCGATGTGTTTCCAGGCAAGTCCGAGCGCTTCGCCGAAGCGAACGCCGCTGAAAGCAAGCACGGTGAAAAGAGCTTGGTCAGCGGGGTCTTTTATTGCACCCAGAAGCCGTTGGATTTCTTTTGGCTCTAAGAAATCAAGCTCTTTCCTATCCACTCCTGGAAGCACAATTCCCCGACAAGGGCTTTCCACAATCAAGCCCCATTGCTGCGCTTGATTTAGGCATGCCCGAACATAACGATATACTTTTACGACGGTGGCGGAGGAGATGTTCTTCTCACCAATCTCATCAATCCAATCTTGGATATCTAAAGGGGTTATAACCGAGATATTATTCTCGCCTAGAGATGGAAGGACATGTTTACTAATTGTTGATTCATAACCAAGAACAGTTGAAGGCTTTAAAGACTTCTTCTTAGCTCTTATCCACTTCTTATACAACTGTTTAAACGTCAAATCTTCTCGGCCATAAGTGCCGTTGATGACCTGTTCTATGAGATGCTTTAAATAGTCCTCGGCGTCCATTTTTCTTTTAAACCCACCGTGATATTTCCGCTGCCCGTTTAAATTTAAAACAGGATAGTAACGGGCGCGGTTTCCGTATTTTCTGCGCTCGACGTATCCTCGTGGGCGTCTGGTGGCCATGACTATCGCCGCCTCTCAGATTCTAACCACAGGCGGGTAATCTGAAGGATGTTATCAATCGCCACTCTGCTGAGACCTAGTTTCCACAAAGCGTTGTAGAGTTCTTGCATTGGCGACGATAATGCGGGTGTGGAGATGTCGTCCATTTCCCGCTCTTGCTCGCCTACATCTAATTCAAGAGCTTTCACAAGCCGTTTCATTGTCTTCTCATGGGGAGAGCGCCGTTTTCCACGTTCGATTTGACTTATTGCCCCTGTGCTAACACCTGATTTATCTGCTAATTCCCTGAGAGACCATTCCCGACGTTCCCTTTCCGCCTTGATTAGATTCCCAAACTCATTCATTATTCCCCCTCCTTATAGGCTGTTCATATTGTAGCATATATATGTATACACCGTCAACAATTGCTTTACGGTATAATCATACCCTGTTCGTAGTAATCCGATGTATCCTTTAATATAGCTGTATAAGCCCTTTTCCAAGCGCTACTTGCGTATTGTATCATAGTTTAATTTACGAGACATAGTGAAAGCAACGTGAGGGTATTGACAAACTTCCTAATGTTCTGAAGTGTTAGATAAGTTATAAAGAGTTATGTATAGTATTAAAGATTATATTACTGTTTGACCTGCATAGAAAATAATGGTATACTAAATCTGAACGTTAAGGAAACGCCTAGGAGACGGAAGATGAAAAAGCAACAAGAAACAGAAAACAAAGGTAATGAAGGGGCGCGGGGTACACCGTCTCCTGGTAATAAACAGGCACCTCATGTTGCTTGCTCGCGCCCCTCCCTTACTTTTGCAACAGCATATGAGTTGGCTGAACTTCTGCGCCTTAACGTACAGACCGTCTGGAAATTAGCAAGGCGTGGGGAACTACCTTATTACGATTTCGGTCGAGGTAATAAGAGGTTTGATGTTGAGGAGGCTATTACTTATAGACGCCGCTATAACAGAAAGGATAAGACGGTAAAGAAATGATGACTGTCAGAAAAAGCCCCTATACAAGCACCGAGGACACCGCCCAAAAAGGACGACGCCCTCATATTTATTATATCAACATTCACCAGGAAAGCAAGCTAATCATGGAAGGACATCGAATCGAGAAAGGGCGTGATGGATGATGACGACCGAGTACGACACTGGCTACATACGGGGACACGACCCTGGGAGGGTAACGGTCATCAAGGTAGGCGACCGGTGGAGGGTCATTTTTCATCGATTTTGTGGGCCTCAGGAGATGTTAGAGGAGTTCGAAACGCTCGAGCGAGCGAGAGAGTTTGGTTGGATGATTTCTCGAGAAAAGAGTACAGAAAGACGGTGTAGACGATGAGGAAAAAGCACAGGAAATTATACAACAAAGTCACTTATATGGACTGGGACGGCGAGAATATTGAGACTGAACCGATGACCATCATGGAAATACCGGACCTCTGGAAACACAGAATCTTCTTCAATCTACGGAATCTGTTTGGTCAACTAATTGTTTATTTCCAGGAGTATGAGTGGATTCCGGTTACAGAGAGAGGATGGGAAATAGCAAAAAAACGGGCAGAGAGACAAGCAGAGAAAAGGAAACGAGCAGAAAGGCAACCGTACTGAAATGGCGGACAACGACAACTTAAGAAACAACGGGGATAAACCTAACGCCGCACACGGCGGGGGTATGGGGGGCGATACGAGAGACTGGGATTTTATTGATTCCCTGGAAGATGAACTGGAGGAAGAGGAAGAGGAAGGAAACGGAAAGGAGGCGAGGATGAACAAGCAAACGGCACAAACAGAACGGTATGAATCAATCGAAAAGGCATTGGAGGCACTACGAGCGGAAGGTTATCAGCAGGTCAGATTTGATATATCCAGTACGTCCAACGGGCAATTAGGAATTGAGCGAATAATGGTTTCTATAGATGATTACTTGGCTGGTGAGTACGTCGATGCTACTGGACAAGAGATGATAATTTGCGACCTCGATGACCGTGAGTTCATGGCCGAGCGAATGGGCGACAACGGCGTATGGCTAATGCCAGCCAATGTCTACGATGAGCTTGGAATGAAGAAGCGAGTGTACTGGATTACGAGATAAAGGAAAGGAAAAAAGGCGAGAGAAGATGACCACCAACGACAAACTTGAAATCGAAGATGCAATGACAAAGGAATTTCTCGACACGTTGTATGGACGGGTGACCAAAGAGGGGTATGCAGTACTGGCGTGGTCTCCAGAAGGAAAAACGGACGATTTCTATATATCAGATAACTGGTTTGACATGTCAAAAGAAGAAGGACGGGCAGGTCTCGTCGAAGATGCAAAAAAACTCAATGCCAGTGGACTGGTCAACACATTCTTCACAGTGAATCTTCGTCCATGCCCGATGCCAGGAAAACGAGGTGGAGATAATGACGTTGCATACTACGTGGGTTGCCACTGTGATTATGACATCGGTAAAGAAGGCGAGCCGCAGAGTATAGAAGATATCAAAGACTTCATAAGCACGCTGCCACTTATTCCGCCGATTGCAGTTCTCAGCGGAAGTGGTGCCCACACATACAACCCGTTTAAGACGCCCATAAGTAAAACAGAGAAAAACATCAAGGCGACGGCAAAACGTTGGGGGACAGCGATAAAGAATATGGCGGAAGAACAATGTGGGTGGAGACCGGATACAGCTGCTTTTGACATAAGCAGGCTTCTGCGTCTTCCAGGAACGTACAACATGAAAGACCCCGATAATCAAAAACTTGTAACGGCTCACTACGCTGGCATAGTCCAGTACTTCCCTCTGGAGACAATCGAGGAACGGATTATATCTATTGTGCCCGAAGTACCCGACGAAGATTATGACCCGAACTGGGAATATGACCCGAAGAAACAGGTTGCCGACTGGCAGAAGATTAAACAGGGATGTGGGGTGGCGAGAATCTGCGAAACTCAAGCGAAGAAACTTTCTTACCCCGAGTGGTATTTCGGCGCTCTTGGCATAGCGGGATTCTGTGCCAATGGAGACAACATCGCCCATAAGATATCTTTGCCCTATGAAGGTTACAGCGAGCAAGAGACAAGCAAGATGTTGAAGTGTAGAAGAGAGGGAGCCTCTGCAGCGACGTGTAAGCATCTGGAGACCGTGAGCCTGCGTTTCGGGCGAGCCTGCGAGCAGTGTGAACATCGGGAAAATATCAAGACGCCATTGACACTGGGAATGCCCGACAAAGTGGAGCTGGCAAAGGAGAAAATAGACTACACAATCGAAAAGATTAAAACTGCCAACAACAAAGCGGAGGCAGCAAAGACCGTATTTGATGACCCAGAGGTCATTGGGTCGCTGGCATTGCTGGAGACACAAGCACTACCCAAATATGCCCAAGTGAAACCGCAGCTGAGAGAACATGGCATCAACCTTACAGACCTGCAGAAAGCAATCACGCAGCACAAGACAGAGAAAGCAAAAGAACGCCACCTACACGAGGTCAAACCTGGCGAGAGGGGACCGACTATAACTCCACTCATGGAAGATGAAAGAGGGTACTTCAATCAGCGGACTAAAATAATTGAAGGACATGAAATCCTTGTAAGAGAGCCACTCTCAAATTTCACCCTAAAGAAAAAACTCGTAATAGAGATGGAGAACGGAGATGAAGTTATAAGGTGTGAGATGAAAATCAACGGTGGGGAAATCCGAGAGGTAGACTTCCATCACGCAGCGTTCATCCGTAACGAGAAATTTATTGAGGCACTCGGGACCATAGATGTCCAGTGGCAGGGAACCAACAATGACATACAGCGATTGAGGGCAAATTTATCTCCACAAGAAGCGCCTCGAAAGAAGGGCATAACGTCGCTCGGTTTTTACAAAGCGGACAATGGTGCTAACTATTATATCTATCCCCATGTAACAGTAGGAACAGAAGGGGAGGTAAAGGATGGACCTTTCCTGTATATGCCCGAGCAGGAGCACGACATGGACGATATCCTTCCTAAGAAATGGCCGACGCCAGAAAAAGAACAGGAAGCAGTTGAAGCGGTCTACAAATATCTCTCGCAACTCAACGACGCTAACATCATTGGGCCAGTTATAGGCTGGATATACGCTTCCAAATTCTGCACCTTGATTCGTGAGAATCTGGATTGTGGTGGCTTTCCGATTTTAAATACTAGTGGTCAGAAAGGAACTGGTAAATCGACCACTATGCAAATAGCAACGAGGACGGAGGGACTTCCCGACGATTACAAACCAAACCCCGCTGACATGACACGTTTCACCCGCTTGAGCCAACAAGCATATTCTTCGTCGGTCCCGACTTTCTTAGATGAATTCCGTGTGGGTGAATATACCAAGAGAGGATTTGATGTTTGGAAGCATGACATGCGGTCAGCATGGGGAGGGGAGACTGTACAGAGAGGACGAGCAAACCAGACAATCAAAACGTACAAACTCAAGTCACCCCCCTGGGTTAGTGGAGAAGATATGATTCCAGAAAGCGCAATGAGTGATAGAACAATTTTCGTCCCGCTCAGAGATGAAATAAAAGAAGGGGACCCCCGAGATGATGCCCGTAAAGCGTTGGGTAAGGCTCCCTTACAAGCGTTCATTTACCCTTACCTGTCATGGTGCCTTCGTCTCATTAAAGAAGAGAAATTCTGGCCGTTGCTGGAGCGTTCGGTTAGGAGGGCCAACGCGATTATTGATGCAAACGGCGTGGATGCCCCAAACCGAGTCAGGACCAATCTCGGAATAATCCTCTTTGGCTGGAACCTGTTCTGCCAGTACGGAAAATATCATGGTCTCAAGCCATCCAAACTAATCAACGGGTCCCCAAGGACGGCACTGGTACAAGCCCTTTACCAGATACTTCCTGGAGGCAGAAGGCGTCATGACCTTGATGACCTCATGAAAATCATCGCAGTCATGATAGACAATAGAATCCTCTCCTATGGGGACCAGTATGTCACACGCTACATTGACGACGCCATCGTAATACGCCTTCCTGCGGTGCTGTCATCAGCAAGGAAGTTCATTAGAGACACTGACACAAATGAGACCATCTTTTCGGAGAACCACTACAGGGAACTAATAGGGGAAAAAGTTGAGCTGATAGAAAAAGCGAAGAAAGATAAAGATGTCAAAGTCAGTTACATCATGAGAACAACGGGCGCAGGGACATTCGCTGGCAAACGGCAGTTGAAGGGTGTCCTTGTTGACCCCGATATCCTCGAGGATGAGCTGGGAATTGATGTTGACCTCTGGAAGAAGCCTTCGAAGAAAAAAGAGGACGAAGAGGGCGACGAAAACAAAGAGGGCGAAGCCGAGAACGAAAACGAGAAGGACAAGAGTAAAGAAGATAAAGACGAACCCAACGATAAATCCATGCCTTTCTAGTAATAAATGAGAACCACCTAGAACCACGCCCACGAAGCACACCACGTGTTCGACGTGTGCTTCGTGGGCGTGGCGTCAGCACTGACGGCTCACTGACTCTCTTTCCCCACCCCTACGCATAGCATCTAACTGAATTTCCGGCACGGCAAAATCAGATTTCCCTGTTCTCGGACTGGCGGGACCAGGTTCAGGCCTGATCACAAGCCCGAAACCGCTTAAGCGGAACCCTGTGGCA
>JAHIMR010000032.1 GCA_018896525.1 Actinomycetota bacterium
ATAAACGTCCTCTGACTGTTTGTAAGCACACGGTTTCAGGTACTATTTCACTCCCCTCCCGGGGTACTTTTCACCTTTCCCTCACGGTACTAGTTCACTATCGGTCGGTAGGTAGTATTTAGCCTTACGGGGTGGTCCCCGCAGCTTCCGACAAGATTTCTCGTGTCCCGCCGTACTCAGGAAATCCACCGGGAGACGGATCCTTTTCGCTTACAGGGCTATTACCTTCTATGGCGGGGCTTTCCAGCCCGCTTCAACTAAAGACCTGCTTTGTAACTCCCTGGCGCATCCGCAGAAACGCCTGGTGACTCCTTCAACCCCCGGTGGGCAACACCTGCGGGCTATTACACCCCCCGGGTTTGGGCTCATCCCTTTTCG
The DNA here is from genome assembly GCA_018896525.1 of Actinomycetota bacterium. GTDB lineage: Bacteria > Actinomycetota > Geothermincolia > Fen-727 > Anoxymicrobiaceae > JAHIPE01. The sequence goes on from JAHIMR010000032.1 coordinate 379, forward strand.
CTCGCCGCTACTATGGGAATCGCGGTTGCTTTCTCTTCCTCGGGTTACTAAGATGTTTCAGTTCACCCGCTTGCCTTCCTTGCCCTATGTGTTCAGACAAGGATGACACGGCATTACCCGTGCCAGGTTTCCCCATTCGGACATCTCCGGATTTACGTCTGTTCGGCGACTACCCGGAGCTTTTCGCAGCCTGCCACGTCCTTCCTCGGCTCCTACCGCCTAGGCATCCACCGTATGCTCTTATCATCTTGGTCCGTGAAGACCTTACAACACTGTGTAGCTTTCAAGGTGCGAGTGAGTCTCGCCACAAATCTATGGAATCCCGCACGACCCCCCTTACGGGAGCGCCCCGCCTGTTTCCACTATCAAATTAGTAAGGTGCCAACAGGCGGACAGTCAGCCCGCCTTGTACTCTTCCCGGCTTACTACATTCCCTCGCGCTGCATCAACACACCGCCAACCAAAACGGCGATCGCGGCAACGAGCGAAATAAATACTCCGTAGTTAAGCGACAGGAAATCCTGATGGATAACCATTCTAAGAACTACAATCAACAGAGAAAGACCGCCGGCCGCCATGACTACTACCGACATGGGAACCGGTATCGCGTCCAGGTCCACCTCCACGATCCTGAGCACAACCACCGCTATCACCACAAGAGCAAGCAGGGCAATCAGATAGCACAACTTCGTGGCATCCACTCCACTTGCGCCGCCGACACCGCTCATTCCAAGTCCACCAATGCTGAACTTGAACCAATCAAGAAAGACACTTATAAAAAGTATGAACCCTCCGATACCGGTGACCCAGTCCGATGGCTGTACCCTCTCCTGCAAATCCATCCTTATCCTCCTTTTATCCCGGGACTAATCCCCGTGAACTCCAAGCGCCATGCTAGAACTTCAGCAGGCCTCCAACTCCTATCGCTGACGCGGCAAACAACTCCAGGATGATCCCGTAGCTGATCCCCGCCTGGATCCCGCCAATGTTCTCCGGGGCCACCAGCGCCACTATGCTTACCATGAATATGATCGAGGCACTCATGCCGTACACCCAGCCGGGGCTCCTGTGCAACCTGAATTTCGGGTTGATGAAGCGCCCCACCAGCACAACGATGGCGAACACGAAAACGGCGACCCCCAGGGCAAAGCATATCTTGCCCACTACAGTGTCGACCCCCTTCAGGTATGCGCCTTCGCGGCTGTACCAGTTCAGGGTGACCGGAAAGAGAAACGCCGCGAACCCCGCCACCAGCGATATGAAATCGCCAATCGGTGCAATCGATTCATCCTTACTGTCTTCTCTTCTATCTTCAATCTGTATTCCCTCCACCACGCCAGCTCCTCTCACTCGGTGCTACAACGCAGTCAGCACCTGGTTTTCCAGGCACTCACATATCCTCAAACCACCATATACCCTCAAAACTGAACAGTGGCGACCCTGTCAACATTTTCTCCAGGAAATACTCCCTAGAAAGGAGGTGATCCAGCCGCACCTTCCGGTACGGCTACCTTGTTACGACTTCACCCCAATCACTAACCCCACCTTCGACGGTTCCCTCCCAAAAAGGGTTGAGTCACCGGCTTCGGGTGTTGCCAGCTTTCGTGGTGTGACGGGCGGTGTGTACAAGGCCCGGGAACGTATTCACCGCGACGTTCTGATTCGCGATTACTAGCGACTCCGGCTTCATGGAGGCGAGTTTCAGCCTCCAATCCGAACTTAGGCCGGCTTTTTGGGATTAGCTCCACCTCGCGGTTTCGCAGCCCTTTGTGCCGGTCATTGTAGCACGTGTGCAGCCCAGAGCATAAGGGGCATGATGACTTGACGTCGTCCCCACCTTCCTCCGGTTTGTCACCGGCAGTCTCCTGTGAGTCCCCGGCCGAACCGCTGGCAACACAGGACAAGGGTTGCGCTCGTTGCGGGACTTAACCCAACATCTCACGACACGAGCTGACGACAGCCATGCACCACCTGGTGCATCTGTCCATACGGAGGGACGTGTTTCCACGCCTTTCAGATGCATGTCAAGCCCTGGTAAGGTTCTTCGCGTTGCGTCGAATTGAGCCACATGCTCCGCCGCTTGTGCGGGCCCCCGTCAATTCCTTTGAGTTTTAGCCTTGCGACCGTACTCCCCAGGCGGGGCACTTAATGCGTTAGCTCCGGCACGGAGAGAGTTGACACTCCCCACACCTAGTGCCCATCGTTTACGGCTAGGACTACCAGGGTATCTAATCCTGTTTGCTCCCCTAGCTTTCGCACCTCAGCGTCAGTCACAGCCCAGAAAGCCGCCTTCGCCACCGGTGTTCTTCCCAATATCTGCGCATTTCACCGCTACACTGGGAATTCCACTTTCCTCTACTGGACTCTAGCCTGCCAGTTTCGAATGCATTTCCGTAGTTAAGCCACGGGCTTTCACATCCGACTTGACAGGCCGCCTACGTGCTCTTTACGCCCAATGATTCCGGACAACGCTCGCCCCCTACGTATTACCGCGGCTGCTGGCACGTAGTTGGCCGGGGCTTCCTCTGGGGGTACCGTCAGTGCAAACACCTTCGTCCCCCCTGACAGGGCTTTACGACCCGAAGGCCTTCCTCGCCCACGCGGCGTCGCTGCGTCAGGCTTTCGCCCATTGCGCAATATTCCCCACTGCTGCCTCCCGTAGGAGTCTGGGCCGTATCTCAGTCCCAGTGTGGCCGATCACCCTCTCAGGCCGGCTATCCATCGTTGCCTCGGTGAGCCGTTACCTCACCGACTAGCTAATGGAGCGCGGGCCCATCCCAGAGCAGATGATAAATCAACCTTTTTCTACCGATGCCATGCGAGAAAGGTAGGATATCCGCTATTAGCACGGGTTTCCCCGTGTTATCCCGGTCTCTGGGGCAGGTTGCCCACGTGTTACTCACCCGTTCGCCACTAGGTTTACCCGTTAGCCGAAGCTACCGGATAGATCTCGTTCGACTTGCATGTGTTAGGCACGCCGCCAGCGTTCGTCCTGAGCCAGGATCAAACTCTCCATGTAAATCTGAGTCAATCCGAATTTCCGCTTTGAGTAAGCGGTCACTATCAGGCCGTCCACTGCTCAGTTTTCAAGGTACATGTTTGTGTTATTTCACAAAAAAACCGCTGAACCCAAAGCCCAGCGGCAAGAACTCTTGCTTCTTCGCTAGCTCTTGAGATCGAGTCCCAGTATTATCACTTGATATCTATAAAGCAACTCAAATTCCCTTTTACCCATTTCAAGGTTCAAGCTGATGCTAACACCGGTACTCCCCCGTGTCAATGCCTATACCAATTCAACCCTGGCAAACGTTTTCTTTCCTTTTCGCACCACCTTGCCGTCCACCTGCTGGGCGGCAAGTTCCAGGTCGGCATCCTCCACCTTCTCCCCTTCTATCGTCAAGCCCCCTTGCGCGATCAACCTCCGGGCCTCACCATTGGAGGAGACAAACCCCAGGTAGACGACCAGGTCCACCACCCACATACCGCCGTCGGAAAACCGTGAACGCGGGATTTCGACCGTCTTTATACGCTCGGGAAGCTCGCGCATGCTAAAGACCCGCCGGAACTCGGCCGCGGCCCTTTCCGCCTCTCCGGGGCCGTGGTACATACCGACAATCTCGACGGCAAGTCGTTCCTTTGCGTCGCGCGGGTTTGCTTCTCCGCTCTCCACGCGCGCCTTTAGTTGTTCGATTTCCACCGGCTCCACCCGGGAAACGAGCCGGAAGTACTCCCATATAATGCCGTCGGGTATCGACATCAGTTTCCCGAACATCTCATCTGGAGGGTCGGTCAGCCCTACGTCGTTCTCCAGACTTTTACTCATCTTTCGCACTCCATCGGTTCCCTCGAGCAATGGGAGTGTAAGTACGCACTGGGGCTCCTTCCCCATCGCGCGCTGAAGGTTCCGCCCCGCCAGCAGGTTGAACTTCTGGTCGGTGCCCCCTATCTCGATGTCCGCCTCGATCACGACCGAGTCATAAGCCTGCATCACCGGGTAGAGAAATTCGTGGAGCCCTATCGGCTTACCCTCACTGTAGCGATTGCTGAAGTCGTCGCGCTCCAGTACGCGGGCTACCGTGAACCGGGAGGCGATCACGAGTATTTCCTTGAAGTTCAACGGGGAAAGCCACTGGCTGTTACGAACCACCCTGGCACGGGTCGTGTCAATCACCCGCTCGGCCTGCTCGATGTAGGTGCGCGCGTTCCTCTCAACTTCCTTCTCGGTCAGCACCGGCCTGGTTACGTCCTGGTAACTGGGGTCCCCGATTAGCGCGGTGAAATCACCGATTATCAGCACCACCTGGTGCCCCAACTGTTGAAAATGCCTGAGCTTGGTCAATGGGACCGAGTGCCCGATATGAAGGTCGGGTCGCGTGGGATCCACCCCCAGTTTTACCGTCAGGGGACGGCCTGTGGAAAGCGAAGTGCCGACCTTGCGCCGCATCTCTTCCTCCGGTATCACCTCGACCGTGCCGGAGGTTATCAACTCCATCTGCTGTCTTACGCGCTCTTCTATAGACATCTCTCCCGCGAAACCTCCTTTGAGCCGGCCGGATGCTTCATTCCGCCCAGCGTTGATATCATGATTATTATAACGTTACCGGCCCCGGCCGGCGCAGACCTTAGCGAGGAAAGATTATCCTCGAAGCGAACTGTTTATGAAAGACCTGGTGAACCGTTATGTACAATAGAGCGTCCTATTAGTGTTATAATTGTTATAGTTGTTATAGTTGTTATAGTTGTTGCTGGTGTGAGGTAATGAGAGTTCTTACAAGGGTATCAATAGTTATAGTTCTGTGCTTCGTGGTGGCCATTGGTGGGCTCATCGGCTGGTTCTACTCAGGGTTGGGGCTGCCACGGCTATCTTCCCTGAACGAGTACAAGGCGGCGCAGAACTCCAAGGTGTTCGCCGCCGACGGAAGCCTGCTCTGTGAGCTTCATAGCGACCAGAACCGGGAGATAGTCGCCCTGGAAAAGATGCCGGATGCCCTCAGCAATGCCATTATCTCTATTGAAGACCGTGACTTCTATAAGCATAAGGGCATTGACTGGAAAGGGGTCACGCGGGCGCTCTGGGCAAACGTGGTCAAGGGAACGGTCGTCCAGGGCGGCAGCACCATCACCCAGCAGTACGTCAAGAACGCGTACGTCGGTGCCGAGCGAACCCTGTGGCGCAAGGTACAGGAAGCGTACCTGGCGTACGAGCTGGAGATGAAGTACTCCAAGAACAAGATACTGGAGCTCTACCTGAACGACATATACTTCGGGCAATCCTGCTACGGTGTTTTCACCGCCGCCCGAAAGTACTTCGGTAAGTCCCCCCAGGACCTCACCGTCGCCGAGTGCGCCATGCTGGCCGGCGTTATCCGTTCGCCCAGCTACTACGATCCCAACATCAGGCCGCAGGAGGTGCAGGAAAGGCGCAACCTGGTCCTCCTGAAGATGATGAAAGACGGCTTCATCACCGAAGAGGAATTCAATGGGGCTATCAACGAGCAGTTAAACATCATCTCCCCGAACACAATCTTCATCCCCAAGCGCGCGCCATACTTCAGCGACTACATCACCGAGAAGGTCAAACAGGAGTACGGGGACCAGGCGTCCTACCGCGGAGGTCTCCGCATCTACACCACGATAGACATGGAGCTCCAGACCCTGGCGGAGAGCGTACTGACGAGCGCTCTCAAAGCGAACAGCGGACCCGACGCCGCGCTGGTCTGCGTTGACCCGAAGACCGGCTACATTAAGGCGATGGTAGGTGGGAAGAACTACGCCGCCAGCCAGTTCAACGTGGCCGCCGATGGTCACCGGCAGGCCGGCTCCTCGTTCAAGGTCTTCGTGCTTGCCCGTGCGATGGCCGACGGTATGTCGTTGAACGACACCTATGACTCGTCCTCTCCAAAGACCATCATCTTGCCCGACGGGCAGAAATGGAAGGTCAGCAACTACTCGGGCGGCGGCGGCGGCTCCACAACGATCGCCAACGCGACCATCCGCTCGATCAACGTCGTCTATGCCCAGTTGATAATGGATGTCGGCCCGCTCCGGGTCGCGGACATGGCCATGAGCATGGGCATACGCTCCCAGGTCGATCCCAACCCCGCGATAGCGCTTGGCGGTCTCTACCTCGGCGTGACCCCCCTGGACATGGCGTCGGCGTACGGGACGCTCGCCAATAGCGGCGTACACGCGGTGGCCCGCTCCATCACCAAGGTAACCGACGCGGGCGGCAACGTGCTCACCGAGAACAAGCCGGAAACGAACAGCATCCTCGACAGCGATGTGGCGGCGAAGATCAACGGTGTTCTTCAAAAAGTCGTTTCCAGCGGCACCGGCACCGGCGCCAGTATCGGACGCCCCCAGGCGGGTAAGACCGGAACCACCGAGGACCACGCCGACGCCTGGTTTGTCGGATACACGCCCGACCTGGTCACCGCGGTGTGGGTCGGCTACCCGCAGGGCAGAGTATCCATGGGCGGGATGTGCGGTGGCGACCTTCCCGCCAGCATCTGGAGAAGCTTCATGAGCCAGGCCCTGAAGGACACGCCAAAGACCGCGTTCGCGGAATCCGAGGAGATGTCGACCAGCAGTGACTCGGACCGGCAGTCGGAGTACGTTACGGTGACTCTCTGCGACGAGTCCGGGCTCCTGGCGACATCCAACTGCCCTCATACACACACCCAGAGGTTCCAGCGCGTTAATGAGCCGCAAGCCTACTGCAATATCCACACCACCCCGGAGGGCCGGACGGTACCTAACGTTGTGGGAATGGACAGCGCCTCCGCCAGAAGCAAGCTAAGCGAGGCGGGATTCCAGTCGAGCGGGGTGGATCAGCCCAGCAGCCAGCCCGAGGGGACTGTGATCTCCCAGACTCCGGCGGCGGGAACCACTCTGGCCAGCGGGTCAACGGTCACCATTGTGATCTCCTCCGGCATGGTGAAGAGCACCGTTCCCAACGTGGTGGGCCTTTCGGAGGCGGCTGCAAAGACCAAGCTCGCGACCGCCGGGTTCGTCGCCAGTGTCAGTTACCGGTCCGGCTCACCGGTCAACGTCGTGGTGAGCCAGTCCCCCAGCGCGGGGTCCAAGCTCTCTGCCGGATCGACTGTGTCCATCGTCATTAGCAAGACCGAGGGCTCAGGGGTCATAGACTGGCTCTTCCTGCCCCAGGCGCATAGCATCTAGACACCCCCCCATCCCGGCCTTCCCCCCAGAGGGGGGAAGTAGCAGAGGGAGGAGACAAGTATTACTTCTTCTTGGCGCTCTTCTTCTTGGCGCTCGTCTTCCCGGAGCTTTTCTTCCCGGCCTTTACCCGGGAGACCCTGATCAATCCCGAAAACGCGGTGGACTTCACTCCCTTCTTCTGCAACTCGTCAAGGAAAAGGTTGAACCCGATGCTGTCGGAGGCCATGTGCCCGGCGATCACCACGTTGATATGCTGCTTCCCCGCTTCCTTCCGGAGCTTTTCACCCATATGCATTCCCACTATCGTGCCGACACCGGCCTGGGCCAGCTTCTCGATGGCCGAGTCGGGCCCGCCGGTCCCGCCGGTCATGTCCACCAGGACCTTCCCCGCCCTGTTCTTGGCATCGCCAACCAGCACGGTCGGGCCCATGCCGCGCACGGAGGCGTCCCGGTACTCCTCCTGCTTCAGCAAGGCGTCCACCACGTCCCGGACCAGCCTGGGCTTGGCCCGCCCCAACATCCGGTTCAGGTAGTCGGTGACCAGGTTGTCCGCGGGCGTGTGAACACACATGAACGGCACGTCCAGCAGACGGGCGCAATCTATCGGCCTCTGGTGGTTCTGGGGCATCAGTCCCCTGCGGACCTCCTCTATACGTTCACCTATCAAGGCTTCTCCGATATTGACCGGCACCCCGTAGCCGGCCCACACGTCGGCGTGCACGCTCATCACGTCCGCCAGCGACGCCAGCGCGCGCCCCTCGGGGTGGTGGGATATGCAGAGGTCGATCTTCTTCCCCCTGTCTCTCAAGCGGTCCACCAGGATCAGTTCCGGTGTCTCCACGTCTATCCCCACCATAATGCTTCTTACTTCGAGGTCCGGGTCGCCGAAGAGTATCCGGGTATCCGCGAACGGGTTCGTGAGTCTCTCCTTGTCGAAGAACCGCTTCTTATCCCCCTTGAGCCCATCGTACTCCCTGCGCGCGTCGTCCAGAACCCGCCCGATCTCTTCCTTCCCACGCGGGTCCTTGCTGATTCCCAATTCGACCGCCATGCGGTACACCTTCTCTAGCTTCATCTGACATACCTCCTTGCTGAGTACCCCGCTCCAAAAATACAATAGCATTCGAACGCCTCTGCATCCACACCGGCTGCGTTCCGCTCCCTCGAAGTACTACGGGAGTACGTATAAGTACCACGCTCCATGAATACGCTGGCATTCGAACGCCGCTGCATCCACACCGGCTGCGTTCCGCTCCCTCGAAGTACTACGGAAGTACGTCTCGGTCGCGCGCCTTGCCGGAGCGGCGCGGAGGCGCTCTCGGTGCTTAACCGTATCCATGGAACGAGGCACTGAGTCGCGCGCCTTGCCGGAGCGGCGCGGAGGCGCTCTCGGTGCTTAACCGTATCTATGGACCGGGGCACTAAGTTGTCACCGGGAAACGTATTGGTTACCTTTGACCAGGAACCGGTACGGCTCGCCCGCCGACTCCACCACCCCAATCCGGGGCGTGGTCTCGACCTCCTCGTCTGCAAACGAAACGTGTTTCTCTATCCCAAGGGGTCCCGAGCACAGGTCGGCCCCGTTCTGCTCTACGTTGATCGCCAGTGCCTGGCAAAGCCGGGCCGGTCCGGAGGTCAACAGCATCCTGTCATCCATCCTCCTTCTCACCTCCATGACGTCCAGGCCGTACCTGGGCTCCAACGCCCGGACGAGCACGGCGCCCGCAGTGCCCGACGGGTCTGTGACCACGTTAAACATGTAATGCATTCCATAGATGAAATATACGTACGCCGCGCCCGGGGTCCCGAACATGATCTCAGCGCGCGGTGTCGGCCCGAAGCGCGCGTGGCTGGCTGGATCACCCGGACCCAGGTAGCCCTCGGTCTCCACGATCATGCCCCCGGCTGTTCCGGCAGGTGTATCGTGTACCAGGAAACATCCGAGCAGGTCGCGAGCCACTTCCAGCGTCCGCCGCGAGTAGAACGATCGGGAGAGCCTTGTGCTCACGTGCCGCTCCGGGTTCAGCCCCGATCCTCCCCACCAAACAGCCCTTCCTGAACAACCGCCTGCTCGTCACCTGAAAGGAGTTCTTTCATGCGTTTCTCTATGTCGTCCAGGTCCAGACCGCACTCCTCCCTGATGGACCGTCGAAGCATCGGCCCGACGTGCTGGAGGTCCGTGTGCACCCTTTCCACCAGTTCCAGGGCTATGGCGGACTTGAACTCGCCCGGTCCCTCCAGTGTCATGTCATTGAGCATCCTGGACTCGGTACGTGACGCGATCACCGGCTCCGGTAACCCATCGATATAGACGTAGGTCCTCCGGGCCGGGCCCCGATCATCCTCTATGGGGACGAAGCCCACTATCTTGTCGGACAGGAAGTACTTCCCGTACCCCAGTGCTACTATTACCTGTTTCTTGACCTCCAAGACAGCCCCCTTTGGTCATAAGCTCTCACGCTGAGCAAGCCACCATACCGGTGATATTATCACAAAGGTTTGTGCCCCGTCTCATAGATACGCTGGCATTCGAACGCCGCTGCATCCACACCGGCTGCGTTCCGCTCCCTCGAAGTACTACAGAAGTACGACTCGGTCGCGCGCCTTGCCGGAGCGGCGCGGAGGCGCTCTCGGTGCTTAACCGTACCTATGAGACGGGACACTAGGTCGGACCTGATATCATCCGGCGCGCTGAATCCAACTGCCGGGCGACCTCCACGGGAGAGGTCCCACCCAGACACCCCCGCCGGGCCAGGGACTCCTCCACCGACAGCCACCGCAGCGCCTCGGCGTCCAGGAGACCGGAGAACCCCTGAAGCTCGTCCACCGTGAGGTCGTTCAGGCCCTTTCCCTCCTTCAGGCAGTAAGCCACCACTTTGCCCACAACCTCATGTGCCTGTGGGAAACCCATCTCTTTCTCGACCAGGAAATCGGCCAGGTCGGTAGCGGTTATCAGGCCACCTTGTACCAATTCGCGCGCCCGCTCCCGATCAAACGACATGGTGTCCACGGTCCGCTCCATGACGTGAAGACAGCCGGTTACCGTGTCCAGGGCATCAAAGAGGGGCTCCTTGTCCTCCTGGAGGTCGCGGTTATAGGCGAGTGGAAGCCCTTTGAGTACGGTGAGAACCGCTAACAGCCCTCCGATCACCCGCCCTGACTTCCCACGAACCAGCTCGGCCGCGTCCGGGTTTTTCTTCTGGGGCATGATGCTGGAACCGGTTGCCCAGCGGTCATCAAGCTCGAGGAGGCTGAACTCCTGGGAGCACCAGAGAACTATCTGTTCGGAGAGGCGGCTCAGGTGAACCATCACCATGGACAGCGTGTACAGCGTGTCGCATACGAAGTCCCTGTCGCTGACCCCGTCTACGCTGTTAAGGCAGGGACGCGAGAACCCAAGCTCTCGGGCAAGTAGTTCCCGATCCACGTTCACGCCGGTTCCGGCGAACGCCGCCGACCCAAGCGGCATGACGTCAGCGCTCGCCCGGGCCTGTTCGACCCTCCATACGTCACGCTCGAGCATATATACGAACGCCAGCAGGAGGTGGGCAAGCAACACCGGTTGCGCCTGCTGCAGGTGCGTGTGACCGGGTATCGCCACGTCCACCGTTTCAGCGGCGCTCCCGATGAGCGCGTCCTGGAGGGCACGGAGGCCCTCGGTGAGGACCCTGCAGCTATCCATCACCAGGAGTCGGGTGTCGGTGGCGACCTGGTCGTTTCGGCTCCTGCCCGTGCGCAGCTTTCCTCCGGCAGGCCCTACGATCTCCACCAGGCGCCGCTCCACGGCGGTATGTATGTCCTCGTCGGCGGGCCCGAACTCGAAAGAGCCGTCCCGAAACTCCTCCTCGATCCGATCCAGCGCCTTCCCTATGCAGTCCCCCTCCCCGGGTGTCAGCACGCCCGCCAGGAGTAGCATCTCCGCCCAGGCCTTGCCGCACGCCAGGTCGTAAGGGTACAAACGCACGTCGAAGCCAATAGAAGATGAGAACTCCAGGAATCCCTGGTTTGTCTCTCCGCTGAACCTGCCTCCCCACATCTTCATTGATTAGCACCTCTTTCCACAAAATACGCTGGCATTCGAGTGCCGCTGCATCCACACCGGCTGCGTTCCTCTCCATAGACGTACTACAGGAGTACGCATAAGCGCCTTGCCGGAGCGGCGCTTCGACACTCTCGGTGCTTAACCGTATCTATGGAAAGAAGCACCTAAAAGCCTCCCTCCGATTCCTTCTCGCTCTTCGCCCATACCTTCAGGGGAAGGCCCCACAACTCGATGAACCCCCTGGCGGCGTCGTGGTCAAACACGTCCGCCGCGTCGTAGGTGGCAAGCCCCAGGTCATACAGCGAGTTCGGCGAACGCCTTCCCACAACGGTTGCGCTTCCCTTGAACAGTTTGAGCCGGACAACCCCCGCGACCCGCTCCTGGAGGGTCCTGTTGAACGCCTCTATCGCGGAGTTAAAGGGACTGAACCAGAGCCCCTCGTAAGTCATCTCGGATACCCTCTGCTCCAATGTCCGCTTTCCCGCGAGCGCGTCGCGGGTGAGGGTCAGTTGCTCCAGGTCGCGGTGAGCCTTGATGATTATCACCGCCGCGGGGGCCTCGTATATCTCGCGGGACTTGATGCCCACCAGTCGATCTTCGATCACGTCTATCCGGCCGACCCCGTGCTCGCCTCCGACGTCGTTCAACCTCCCTATGATCTCCAGCAGGTCCAGCGGTTCCCCGTCCATCCCCACAGGCAACCCGCCCTCGAACCGTATCTCGACGTAGAGAGGCTCGTCCGGGGCGTCCTCCGGCGAGTTAGTCCACTCATAGGCGTCCTTCGGGGGTTCCCGCCAGGGGTCCTCGAGAACCCCGCACTCGCAGGACCGGCCCCAGAGGTTCTCGTCCACGCTGTACGGTGACTCCACCGTCACCGGCACCGGTATGCCCCATTTGCGCGCGTAATCAATCTCCTCTTCTCTGGTCATCTTCCAATCGCGCATCGGCGCGATCACTGAAAGAGAGGGGTCGAGCGCCGCGCATGCGACCTCGAAGCGTACCTGGTCGTTCCCTTTTCCGGTACACCCGTGGGCTACAAAAGATGCGCCCTGACGTCGGGCTTCTTCCACCTGCAGCCTCGCTATCAGCGGTCGCGCCAGCGCGGTGGCGAGAGGGTATTCCCCCTGATACATCGCGTTCGCCCATATCGCGGGGACGAGGAAATCGGTGACGAATATCTGCCGTGCGTCCACCACCTTCGCGTCCACCGCTCCTGTCTCCAGCGCCTTTAAGCGTACACCCCCTAGATCCCCCGGCTGTCCAAGGTCGACAGTGAGGGCTATCACGTCGAGGCCCCTCTCCTCTATAAGCCAGCGAACCAGCACCGACGTGTCGAGCCCCCCCGAGTAAGCCAGGACTACCTTCCCGCGATTTGCCGTGTCTTGCTTCTCAACCACTCATCTCACCCCTGCTCCAAGGCGTACTCCATCATCTTCACGCATATCTTGTCCGGGTCCATCTCCCGGGAGCATACCACCAGGATGGTGTCATCCCCCGCCACCGTACCGGCCACCCCGTCCAGGTGGGCCGCGTCCAGCACCGCCGCCAGCCCCTGGGCGTTACCCGGTGACGTCTTGACAACAACCATGTTCCCCGTCGGTTCCGCCGCCAGCAGGAACTGTGGAGCCATCCTCCTCAAGCCCTTGTCGTCACCGCCGCTCATTACTTCGCCGGTTGAACCGTAACGCATGTCACCGTCGGGGCCACGCAACCGCAGGAGCCCGAGTTCCTTCAGGTCCCTCGATACTGTAGCCTGGCTCACGTCGAACCCCTCCCGGGCCAGAATGCGCACCAAATGGCTCTGGCTGGCGACGCCACCCGCCCTCACGCTTCTTAAGATTGCCGCCTGCCTCTGGCTTTTCATCACGGACCAACCTAACTGAATATCATCCCCAGGAGAGCGACCTGTGCGTGGAGGCGGTTCTCCGCCTGGTCCCAGACCGCCGAATGGCTCCCATCGATGACCTCGTCGGTTATCTCCTCCCCCCGGTGCGCGGGGAGACAGTGCATCACCATTACATCATCTGACGCCCCCGACAGTAGCTCATCGTTGACCTGGAACCCCTCGAACGCCTCGCCGGCGCTTCCCGGATCTTCACCAGTGCCCATGCTGACCCAGACATCGGTATAGACGATATCCGCGCCCCGCACCCCGGCGGCGGGGTCGTACCCCAACTCCATCGTGGAGCCGTACGTCTCGCAGTGCTCCTTGCACTCCTCGACAATCCCCGCATCGGGCCCATGACCCTCGGGGGTGGAAACGGTGACGTTCATCCCCAGCAGCGTCCCCGCCCGCATCAATGAGTGGGCCACGTTGTTCCCGTCACCCACGTAAGCCAGCTTCAGGCCGCCGGTTAACCCTTTGTACTCCATGATGGTCAGCATGTCGGCCAGGGCCTGGCAGGGGTGACACAGGTCGGTCAGCGCGTTGATGACCGGTACTCCCGAGGCGGCCGCCATCGTGTTAAGCCGGTCGTGGCCGAACGTCCTCACCACCAGCCCGTCAACGTACCGGGAGAGCACCTTACCGGTGTCCTCGATGCTCTCACCGCGCCCGAGTTGAAGCTCACTCCCGACGAGGGTCAACGGGTGCCCGCCCAGCATCGTCACCGCCACCTCGAACGACACCCTGGTTCGGGTCGAGGGCTTCTCAAAGAGGAGGCCGATGTTCTTGTGGGCAAGCGGCCTGAACCCCTTCACCCCCTCGGCCTTCAACCTCAACGCCTCGTCCAGGAGGTCCTCCAACTCGCCGCCGTCCAGCATATCCAGGCCCAGAAAATCGCTACTGCGTAGCTTATGCCTGACCATCTTACCTCCACGTCTTACTCATCCAGGCTTACTCATCCAGGCCCTCGAGTACGTCCACCAGCACCTGTGCGCCCCGGACCAGTTCCTCCTCCTCCACTATCAACGGCGGCAGGAGCCGTACTGCGTCAGGGGTCACGTTGTTCACCAGCACCCCGCGCTCCAGGCAACCCTTCACCGCCTGCCATGATACGTCACGCTCCAGTTGTACCGCCAGCATGAGCCCACGTCCCCGCACCCCTTTCACCAGCCCTACCCCTTCCGTCATCGACCGCAGCCGCTCCAACAGCATCCCGCCAAGAGTACCCGCCTTCTCCGGCAGGCCATCGTCGATAACGGTCTGGACAGTCGCCAGCGCCGCCGAACAGGCCAGGAAACCGCCCCCGAACGTGGAGCCATGGTCACCCGGCGAAAGAGCGTCAGCGTACTGTGTCGCGACGATGAACGCGGCGGTGGGAACCCCGTTGGCGATGCCCTTGGCGAGCGTCATCACGTCGGGGATGACCCCGTAGTGCTGGAAGGCAAACAGCTTTCCGGTCCTGCCCAGGCCGGTCTGCACCTCGTCGATTATCAGCAAGGCGCCGGTCCGGTCACACGCCTCGCGAGCGGCTTCTACGACCTCGGCGCTCACCGGCCGCACCCCTGACTCCCCCTGTATGAGCTCCAGCATCACCGCCGCGGTTTCATCGTCCACAGCGTCTCGGAGCGCGCCCGGGTCTTCGAGCGGCACGTGCTCGAACCCGGGCATCACGGGCTTGAACGGCTCCCGCTTCGCCGGTTGCCCGGTGGCCGAGAGAGTGGCCAGCGTGCGGCCGTGGAATGCGCCCTCCAGGCACACCACCTTGCCGCGTGGCCTGCCCTTGAGGTAATGGTACTTTCGCGCCAGTTTCAATGCTCCCTCGTTGGCCTCGGCCCCGGAGTTGGCGAAGAAGCAGCGCCCGGGAAAGGAGTTCTTCACCAGCAGGCGGGCCAGGCGCGCCTGGGGCTCCACATAGTACAGGTTCGTTGTGTGTACCAGCCGGGCGGCCTGCCCGCAAACCGCTTCGGTTACCGCGGGGTGGCAATGTCCCAGGACCGTCACCCCCAACCCCGACACCAGGTCCAGGTACTCACGGCCGGCGGTGTCCCAGAGACATGTTCCCTCGCCGCGCACGAACGCAACCGGGAGCCGATTGAACGTCTGCAAGACGTACTCGGCGTCCAGGCTCTCTATCAGTCTATAGCGCTCGTCCATCGGTTATCCTTTCCCGACGAGTTCGAGGTCGCTCACTATCATGGTTCCTACACCGTCGTCAGTGAAAATCTCCAGCAGAAGGGAGTGCTCGGTGGTACCGTCGATTACGTGGGCCCGGTTCACCCCGCTCTCCAGGGCCTTTATACAGCTTTCAACCTTGGGTATCATCCCCTCCGACAACTCGCCGGCCTCAATCATCCAGCGGCAACCCTCCACGTCCAGGCGGCTGATCAACTCCCCGGAGGGCGACATGATACCGGTGATGTCAGTCATGTATATTATTTTTTCCGCTCCAAGGGCGGACGCCATCTCTCCCGCAACCGCGTCCGCGTTTATGTTGTAGCTGTTCCCTTCAGCATCGGTGCCCACCGAAGCGATCACCGGTATGAGTTCGTGGTTCAGCAACTCCTCTATTATTGGCGCGTTTATCGACTCCACATCACCTACCCACCCAAGATCGGCACCGCTCTCGGCAAGCCGCTTGCGCGCCGTCATCAGGTTTCCGTCAACGCCGGAGAGCCCCATTGAGAGCGTTCCATGACGGTTGATGACGGACACTATCTCCTTGTTCACCTTGCCCACCAGGACCATCTTGACGATCTCCATCGTTTCCGAGTCGGTCACCCGGTGGCCATCCACAAAGCTTATGTCCTTGGACATCATCTCCATGTACCGGGTTATCTGCGGGCCTCCACCGTGCACGATAACGGGGTTTATCCCCACCAGGCGCATCAGTACAACGTCGGACGCGAACTTCTCGCGCACCTCGTCCGACTCCATGGCGTTGCCGCCGCACTTTATCACCACCGTCCTCCCCCGGTGCGCCTTGATGTACGGCAACACCTCGGTCAGAACCCGTGCCTTCAGCGATATCTCGCCCTTGCCTTTCAACCGTATCACTCCATCAACTCTTGTCTTGAGCGTTAAACTCCACGTACTCCGGCGATAGATCGGTGGTCATGAAGTACGCCGACCCGCCGCCCCGCCCGATGTCCACAGTGATCTCCACCTCGTCCCGGTTTACGGCGCTTTCTACCTCGGCGGCATCGAACTCCAGGATCACTCCGTGGGAGAACACCTCGCACTCTCCTATAACCACCGAGAAGTTCTCCGTGCTGACCGGCACCCCCGAACTTCCTACCGCGGCGGCTATACGCCCCCACGCCGGCAGTCCGCCGTGGAATGCGCATTTGACCAGGTTGGAGTTCCCGATAGCCCTGGCCACCAGCACCGCCTCGGCATCATCAATCGCCCCATTCACCACGACCCTGACCAGTTTGGTCGCGCCTTCTCCATCCTTGACCAGGGCCACCGCCAGGCTTCCGGTGAGCCAGCAGAGGGTCTCGAAGAACAGATCGGCCTCCTCCCCGCTCATCTCGTAACCTCCGGGGAAGGCGGCACCGTTCGCCATCATAAAAACGGTGTCGTTAGTGGACATATCTCCGTCCACCGATATCCGGTTGAACGACCATTCCACCGCCCTGCCCAGCCAGTTACGCATTGTTTCAACGTCGATGTCAATGTCGGTGGTGATAACAGCGATCATGGTCGCCATGTTCGGGTGTATCATGCCGGACCCCTTGGCCATCGCGCCCAACCTGACCACTCTTCCCCCTATCTCCATCTCAGCGGCCAGTTCCTTGGGGTAAGTGTCGGTGGTCATAATCGCTTTCACCGCATCGGTATTACCACCGGGATTCAGGTCCTGGACCGCCGCCTGGATGCCTTTTTCAATCTTCTCCATGGGTAGATACTCCCCAATCCGGCCTGTGGAAGCGACCAGTGCCTGGCCCTCGGGTATATCCAGCGCGCTCTCCACCGCCGCGGCCATGACCTCCGCGTCCCGGGCCCCCCGTCTCCCGGTCATCGAGTTGGCGATCCCGCTGTTCACAACGACAGCCCTGGCAGTCCCCCGGGACAGGCGTTCACTGCTGAACACGACCGGGGCCGCCTTCATGCTGTTGGTCGTATAAACACCGGCCGCGGCAGCGGGCTTCTCGGTGTACACGAGGGCAAGGTCGAGAAGTCCGTCCCCCTTGATACCGCAGGAAACACCCGATGCCAGAAACCCCTCCGGCGCGCACACGCCACCAAGTATCCTCTCAAAACTCTCAAAACCCATCGCCTGCATTACGCATCACCTACCTGTAATATCGCCTGCCCTTACACTCCCGGCATCAAGGGGAAAGCCCCGGGGATTCAAGCCCCATCCACTCGGGAAGGCCGCACATCAAGTTCATGTTCTGGACCGCCTGTCCTGAAGCGCCCTTCACTAGATTATCGATCGCGCTCATGAGTATCAGTGTACTCCCATCACCGGGCACCTCAAGCGAAACCTGGCAGTTGTTGCTGCCCCGGACCGCCTTGGTCTGCGGATAAACGCCTTCGTCGAGCACTTGGATGAACCGCTCGCCCCGGTAGAACTCCTGGTAGAAGTCACGGATCTCTCCCGCGCCTGTGTTCCGCCCCAGCGGGACGTACATCGTGCAAAGGATGCCACGGCTCATCGGAACAAGGTGGGGCGTGAATACTATCGCTACCGTCTCTCCGGTGACCTTCGCCAGCCCCGCACTTATCTCCGGCAGGTGCCGGTGCCCCGAGACCGCGTACGGTGCCACGTTTTCCGACACCTGGGAGAAATGCGTGGCCGGCGTGGCCTTCCTTCCCGCGCCGGATATCCCGCTCTTGGCATCAACCACCACCGTTCCCTTTATGTACCCTGCCTCCGCCGCCGGGATCAATCCCAGGAGCGCTCCTGTCGGGTAGCAACCGGGGTTCGCCACCAGTCCGGCTGCGGCGACCGCCTCACGATGTATCTCGGTGAGACCATATACCGCCCGCCCCGACAGCTCCGGGCAGGCATGCTCTTCTCCGTACCACTTCTGATACTCCCCGGGGTCATCTAACCTGAGGTCGGCTGAGAGGTCCACCACTCTCTTCTCCATGGACACGATTTCAGGTAGCGCCTTCATGCTCTCCCCATGAGGCAACCCCAGGAAAACCACGTCACACTCCGAGTCGATAACGCCTGGATCATATGCCTCGAACAGCCCGGGGTAGAACCCATCCAGGGATGGGTACAACGCTCCTATACGCCATCCACGGTAACGATTTGCGGTCGCAACCGTCACCTCCATCTCCGGATGGCCCCACAGTATTCGCATCAACTCCGCCCCGGTATATCCCGAGGCTCCGACTATCCCTGCCCGTATCAACTTCAGTCCTTCCTTCCACCCAACGACAATCTTACACTACTGCACATGCCGTCCATTCAATGGCCTGAGTGAATACAATACATCCTATTGTATATATATGCAAGCAATGTGCAAAACGCAAGATGGTGCCAGGCACCAAACGCAAGGTCGTGAGAAAAGTTTCCCTGGTAGCGCCGGCATCTTGCCGGCATCGGCTACGCCTTTTGCTTTGGGAGGGAGGGGTCTCGCCCCTGGGCTGTTGCATATTGGGTGTGGGTTTGGGTGGGTGTTGCAACGGCACCAGCCGGGGGGTGGCGTACCTTGTCTGACCACCGCTTGTCTCACATGAGGGGTCAGGCCTTCTAGCCGTAACGCATAATCTCGGCCACCGCTTGAAGGCGCTGACCCCACCGGGTTGCGGGTGCGTGTCAGGGGCGGATTTGGCCGGTTCCGCGGATGATGAACTTGGTGGTGGTGAGTTCACGCAGGCTCATCGGCCCCCGGGCGTGCAGCTTCTGGGTGCTTATGCCTATCTCCGCGCCAAGGCCAAACTGATTGCCGTCGGTGAACCGGGTTGAGGCGTTGACGTACACCGCCGCGGAATCGACCCCGGTGACGAACTCCTGGCAGTTGGCGTAGTCGTTTGAAACAATCGTCTCCGAGTGATGGGAACCGTACCTGTTGATGTGGGATATGGCCTCTTCGACCGAGCCGACAAGCCGCACCGCCAGAATCAGGTCCAGGTACTCCTCGGACCAATCATCCTCGGTCGCCTCCTCGGCCTCGGACAGTATTTCCCGGGTCCCCCGGCAACCTCGCACCGTCACCCCGCGCTCTCGGAGCTCCGCGAACGCCGGGGGGAGGAACTCCCCCGCTATCGCCCGGTGGACCAGCATCGTCTCGCAGGCATTGCACACACCAGGCCTCTGGGTCTTCGCGTTGACCGCGATCTCCACCGCCATGCCGATGTCCGCGCTCTCGTCCACGTACAGGTGGCAGTTGCCGACACCCGTCTCGATAACCGGGACAGTCGAGTTCTCCACCACCGTCCTGATAAGCCCCTCCCCTCCCCTGGGGATCAGCACGTCGATGAGCCCGTGCAGCCTCATGAGCCGGCGGGCCGTTTCCCGGTCTGTTTCCTGGACCAGTTGTATGGACCCCCCGGGGAGTCCCGCCTCCACCGCCGCCTCCGAGATTGTACTCGCCAGCACCTTGTTGGAGTTGACGGCGCTGGAGCTCCCCCTCAGGATCACCGCGTTCCCGCTCTTGATGCATAAGCCCGCGGCATCCACTGTCACGTTGGGGCGCGCCTCGTAGATGATACCTATCACGCCCAGCGGCACCCTGACCTTCTCCACCTGCAGCCCGTTGGGAAGCCTCCATCCGTCTTCGACCTCCCCCACAGGGTCCCGCAGCGCCGCGACCTCGCGGAGGCCTCGCGCCATCTCTGCGATCCTGGGCTCACTCAGTGTGAGCCGGTCCATCAAGGCCGTGGTCATTCCCTGCTCCCTGGCGGCCTCGATGTCCCCGCGGTTATGCTCAAGTATCTCACGGGAGTTCTCCTCCAGGCCATCGGCCATCCGGAGCAGCGCGCGGTCCTTCTCCTCTGTCGTCAATACCGCCAGTCGGGCGGCGGCCTCCCGGGACCGCGACGCCAGTTGCTCAAGGTCACCCATGGGTATCAACCCTTTCAATCATCACCATCGAACACCACCAGTACGTCGCGATGGATTATCTCGCAACCCTCCTCGCCCAGCACGTCACTTACTTCCCCGGTGCGCAAGCCCATGATGCGCCTCGCCTCGCCGGCCCCGTAGCTGGTAAGTCCCCTGCCTATCGGCCTGTCGCCCGGACCGATTATGTCCACGCAATCGCCGACCCCAAACTCGCCCTCGACCTCCACCACGCCGGCGGGCAGCAGGCTCCCTCCCTCGTCTTCCACCGCCTTCGCCGCGCCCCCGTCCACGGAAAGCCTGCCCCGGGTTCTCCTCGCGTACCCGATCCAGTGCTTCTTGGATCTTACCCTCCTGGACGCCGGGAAGTACGTCCCCACCGGCTTCCCGTCGAGGATGTCGCTTACGATTCCGGTTTTCCTGCCGTCGGCGATAACCGTGGGTACTCCCGATGTCACCGCCACCTTCGCCGCCTGGACCTTGGAGTACATGCCACCCGACGACAGTTCGCTTCCCGGCTCGCCGGCGAGGCTCTCTATGTCGCCGGTGATGCACTCCACCCGATCCAGCAGCGTGGCGTCCTGGTGCTCACGGGGGTTCGCGGTATAGAGCCCCTCGGTATCAGTAAGCAGTACCAGGAGGTCAGCATCCGCAAGAGAGGCCACCAGCGCCGCCAGCGTGTCGTTATCGCCGAACGTTATCTCCTCGGTCGCCACCGTGTCGTTCTCGTTTATCACCGGGACGACGCCCATCGCGAAAAGGCGCCCCATGGTCCGCCGGGCGTTCAGGTACTGCTGCCGGTGGGTCATGTCATGCTGGGTCAACAGCAACTGCCCCGCGGTTACGCCACAGTCACCAAGCATGTCCGTGTACATCCGCAGGAGCAACCCCTGCCCGACCGCCGCCACCGCCTGCAGCGTCTCGACATCCTCCGGCCGCGCCCCCATCCCCAACTTCTCCATGCCGGCGGCAATCGCCCCCGATGAGACCAGCGCGACGTCCACGCCGCGCCGCCGTGCGGAGGCGACCTGCTCGGCCAGGCTCCTTGCGCGATCGCGGTCAATACGGCCTGACTCCCCGGCTATTATGGTGGTGCCCACCTTGATGACAATCCGCTCGTACCGTTTCATATTACCCCGCGCTCAAGTGGCAAGAGGTGGCATGCGTTCATCGGGGATGAACTCAAATACCCTTCCCGCTATCTCCACCTCGTCCCCGGGCATCGCTCCCGCCCGGGCAATCGCGTCCTCCACACCCTCATGGCGCAATCTCCCGGCAAGGTAAGAGAGCGCCTCGTCGTTGTTCCAATCAGTCATGTTCACCATGCGCTCGATTCGACTCCCGCGGACGACATAACGGCCACGTTCATGCCGTACGTTAATAATGTCCTCATCGGCCGATGTAGAATAGACCACCTCGGCCCCCGCCGGGGGAGATACCCTCGCTTCCTTTACCAATTCCTCCAGAGCTCCCATCAGCGCGCCAACTCCCTCTCCTGTGGCCACGCTCACCGGAAAGATCTCAAGGCCCCGCTCCCGGCACTCCCGGCTGACCTCTTCAACTGCCTCCGGCGCCGGTGAGAGATCCATCTTGTTGACGGCCACCACCCGTTTTCGCCCTCTTAGTTCCGCCGAGAACTCTCCCAGTTCGTTCTCCAGTATCACCAGGTCATCCGCCGGCCGCCTCCCGCTGTACGGCGACATGTCCACCATGTAGACGATAATCAACGCCCTTTCGATGTGACGCAGAAAACCAATCCCCATCCCCTTGCCAAGGTGCGCGCCCTCGATCAAGCCCGGCACGTCGGTAAGGATAAAGTCGACATCCTCCCCCTCGACGGTGCCAAGGTTCGGTTCGGTAGTCGTAAACGGATAAGCCGCAACCCTGGGCCGCGCCCCCGATACCCGGGATATCAGACTGGATTTCCCAGCGTTGGGAAGACCCACGATTGCGACGTCCGCCACCATCTTCAGCTCCAGCCGGAGCTCCGCCGACCGTCCCGCCTCCCCTTTTTCGGCGAACCGTGGCTGCGGCCCCGCCTTCGCGGAAAGAGAAGCGTTGCCACGGCCCCCTCTCCCCCCCGCGGCGGCCTCGAACCGCTGGCCGGGATTCACCAGGTCAGCGATGATCGCGCCGTTCTCGTCCATCACTACCGTCCCGGGGGGCACCGGCACGATAAGTTCGTCGCCGGCGGCTCCCCTCCTGTTGTTTGAGCCGCCACGTCCCCCGCGCGCCGCCTTGAAATGCCCCCTCCTGTGGAACTCCGAAAGCGTTGCCCTGCCCACCGAGGCAACCAGCACCACGCCTCCCCCGGTTCCCCCGGTTCCCCCGTCGCAGCCTCCGTGAGGGCGATACTTCTCGCGGTGGAACGAGGCGCACCCGTCCCCGCCACGGCCACCTTCAACAAATATAGACGCCTCGTCAATAAACATGGAATAATCCGGCTGGTCTCTGCGTCAAAACGAATAAGCCCGGCGGCTAACTTCCGGAGTCTTTCTTCGGCTGAGACAGACTACGGAGCACTTCCAGCTTTTCCTTCTGCTTCTTTCTTCGCTCGAGCCGCTCTTCGTAGCTGCGGTCAAGCACCATCCTTATGACCTCCACCAGCAGCAGTGGATTGAAGGGCTTGATAACGTACTCATCCGCGCCCAGTTCCCAACCTCTAATCACGTCGCTGTCCTGGGTCTTGGCGGTCACCAGTATGACCGGCATCTCCTCGGTCTCCCGGCTGCTTCGGATCCGCTTCAGGACCTCCCAGCCGTCGACGCCGGGCATCATGATATCCAGGACAATAAGGTCAACTGTTTCGGCGGCCAGCACATTCAGCGCCTGCTCGCCCGATGTGGCTTCCACCACGGAGTAATTGTTCAGCTTCAAGTTCACGTTAATGAGCTTGACCATGGTGGGGTCGTCATCAACCACCAGTATTTTCCTGCTGCTCACCTGTACTCGCCCTTTCGTGTCCGGTGACTGTCCGGTGACCGGCGATATCCAATTATACATCACTCGTGGGGTGCTCGCCTCAGCCCACCCCCGCCGCCGACGGCCCTACCGGGCTCAAGCGACGTCCGGCCTGACGCTCACCACCGTCTTGTTCCCGCTGGAGCTATACTCCACCACGCCGTCCACCCTGGCGAACAACGTGTAATCCTTGCCCAGGCCGACGTTACTGCCCGGCTTCATCCTGGTTCCACGTTGTCGCACCAGAATGCTGCCACCCTTGACCCTCTGGCCGCTGAACTTCTTTGCCCCCAGCCGCTTGGACTGGCTGTCGCGCCCGTTTCTGGAACTCCCTACACCCTTCTTGCTGGACATAAAACCCTCCGGTTCACGCTTTCGCTGCCGTGCCCCCCGCCTTGCCGGCACCCACGGCCTTCTTCCTGGGGGCCGTCTTCCTCACTACTATATCTTCAATCTCCACCCTGGTCAGACTCTGCCGGTGACCTTTTTTTCTTCGGTACCCCTTCTTGGGCTTATACTTGAAGACTATAAGCTTCTCGCTTCGGCCCTGGGTTACCACCCTCGCGTCCACCCTCACCTTCGCCAGTTCCCGGGGGTCGGCAACCACGTTCTTGCCATCATGGAACAGCACGACGTCCTCGAACTGGCATTTCTTGCCCTCCGCCACGTCGATCTTCTCAATAGTGATCGCGTCGCCCGGCGACACCCGATACTGTTTTGAACCTGTCCTTATCACTGCGTACATATCTATCTCCCGGCTTTAGAATCAGAACATTATACAATAACTATACAACAAACCAATCGAGGGCACACAAGAGGAGGAACACCACATCCGGCATACGGTTGGGATATGTCGCCTCAAAGTGCCTCGTTTCATAGATACGGTTGCGCACCGAGAGCGTCGAAGCGCCGCTCCGGCAAGGCGCGGGACCCAGACGTACTCCTGTAGTACGTCTGGGGAGCGGAACGCAGCCGGTGTGGACGGGAGCAGCGTTCGAATGCCAGCGTATTTGTGGAGCGGGGTACTTACTCCTCGAATATCAACCCCCTGCCCTCGCAACGCGGGCAGGTCTTTCCCAGAGTTTCCGCGATGCCATCAGTCACGTTCTTGCGGGTCATCTCCACCAGCCCCAACTCGGAAAGGGTAACCACCTGCGTCTTGGTCCTGTCACCGGCGAGCTCCTTCTCCAGGGTCTCCATGACCTGTGCCCGGTTCTCCTCCTTCTCCATATCGATGAAGTCTATGACGATGATGCCGCCGATGTCACGGAGCCGAAGCTGCTTCACGACTTCCACCGCCGCCTCCAGGTTGTTCTTCAGCACGGTCTCCTCCAGGCTCTTCTTCCCGGTGAATGAGCCGGTGTTGACGTCTATGGCGGTAAGCGCCTCCGCCTTGTCGATAACAATGTGCCCTCCCGAGGGAAGGCCCACCTTTCGGCGCAAGGCCGCCTCTATTCCCCTTTCGATGCCGAACTTCTTGAAAAGCGGTTCTTTCCCCTTGTACAGCTCCACCCTGTTCCTGATCTCGGGACAGGCAGTCCCGACATACTCCCTGATGCGCTTGAACTCCGCCTGGTTGTCCACCAGGACACGGGCGAAATCCTGGGTCAGGTTGTCCCTTATGACCCGTATCGCCAGTTCCGGCTCGGTATACACAACCGACGGAGGTTTGGCTTTCCCGATCTTCAGCTGTACATCCTTCCACTGCTCGAGAAGGTACTCCAGGTCCGACTGAAGGTCCTTATTCTTCGCCTTCATGGCTGCGGTGCGGATGATAACGCTCCCCTTCTCCGGCTTTATCCCCTTGGAGATCTTGCGAAGCCGCTCCCGCTCCTTTTCCGGCAACCGCCGGCTGACCCCGGAACGGTTGCTCTGTGGCATGTAGACCATGAGCCGCCCCGGCAGGCTGAGGTTGGTGGTAATGCGCGCGCCTTTGCTCTGCATAGGGTCCTTTGTCACCTGGGCAATGATACTGTCGTTCTGCTTGAGGGCCTTTCCTATCTTGCGGGGCTTAACCCGCGACCCGTCCTCCATCAACACCAGGTCCTGGAGGTAGAGCAACGCGTTCTTTCCAACCCCGATATCTACAAACGCGGCGCTCATCCCCGGCAATACGGCGGTTATTCGACCCACGTAGATGTTGCCAACCACCGACTTCTTCCTGGTCTTGCCTATGTACACCTCCACCAGTTCATCGTTTTCCGTTATCGCCAACCTGCACCGCCCGTCGCGGCAGGTTACCAACATCTCCCTCTTATCTTTATTGGGCACTTTTACTCCCCTCGTGCACCGCTCATACCGCGGGCTTTCTTTTCCCTAATTCCATCGGCGACACCAACCTGTCACCCCTTCTCACGAACAGTCCATCGCGGTGCACCGCGATGTCCTCCCACGCCCCGGGCGGGGCACCGGCAATCCCGGCAAGAACCTGGAGCACCTCCCGCGGCTTAATGGTACCCTTAGTACCGTCATCCAGCACCATCCGCAGTCGGGCAGGCGATTCGGGTTCCCTTTTCATGACTGCGAGTCGATGGACCCCCGATCGAAGGTTCACCACCCTTGTCCGGCGGGGCTGTACCCTTTCGAAATCGACCACATCCCTCCCCAGGAACTCTTCCACCGCCGGAGCCCACTCACCTTCCACGCCCGTTCCCTCCGGCAACAACGCCACGTACGCCGCGGTGTCTATCAACTTCCCAACCGCCTTCGCCCCGCTACCCATCAGGCGGCAACGGACCACCTTCATGCCCTCGGGCAGCGACCCGCCAAGCATCTCCTCCGCCTCGCCCGACGAGACGTAAGAGGTAAGCGAGAAGTCCACCAGTTCGCATTCGCTTGTTATCCCGATAGGCAGCGGCGGTGAAAGGGATATCTTCATGCGAGAACGCTTCTTGCCCGTGTACTGAAGTGGAAGCCCGGAGCGCCGGGCGGACAGCATAAGGGTGCGGGAGAACTCCGTGTGCGAGAGGTATCTTATCCTCCCCATCTTGGTCAGTTGCACCCTCAGCCGTAGTGGATCAGTCAGCTGCACCGGATGTCACCTCCACTCACCCTTCAGCACGACCTCCGCCCCCAGGCCGGAACAAACACCGCAATCCTGGCAGTCGCCGCCGCGGCAATCGGGGGAGGTGTCTTCCTTCAGGGCGCGACGGTACTCCAGGTGAAGAAAGCTCTTGTCGACGCCGAAATCGAGGTGGTCCCAGGGGAATACCTCGTCCTCGCCCCGCCGGCGGTGACAGTAGAAATCGGGGACGACTCCCTCCTCCCTCCAGGCGTTTTCCCACCGGGAGAGATCGAAGTGCTCCGACCACGATTCAAACCTCGCCCCCTGGGCCCAAACCCTCTCCAGGACACCGGCGAGGCGTCGGTCTCCGCGCGACAGGCAGCCTTCCACCAGGGTCATCTCCTTGTCGTGCCAGGAGAGTTTAACTCCCCTGGACCGGAGAGTGGACTTGAGGATATTTTGCTTCCGCTCGACATCTTCCATGGTGTCCTGCCGCTCCCACTGGAACGGGGTGTGGGACTTTGGAACAAACGTGGATACGCTGACGTTGCAGGCGGGCGGCGGCAGGCCTTCACTCCTCACGGCATCCCTGAGACGGAACACCAGCGCGCTTATGGCCTCGACGTCACTGTCGGTCTCGGTGGGCAACCCTATCATGAAGTACAGCTTTACCCTTCTGTAGCCGGAGTTTACCGCGGTGATAACCGCCCTGATCATCTCTTCCTCGGCGATCGGCTTGTTGATCACCCGGCGCAGTCTCTCTGTCCCGGCCTCGGGAGCAAACGTCAGTCCTCCCTTGCTACCGCGGCTCAAGCGACCCGCGGCCTCCACCGACCTCCCGTCCATTCTCAAGGAGGGAAGCGACAGCGACATCCGCCGGTGTTCGCAGATATCGGAGATCTTCCCTACCACTTCGTCCAGCCGTGTGTAGTCGGTTGAGGATAGCGAGCTAAGTGACACCTCTTCGTACCCTGTCGCGTCCTCCAGTTCATCGACCATCCTCACTACCTCGCCGGGAGACCTCTCGCGAACCGGCCTGTAGATCATCCCAGCCTGGCAGAACCGGCAACCCCTCGTGCAACCGCGAAACAACTCAACGTTCAGCCGGTCGTGAATCGCCTCGCAGAACGGGACCACCGGGCGCATGGGCATCAGCCACCTGTCCAGGTCAACCAGGTTCTTGTGCACCTTCCCGGTCCCGGCCGATGGCTGGCGAATGCATCCGTCTTCGCCGTACTCCACCCGGTACTCCGAAGGCCGGTAGACCCCGCGGAGGTGGGCCGCCTCGCCGAGCACCTTCTCCCGGGACCATCCGCCGGAGTTGCCGCGAGTCACCAGTTCCACTATCGATCCCAGCACCTCCTCGCCCTCCCCCAACACGAACAGGTCAAAGAACTCGGCCAGCGGTTCCGGGTTGGCCGCGCCGCACCCGCCCCCGATCACCAGCGGACCGCCGGACCTGTCGGCGGCGCGCAGGGGAATACCGGCGAGGTCGATGAGGTTCAGCACGTTAGTGTAAGTCAACTCGTGAGGAATGGATATACCGAGAATATCGAACCGGGCCACCGGGCGGTGGGTCTCGATAGAGAACAACGGTATCCCGGCCGACCGCATCTCCCGCTCCATGTCCCCCCACGGGGAATAAACGCGTTCAGCGCTGGCGCCCTGGATGCCGTTTACCGCTTCTCGCAAGATCGCGAGCCCCAGGTTGCTCTGGCCGATCTCGTACACGTCAGGGTAGGCCAGCACCACCTCGGTACCTTCACCCGAAAAAGCAGACACATTCCATTCGCCACCCAGGTAGCGACTGGGCCTCTCAACGCGCGTAAGAAGGGGCTCCAGCCTCTCCCAGAGACTTCCAGGTAGTTCCCTGTCCAATCTCTGTTCACCTTTCTTACCAATTGTACCTCGCTCCATAGATACGCTGGCATTCGAACGCCGCTGCATCCACACCGGCTGCGTTCCGCTCCCTCGAAGTACTACGGGAGTACGTCTCGGTCGCGCGCCTTGCCGGAGCGGCGCTTCGACGCTCTCGGTGCTTAACCGTATCCATGGAACGAGGCACTATTTATGAACGCGACGGTTCACCGCCGCGTGATTGTTCATCAGTCAAGCCCTGTCATGGGGCACGACACGAAAACGGCGCCTCACTGGCGCCCCCTGATGAAAGAGGGAATATCCACCGGCTGTACCGGCTCTCTTCCGGGCCTCTTCTTCCTGTCCTTTTCCACGACCTCCCGCGCCAGTTCGGGCCGCACCCTCCCGCCCTCCTTGTAGCCGGAGGCGATAACGGTGACCTGTACCTGGCTTTCCAGACCACTGTCCACCGCCGCGCCAAAGATAATATTCGCGTTGGGGTCCACCGCCCGGGCCACAACCTCCGCGGCCTCGTTCACCTCGTGCAGGGCCAGGTCCGACCCACCTGATATGTTGAGCAGCACACCGGTCGCTCCATCAATGCTCGACTCCAGGAGCGGGCTGTCTATCGCGTTCATGGCCGCCTGCCGGGCGCGCTCCTGGCCGCTTGCCCGCCCTATTCCTATCAATGCCGTCCCGGACCCCTGGAGAACCTGCCGGACGTCGGCGAAGTCAACGTTTATCATGCCCCTGCCGGTGACCAGTTCGGTTATCGCCTGTACCGCCTGGCGCAGTACATCATCGGCCACGCGAAACGACTCCATCACCGTCATGTTCTCGGTCAAATCCAACAGGCGGTCGTTATGAACGGTTATCACCGTATCCACGTTCTCTTTGAGCCACCCGATTCCCTGCTCCGCCTGTTCCGCCTTTCGCCTGCCCTCGAACGAGAACGGTCGGGTTACCACTCCCACCGTCAGTGCCCCTTCCTCACCGGCTATCCTCGCCACCACCGGTGCCGCTCCGGTGCCGGTCCCGCCTCCTTTCCCAGCGGTTATGAACACCATGTCCGCGCCCTGTAGCGCTTTCGCTATCTCCTCTTCGTCCTCTTCAGCCGCGCTCATCCCGACATCCGGATCGTTCCCCGCCCCAAGCCCGTGGGTTATCATCCTTCCTATAGGTATTCTCACATCGGCGTTGCATCCCCGGAGTGCCTGCGCGTCGGTGTTTATCCCCACGAACTCCACATCCTTGATGCCGGCGTCAATCATCCTGTTCACTGCGTTGTTCCCGCCACCACCTACACCTACTACCTTTATTATCGCGATGAATCTCTTCTGCACGTTTTCTTCCTCAACCATCACTCACTCTCTCGCCTTTTGACCGCAAGCCACTCCAACCGCCAACACTTATATATATCTTCTTGGGTCCGAGCAAACTACCTCTACCACTTTCAATATTCTCTCCTCTGGTGTCCCGTCTCATAAATACGGTGACGCACCGAGAGCGTCGAAGCGCCGCTCCGGCAAGGCGCGCGACTCAGTGCCTCGTTCCATGGATACGGTTGTGCACCGAGAGCGTCGAAGCGCCGCTCCGGCAAGGCGCGCGACCGAGACGTACTTCTGCAGTACTTCGAGGGAGCGGAACGCAGCCGGTGTGGACGGGAGCGGCGTTCGAATGCCATTGTATTTATGAGACGGGGCACTTGGTATCTCGCGCTGGAACGCTCGCTCATTCGGCCTTGAATCCTTCTCCTTGCAGGGAACTCCACTGTCCCACTGTTGCCGGGCATTTCAAATGCCTGGGCGGATGAATTGAGGAACTTCGGTGTTTGTAATACTCTAAACGCTCTATTTAGACTTTACCTATTCCGTAGAAATGGCGGTATTGTAATATCATCTTCTTCAACAATGGTCTTTCGCTCCCGCTCTACCATGGAACGTCGCTCTTTCTTGCGCTCCTTGCGCTCCTGAGTTTCTTCTGCCTCAGATTCCACCTGTCGCCTTGAAGCAACGCGTGAAGGTCGGGCAAACCCCAGTCGCCCCGGCTCAATGCCCGATGCGATTACAGTAACCTTCACCTTGTCGTGCAGGGTCTGGTCCACAATCACACCGAATATCTCCTCGGCTTCGGCATCGCATGCACTCCTGATAATCTCCACCGCGTCCCTTGCCTCCTGCAACGAAAGGTCCGGCCCCCCGGTCACGTTTATTATGATCCCCTGGGATCCATCCACGGAAGCTTCCAGCAGAGGGCTCGATACCGCGTTTTCGGCGGCCTTAATAGCCCTCTCTTCACCGGTGGCCTCGCCAACACCCAGGAGAGCGGAGCCGGGGATTGACAGTATCTTCTTCACGTCGGCGAAGTCCAGGTTTATCAGGCCCGGGATATTAATAAGGTCGGTTATCCCCTGGACCCCGTAACGGAGCACCTCGTCCGCTTTCTTGAACGCTTCCTCGATGCTGAGCTTGGAATCGGTATACTCAAAGAGCTTGTCGTTGGGGATGATGATCAGGGTGTCAACCTTGTCCTGTAGTATCTCTACGCCTTCCTCGGCCTGCCGCCTTCGGTGACTGCCCTCGAACTCAAACGGCTTGGTCACCACACCGATCGTCAACGCCCCGAGTTCCCTGGCTATCTCCGCCACCACCGGCGCCGCCCCGGTGCCGGTGCCCCCGCCCTCTCCGGCGGTAATGAACACCATGTCGCTTCCCTTGAGCGCCTCTTTTATCTCGTCTGCATGCTCCTGGGCCGACTCCCGCCCGATATCCGGCTGGTTGCCCGTACCCAGGAAATGAGTCAGTTCCTCACCGATGCTTATCTTCACATCCGCGTCACACGCCTGCAGGTCCTGCGCGTCCGTGTTCAGCGCGATAAAATCAACGCCTGTCATCCCATCGCGTATCATCCTGTTTATCGCGTTGTTACCACCGCCCCCAATACCTACGACTTTTATGACCGCGAAGAACTGCTTTAGATCATTAACCATGCCAGCTTCCTTTCCCCAATCTTCCGATTCAGTTGTCGTTCACTGTTCCGCACCGACTGTTCCCTTTTCTGTTTCGAGAATCAGTGAATAATAAATCGAGGGTTATTATATCAGAAAATCAATGTTAACTAAAGATATATGTCAACCTCAGTTTAGGCTTTAGTATTTTCCAGGTTAATAGCACGCATCTATACCGGTCCATTTTTTTACTGGTGATTACCGCGAAGAGGACATCAGAATGGTCTGATCACCGGACAGTCGGGAACCGTCACATCAATGTACTCGACTCTCCTGTTGTTGCTTCTTATCTCCGTTATGATGGCCTCCAGTATCTCGTTCTTCCTGGAACACTCACTTGCCGCGCCGTAGATTATGTTGTAACCATCCCTGGAAATAAATACGTAACCACGCCCGTCATACGGGTTTACCAGAGCCAGGGTCGCCCTCAACTCCGCGGGCATATCACCAACAACCTGAATGCACTCCCTTATCTTCTTGCTGTTTACCCTGCTATCCACGGTAGGCACTGACGCGTCACCCCCGTGGACACGGGGCAACTCCGGGAACTCATCCACTGTGACCTGCGCCATGACGTGCGCCTCTCCGTTCACCATGAAGCCCACACCGCCGAAGTCGACCACCGCCACCGGTTTCCTCTCGATGACATCTATGTTCACGGTATTGAGGAGGTGCCTGCCGACCTTCGCCTCCTTCACCCACGGGTCGTTCTCCAGGTTCTCGTCCAAATGCCCGACCGGCAGCGTAATCAGCCTGGTGTAGGAGTCAACCCCGCTGCGTTCGCGGATGTGCTCGACCGTCAGGTGCTCGTTTCCTTTTATCACCACCGTCTTAATCGCGCAGGTGCCGGTGAAGAAGGCGAGCCATGCCAGCACCGCCCCCACCGCTACCACAAACACGACGATGATTACCAGCGCCCCGAAGAGGCGGCCCCTGGACCCTGAAGGGCTCTTCATCTTCCCCAACGTTACTCATCTCCAGGTGTGATTTCTATCGATCAACTTGCCCGTATGCGGTTGCTTCTGCACCGCCTGCATACCATTACACCTGGCCGGATTCGAACAAGAGCGCCTTTCACCCGCGGATCAACTTGGTTCAACTCCAGCCCCCCGGCCGCTACCACTACACCTTCAGCCGGGCACCTCCCAGCAGTACAGCTACGACATCGTTGAATGACATACCCGCCGCCATAGCGGCCTTGGGAATAAGACTGTTCTCGGTCATCCCGGGAATGCTGTTGACCTCCAGGATCACCAGTTTCCCGGTTTCGTCCTCCAGTATGATATCAACCCGCGATATCCCCTCGCATCCCAGGATATTGAAGCCGGCCAGGGATATCGAACCAGCGGCTTCCGCCAGGGGGGGGCTTATGTCGGCGGGGACCTCGTACTCGGTGAACCGCGAATCGTACTTCGCCTTGTAATCGTAGAAGCCCTCGCGGGTGATTATCTCCACCACCGGAAGTACCCGCGGCTCGCTTCCCAGTATCCCCACCGTCAACAACCTGCCCTTCACGTACCGCTCCACCAGCGCCCGCGTGTCACAGGCAAACACCAACTCCAGCGCTTCCCTCAGCCCGGACGGCCTAGTGACCTCCGTCACCGCGATACTGCTTCCCTCGCGGGCCGGCTTCACCATGACCGGATACGACAGCGCTTCCGCGACCCGGCAGGCTATCGCGTCGAACTCCTGGCCACTGCCCGCGACGATACCCTCCGCCACCGGCAGTCCGTGGAAAGCGAGCAACTCCCTGGTGACAACCTTGTCCATCGTCACCGCGCTTGCCAGGACCCCGCAACCGGTGTACGGTATCCTCATCACCTCCAAGAGTCCCTGTACGCATCCGTCCTCGCCCATGCGACCGTGCAGGGCCAGAAAAGCCGCGTCAGGCTCACCGGCCGTTAGCCGCATCGGGAGGTCAGTACCCACATCCACCTCCAGTGCCTGGTGTCCCAGTTCACGGAGCGCGCCCGCTATCGCCATACCGGTTCCAAGTGATACCTCCCTTTCCGCGCTGCTTCCCCCCATAAGAACGGCTACTCTCAACGTCTCTCACCCACTCTCGAACCCTACCAGCTTGACCTCGAGCTCCAACTGGATTCCCGACCGGGACCTGACCTCTCCCGATACCAGCCCCATGAGTTGCCTGATGTCACTGGCCGTCGCGTCTCCCCGATTGACTATGAAGTTCGCGTGTTTCTCCGACACCACCGCGCCTCCCACTCTCCTGCCCGACAGCCCGCACCGGTCTATCAGATACCCGGCGTGAGCGCCCGGGGGGTTCTTGAAAACCGAACCGGCGCTCGCCATCCCCAACGGCTGGTTCGCCCTTCGCCTGTCTCTCATCTCGTTCATGCGCTCCCTGATCAATTCCACCGAATCGGCCACAAGGTGAAACGTCGCCTGCGTCACTATCTCGCCTTCCGGCACCAGCGCCTGCCTGTACTTCCCATCGAATCGTTGGTAGCGCCTCTCGCCGCCGTCTTCATTCACGGTACGCGCCTCCGCCAGCACTTCCGCTGTCCAGTGAGAGTAGGCCCCCGCGTTCATTATCACCGCGCCACCCACTGTTCCCGGTATCCCGAACATGAACTCGAGCCCGCAAAGCGATGAGTCGCAAGCCTCCACCACTACCGATTCCAGCAGTGCGCCTCCGCCCGCCACCAGCAACTCCCCGTCGGCGCGTACCGTCGCGAGTCCTCCCACCAGGCACAGTACCACACCATCGAAACCGCGGTCTGAAACCAGGATGTTGGAACCCCTCCCCAGCACCAGCAAGGGTAGCCCCAGATCTCCGGCCACTTTGATGGTTTCACCGACGGCACCGACGCTGCCGGCACGCACCATGAACCTGGCGGGGCCTCCGACCTTCCAGGTCGTACAGTTCGCCATGAGCACATCTCTTTGTGCGGTCGCGTCCCCGATTCCCCGCAGTGATTGAAACGGATCCGGCAACCTAGTACCTCGTTCCATAAATACGCTGGCATTCGATCGCCGCTGCATCCACTCCGGCTGCGTTCCGCTCCCTCGACGTACTCCAAGAGTACGACTCGGTCGCGCGCCTTGCCGGAGCGGCGCTTCGACGCTCTCGGTGCGCAACCGTATCTATGGAACGAAGCACTTGACACCCACCTATCGGTTTTTCTCCTCCAGCAGTTCCAGTATCTCCGAAGCGCACCTCGTTATGTCACCGGCGCCCATCGTCAGAACCGTGTCACCTTCCTCGAGCAGGGAAACCACCGTCCGGGCCAACTCGCTCCTGTTGGGCACATACACGATTTCCTTCTCGGGATTACGCTCCTCTATCCCGTCCGCCACCAGCTTCCCGGTAACTCCCGGCTCCGGATCCTCCCCCGCGCCATACACGTCGGTCACGATCACCAGGTCAGCCCCGGCGAAACTCCCCCCGAATTCGTCCGCCAGGAGCCTTGTGCGTGAATAGCGGTGAGGTTGAAAAACTGTCACCACCCGCCCGGGGGCCACCGATCCGGCCAGATCCAGCACCGCGGCGACCTCGGTGGGATGATGAGCGTAATCATCGATCACCTGCACGCCGCCGCAGGAACCGACCCTCTCGTACCGCCGCCTGACCCCCTGGAAGCTTCCCAACCCCCGGATCATCTGTTCGGTCGGCATGCCTAACTGGTGTCCAACCGCAAGCGCCGCCAGGGAGTTGTAGGCGTTGTACAGCCCGGGAATCCCCACCGTCACCCTGCCCAGCATCTCGCCCGCGTACCAGGCGGTATACTCCGTCCTCGACTCCCCTATCACCTCTTCGGAGAAACGGTACTCGTTTACCTCCGACCTTCCATAGAAGAGTACGCGCCCCCCCTGGTTACGGTAGTCGAGCCCCACCGAACCGGCCGACCTGTCGTCGCCGCATACCACCGCCAACCCTCCGGTTGGCAACAGTTGAAGGAACCGCAGGAACACGTCAGCGGTGTTTTCTATGCTCCCGAAGTAGTCAAGGTGATCCCCGTCGATGTTGGTCAATACAGCCACCTCGGGACGCAGGTAGAGAAGTGAGCCGTCGCTTTCGTCGGCCTCGGCAACCAGGTACTCACCCTCACCGTAATGGGCGTTCCCCCCGATCTCATTCAACTCCCCCCCTATGAGGTATGAAGGGTTGGCGCCACAGGCCAGCAACATCTGGGTGGCAAGCGACGAGGTGGTCGTCTTTCCGTGGGTACCGGCCACCGCGATGCCCTTCCTTGTGGACATTATCGCCGCAAGCATCTGGGCCCTGGTGATGACGGGGACCCCCTTCTTTTCCGCCTCCATCAACTCGGGGTTATCGTCCCTTATCGCGGCGGACTTCACCACCACACGGGCATCGCACAGGTTCTCCGCCCGGTGCCCGATGCCCACCACCGCGTCCATCTCCCGAAGGCGCCTTACATACGGTGACTCCTTTATGTCCGATCCCTCGATTGGGTAACCCATCTCTATCAGCACCGTGGCGATGGCACTCATTCCCGCGCCACCAATCCCCACCAGGTGTACCATCCCCCCGTCCCCGATACTTTCAAGAGTAAAATGCCCGCTCAACTTTCACCGCCGTTCTCCCGGCCTTCCCTGCCTTCCTCGATAATTTCTTCTATCAGGGCGGCTATCCCTTCCGCCCCGCTCCCCCGTCGCGCCTCCGCGAAAGCGGCGCCCATCCTTGACCGCTCCGCTTCATCGTCCATCAACCGGACCGCCTCCAGTACCGCGGCGAGCGCCGACTCGCCATCCTGCTTTATCATCTTCGCCACACCCTCGCGCTGGAGCAACTCCGCGTTCCCCTCCTGGTGGGCACCGGCCGCGTACGGATACGGCACCAGCACCGACGGCACCGACGCCGCCACCAGTTCCGCGACCGTGCCGGCACCGGACCTTGCAACCGCCATGTCGGCAACTGAGTACACCAGGTCCATGCGATCCACGTAAGCCACCGCTCTGTAGACCAACCTCTCTCGGGAGAGCGACTCCTCGACCCGTGCGAGGCGCGGCTCCTCATAGGCCCTCTTTCCGGTCAAGTGCAGGACCTGCAGGTCTCCCCTTCCCGATATTGCGGGCAGCACCTCCCATAGCGCTTCATTCAGCGCCTGCGCCCCCTGGCTTCCACCGAAGACAATGAGCGTCTTGCGCCCCCTCTCCAACCCAAACACTTCACGGGCTTCCCGTCCTACCTCGGTGCGCCGCCCGGTATTCGCGAGAGATTCCATCTCGGGGCGGACCGGCACACCGGTGACCACGACATTCACCCCTCCGGGCAATGACTCACCGGTCCCCTGGTGCGCTACCGCTACCGCGTACGCCCCACGGCAAAGTACCCTGGTGACGATGCCCGGCCGGTAATTCATCTCGTGTAATATGATGGGCACACCTAGCGTCCTGGCCGCGAAACAGGCGGGAGCGGCCGCATAACCCCCGGTCCCCACAACGCACATCGGCCTGAACGAACCAAGTATCCTCCTGCACCGAAATACCCCTCGAGCAAAAAGATAGAGGGCCCTCGGGCGGTCCAGTGCTCGCCTGCCAACCAGCCCTGACAACTCAATCCCCTCAAACGGCACTCCATACACACCGGCCGCATCCGCCTCAGTACCACCGGCCGAGCCTATGAATAAGACCTCCCACCCCGGGTGCGCCCGGGAAAGGTACCTCGCGACCGCAATGGCCGGGTACACGTGCCCCCCGGTGCCACCCCCGGTTACCACGACCTTCACCTTTCCCACAGCCTTAGTACCTCGTTCCATAAATACGCTGGCATTCGAACGCCGCTGCATCCACACCGGCTGCGTTCCGCTCCCTCGACGTACTCCAGGAGTACGACTCGGTCGCGCGCCTTGCCGGAGCGGCGCTTCGACGCTCTCGGTGCGCGACCGTATCTATGGAACGAAGCACTTAACGCTTACCCTGGGAAGCGACGTTCAACAGTATCCCGATGCAGGCCAGGCATATGCAAAGGCTCGACCCCCCGAAGCTCACCAGGGGTAGCGGCACACCTGTTATCGGCAGCATGCCGGTAACCCCTCCCATATTCACCAGCGCCTGGATCACTATCAGCCCGGTTATGCCCGCGGCCAGCAGCTTGCCCAATTCATCAGGCGCGCCCGCGGCTATCCTGAACCCACCATAGACCAGGAGCCCCACCAGTGAAACAACCAGGAGAGTGCCCACGATACCAAGCTCCTCTCCGATTATCGCGAAGATGAAATCGTTATGGGCATTCGGCAGGTACAGGAACTTCTGACGGCTCATCCCCAGCCCCAGGCCCTTGATGTTTCCGGATCCCAGCGCGATGTAAGACTGTATGACCTGGTACCCCGCTCCCCTGGAACAGCTCCAGGGGTTCACGAACGAGAACAGTCTCGCTCTCCTGTACGGTGCGATCAGCATGAAGAAGGTTGCGGCCGCTCCGCCGGCCACTCCTATCAGGGCCAGGTGGTTCAACCGGGTGCGGGCGATGATCAGTACCAGGAACACCGAGAAGCACATCACCAGCGTGCTCCCCAGGTCCGGCTGCTTCAGGATAAGGGCGGCCTCCAGGACCATGACCAGCAGTACCGGCACCAGCAGGTGAATAAACCGCTTTACCTTATCTCCCTTCATGGCCAGCGCGTAGGCACTGAACACCACCAGCGTAAACTTGGCTATCTCTGTCGGCTGCAGGTTGAGCGATCCTATCTCCAGCCAGCGGCGGGCACCCCCGGCCTCTCTCCCGAATACCAGCACCAGCACCAGGAGCGAAATCGACACCAGAACACCTACCCACGAGACTTTGCCGAGCTTGTGGTAATCGAACCTGGAGAAGACGAACATCATCACAAGGCCAAGGCCCGCCCATACCAGTTGCTGGACAAAGATGCGGTAGCCACCAGCGCTCTGGTCTATGCCTATCGCCGACCCCGCCGAGAAAACCATCACCAGCCCCAACAGCAGGAGCGCCGCTGTTGGGATAAGTACGTAATAGGAGAGCTCGGTCCCCGCAACGGTCGCCCGGGCACGTCGCTTTCCGGAAGCGGTGCTCCCCTTTCCCTTCGCCGAACTGCCGGTCCTCTTCGCGGTACGCCTCCTCACCTCGGCCTTCGCCCTGCCCGACCCGGGGGACGGCCGCCGTCGGCCTCCCGCGGGCCGGGTCACCGCCTTCCTGGATCTCGCCGCGCTACTCGAAGTCGCCAACCTCATCACTTCCCTCGAGCAGGGCGACGCATTCCTTGAATGCCCGTCCCCTTTCCTTGTAATCGGTGAACATGTCGAACGACGCGCAGGCGGGGGTCAGTACAACTACCCCGCTCCCGCCTGCCAATCGGTAGGCCCTTTGCACCGAGTCCTCCATGCCATCGGCCGTCTCGATGCGGCCGCTGGCCGTGGCGCCGCACTCACGACGCACCGCCGACTCGAACTCGCCGGCGCTTTCACCCAGAAACACCACGCCCCGGACCTCCCCGCCTTCGATTCCCCGGCATAGCTCCCTGGAGAGCTCCGACAGGTCCAGCCCCTTGTTCCTCCCCCCCATTATCGGCACCAGCGGCTCCTTGAAGGACCTTATGGCCTGGAGGGCGGCTTGCGGGTTTGTTGCCTTGGAGTCGTTGTAGAACGACACCCCGCCGATACGCGACACGAACTCCATCCGGTGGGCAAGGCCCTCGAACTCCCGGGCCGCCTCCCGAATCCGCGCGGTGGGCTCCCCCATCGCCAGCGACGCGGCGGCGGCGGCCATCACGTTTTCAACGTTGTGAACGCCCGGGATGCTTATCTCGTCAACCGGCATCACCTCCACGGCTTCAAGTGGCGGGCCCGCCACGATCCACCCGTCCTCGATCCACAGGCCGTCCCCCGAACTGCTCTCCAGGCCGAACCCAACGGTTATACCGCTGGCCACTGACGCCATCCCTACACAGAAATCATCATTTCTGTTGTACACCAGGTAATCGCCGGGCAGCATGTTCTCCACCAGGCGCATCTTTGCCTCCCGGTACTCATCCATGTCCCGGTGCCAGTCGAAGTGGTCCGGCGCTATGTTCAACACCACCGATACCCGCGCCCGGAACTCCTCGATGTTCGCCAGTTGAAAACTCGATACCTCCACTACCAGTATGTCGCCGCCACCGGCCTCCCCGCGCATGCTCACCAGGGGTGTGCCGATATTCCCACAGGCGATGGCACGCCTGCCCGGCCGGTCCAGCATCCTCGATATCAACGTCGTGGTTGTGGTTTTACCGTTTGTCCCGGTCACCGCCACAATGGTGTTGGTAAGGAGGCGGAAAGCGAACTCCAGCTCACTTATGACCCGCAGGCCTGACTCCCGCGCGCGGGTGAGAACCGGCGCCCGGTCCGGCACCCCCGGGCTGGTAACCACCAGGTCGTACCCTTTCAGTCCGTCCGGGATATCAACGCCCAGCAGTACCTCAACGCCATCGGACTCGAGCCGGGGGACCATAGACATCCTTGACGGCTCCTTGCAGCTGTCGATGGCGGTCACCGACGCCCCCAGTCCGGCGGCCGCCCCGGCGGCCTCGCAACCGCTGTCTCCCAGGCCCACTATCAATACCGCTTTGCCTGCCAGGTCCATCATTTCGGCACCCTCGACACGAAATCGACATAGTAGATAGCGAACCCCGCAAGCACGCAGAAGCCGCAGATTATCCATAGCCGTATCATGACCGTGAACTCGGACCACCCGCCCAGTTCGAAGTGGTGATGGATCGGGGCCATCCTGAACACCCGTTTTCCCTTGGTGAGCTTGAATACGCCGACCTGGATTATCACCGACATGGCCTCTATCACGAACAGCCCCCCGATGATGAACAGGAGAAGCTGGGTGCGGGTCATAATCGCGATGGCGGCCATCACTCCACCCAGCGCCAGTGAGCCGGTATCACCCATGAATATCCTGGCGGGAGACGCGTTCCACCACAGGAACCCTACGCAGGCGCCCAGCACCGCGCCACAGATGATGGCGATATCCAGGGCGGGCTGCCCGGTGAAATCGTAGAACTTGGGGTGCTGTGTTATCGGGTGGCGGAACATGGTAAACGCTATCAGGAGGTAGGCCGCCATTACCAGTATCATCGAGCCGGTGGCAAGGCCGTCCAGCCCATCGGTCAGGTTGACCGCGTTGGAGGACGCGGTAATCATGAGGAACACCCATATGAAGAACAGCCAGCCCAGTCCCGGCCCGAATACCCCCAGAAAGCTGAACTTCGCCGGGAGCGCGGGGTGGCTGCCGTAGCTGAATTGAGTGGCGAAGCAGGTGAAGCCGACAGCGATGACAAGCTGGCCCAGGAACTTCACCGAGGGCTTCAGGCCCAGTGAGCGCTCCTTCCTTATCTGGATGAAGTCGTCGGCGAACCCCAGCGAGGCGCAGGCGACCATTGCGCCAATCACCACAAGCCCCTCGGGCGTCCTCGCGGATAACAAGAGGTAGGCCACCACCGTCCCGAGAACTATGAGAAGCCCCCCCATGGTCGGCGTCCCCTTCTTCACAAAGTGAGCATGGGGGCCATCCTCCCGGATGACCTGGCCGTAACTCCTCCTCTGTAACAACTTTATGAACCACGGGGTGAGCGCAATACAGATAAGACCGGATAAGAAGGCGGCCCCCAGAACCTTATACATTTACTACCATCTTCTCCCCGACAGAACCGGTGGAGGCCAGCTTGCCGGCCAGGGACTCCAACCCCATCACCCTCGACGCCTTGACCAGTATTATGTCGCCCGGCTCCACTATGTCTCCCAGTATGCACGCCGCCTCCACGGCGGACCGGCATCGAAACACGCTTCCCCGGGGCAGGCCGCCATCGAGCGCCGCCACCGCGTAGCCCCTCGCGTCTTTTCCAATAGCGACAAGCAGGTCCAGGTCAAGCGAGGCCACCTCGCGACCGGCCTCCCGATGGTACTCGTCGCTCCTGTCGCCAAGCTCGGCCATCTGTCCCAGCACCGCGATTGTGCGGTTGTTCCGCCCCATGGCCGCCAGCGTTTCCAGGGCGGCCCTCATCGATTGCGGGTTGGCGTTATAGGCGTCGTTGATAACAACGTAGCCCCCCGGGGCCTGCAGGGCCTCCATTCGCCACGGTGAAAGCTGTGCACGCCCGAGCCCCGCGGCTATCGTCTCCGGGTCCATTCCCATCTCAGAAGCGCATGCAGCCGCCGCCAGAGCGTTGTTCACCTGGTGCCCACCCACCGAGGAAAGGCTGACCTCGACCTTGAAGCCGGGGCCGTGCAGCGTAAACGTGGGATGGCCGATCTCATCAAGCTTTACCTTCGTTGCCCTGTAATCGGCGGAGCGCGAGTGCCCGAACCTCACCACGCCGGCACTCGTCCGCCTGGCCACCTTGCGGGTCATGCCGTTATCGGCATTCAAGAACAGGGTCCCGTCCGGTGGTAGCGCCGCGGCCAGTTCCCCCTTGGCGGTGGCCACCGCCTCGGTGCTCTCAAACTGCTCCAGGTGACCCGGCCCGATGTTGGTTATGATGCCTGTTCGTGGCTTCACCATATGCGCGAGCGCTTCGATATCACCAATGCGCCTGGCCCCCATCTCGGCTATCAGCACCTGGTCCTTGCCTCCCACTGAGAAGATCGTCAGCGGCACCCCTATCTCGTTGTTGTAGCTCCCGGGAGAAGCCGTCACCCTGAGGCTCATCCCCAGGCATGAAGCAAGAAAATCCTTGGTGCCCGTCTTGCCGGTGGTCCCGGTTATCCCGATGACCTCAATATCAAGACCTTCACGTACGTGAGCGGCAAGGTCTCCCATCGCCCCCTGTGTGTCATCCACCGCTATGAGCGGCAACTCCCCGCCCTGACGGCGATACTCCTCCACGTGGCGGTTCCCCCGCTCTACCATCGCCGCGACCGCCCCGGCCTCCCGGGCGTCCTCGAGAAAGGAGTGACCGTCGGCCCGCTCGCCCTCGAGAGCGACAAAGAGGTCCCTGTCGCCGGTCTTGCGGGTGTCAATCCGCACACCTGACAGGTTCAGCCGGCCCGGCCCGTCCAGAGTGCCGCCGGTCACCTCCGCTACTCGCTTCAAGCTAACGCTCTTCACCGGTCACCTCCCTTATGGTACCTCGCTCCATAAATATGTAACCCTACTTATGGAGCGAGGCACTTAAGCATTCACCCAGGACCTTGCGGTCATCAAAGGGAATAACCCTATCAGAAAATATTTGGCCGCTTTCGTGCCCTTTTCCTGCAACTACCAGAAGGTCACCGGGCCGGGCTTCGCGCACGGCCAGGGCTATTGCCTCCCGGCGATCCACCTCCACCTTGTACCGCTGTGGCCCAAAACGCCCGCGTATCCCCTCCAGTATCATCTCGATAATCGCCTCCTGGTCCTCCCCACGCGGGTTGTCCGAGGTAATGACGCAGAGATCGGAAAGCTCCGTTCCCACCCGCCCCATCAGTGGTCTCTTGGATTGATCCCGGTCGCCACCGCATCCCACAACGATTATTACCCTTCCCTCGGTCACGTCGCGGCACGCTTCCAGCAGGTTCTTGATACCGTCAGGAGTATGAGCGTAATCCACCAACGCGGTGAATGGCTGCCCGCGGTCTATGTTCTCAAAGCGACCCGGAACTCCCGCGAGCCTCTCCAGACCGCGAGCGATACTCTCGGGCCCTATGCCCTGCCCGATGGCCACCGCCGCCGCGGCCAGGCAGTTGTAGACGTTGAACCTCCCCTGCAGCCGGGTTCGAACGGCGATCTCCTTGTCTTCATAACGTATGTTGAACCTGTTTCCGGTAGGCAGTACCTCCACGTCGGTTGCCCTTATGTCCGCCCTGGAGTCGATCCCGAAGCTTATCCGCGGCAGGCTCGTTTCTTCATGCAGGGTCCTTCCGAACCGGTCATCGATGTTTATCAATGCCGTCCGATGACGCCCGAACTCGCCCTCCTCGAACAGCCTGCGCTTGGCCGCGAAGTACTCCTCCAACGATATATGGAAGTCCAGGTGGTCCTGGGTCAAGTTCGTGAACACGACAACGTCGAACTGGCAGTAATCCACCCTGTGCAACTCCAGGGCGTGAGACGAAACCTCCATGACCGCCACATCAACATCGGAGTCAACCATCCTTCTGAGCAGCCGCTGGAGGTCGAGCGACTCCGGCGTGGTCCTGGTCACAGGCTCAACCTCTCCCGCGATATGTTTCTCCACCGTGCCAACCAGGCCGGTGACGAGCCCCGACTCACCCAGGACGCTTTCGGCCAGGAAGGCGGTTGTCGTCTTCCCGTTGGTGCCGGTCACGCCCACCAGGTTCATCTCGCAGGACGGCTCGTCATAGAAACGGGCCGAGCACGCGGCCAGGGCCCGTCTGTTGTCAGGCACCGTTATCAGGGGCACCTCCCGGCATACTTCATCATCCGGTTCCTTCTCCACAAACAGCACCGAAGCCCCCTTGTTCACCGCGTCAAGGGCGTACAGGTGACCATCGGTTATCAGCCCCTTGATACAGAAAAAAGCCTGCCCCGGTTCCAGCAGGCGGCTGTCGTACGCAAGCCCCGAGACGTCCACATCCCGGAAACCGGTTATCCTCTTTTCCTCAACGTTCCGAAGCAATTCGCTTAAAAGCATATCTTGACCTCTTGTGATGCACCCGGCCGTCGTGATCCTCACGCGGATGTCTTTCCAGCGTCACGTAGCGCTTGTCGCCGCGGTGCATGCTACCCTTTACCATCTCAACAGCAATCTTCGCTGTTTCAAACACGGCTATGACCTCCGTTACCCGGGTGGTGGAGTTCCCCAACTCGTTGGAATATTGAGATGCTGCAGACTGTAACCCATTATCTCCTTGAAAACGGGTGCGCTGGTGTGACCGCCCCATATCGGGGACGGCTCGTCCATGACCACGACCACCGCCAGACGAGGGTTCTCCGCCGGAGCGAACCCTATGAACGACGCCATGTACCTCTTGCTGTATCCGGCCGCGTTCTCCCGTGGCTTTGCCGCGGTACCCGTCTTGCCCGCCACGCGGTAGTAGTTGACGGCCGCCCTGGTGCCCGTGCCCCCGGGCGCCACCACCTGCTCCATGATGGCTATCATCTCCCGGCACGTTTCCTCGGTCAGTAACTCCCTGCCGATGCCTCCCAGCCCCATGTCCTCTACGCCCTTGTCGGTTATCTTCGCTTTGAGGAAGTGGGGACAGATCCTGTGGCCGCCATTGGCCACCATCCCCGCCACGCATACCAGCTGCAGCGGTGTTACCGAGATTCCCTGCCCTATGCTGATAGTGGCGATGCTGGTCCCGGACCAGTCCGAGACGGCGGGTACCAGCCCTCCCACCTCACCGGGGAAATCAACGCCGGTGAGGTGTCCAAGCCCGAACCTGTCCAGGTACTCGCTC
Organism: Actinomycetota bacterium; assembly: GCA_018896525.1. Classification (GTDB taxonomy): domain Bacteria; phylum Actinomycetota; class Geothermincolia; order Fen-727; family Anoxymicrobiaceae; genus JAHIPE01. Next base: position 44,661 of record JAHIMR010000032.1, read on the forward strand.
AAACGGTTATTGCCCAGCATGAGAGCTACCTGTATGGTGCCAACGTTTGACGACTGGCTTATTACCTTGTTGAACTCCAGTGCCCTGGACGGCATCGTCTCGGCATCGGTGAACACCTCGTCGGCCACCTGCAACTGGGACGAAACCTGGATAACGCTGTTCGGGTCCACCACCCCCTCCTCCAGGGCGCCTGCCGCGGTAACGACCTTGAGGACCGAGCCTGGCTCGTATACATCGGTCACCGCACGGTTCCTCATCGCCTCGGGCTCAACTATCGACCGATCGTTTGGGTCGAAGCTGGGGCTCGTCGCCATGGCCAGGATCTCACCGGAGTTACAATCCAAGACCACAGCGGTGCCGGCCCTGGCCCCAAACCTGTCTACCGCCGCCGACAGGGACTCCTCCACGCACGCCTGGATATCCTTGTCGATGGTAAGTTGCAGGTCCACGCCGTCGACCGCCTGCACCCGCCGCTTCTCGCTCCCCGGGATCGGGTTTCCCACCGCGTCCCTCTCCAGCAGTATCTCACCGGGATTACCGCCGAGGGTATCATCGTAGTAGAGCTCCAGGCCCGCCTGCCCCTCGTTATCCACATCGACTATCCCCAGCACCTGGGAAGCGAACTCTCCCATCGGGTAGAAGCGCTTGCTCTCATCGACGAAGCCGACGCCTTCGATGTCCAACTCCTTGATGCGGTTGGCCAGCGTCTTGTCGAGCTTGCGGGCAAGATATACAAACCCGGAGTTTGAGTCCAGCTTGTCCTGTACATCCTCCGGGTCCTCGCCCAGTACCTCCGCGATATCCAGGGCGGCGGCTTCGGGGTTCTTGACCTGGTACGGTGTCGCGTAGACCGTGGTGACGTCCTCGCTTATCGCCAGTATCTCGCCCTCGCGGTCGAAGAGGGTACCTCGACTGGGGGTTATCTGTATATGCGTGTCCCTCTGGTCACTGGCGAGTTCCTTGTAATGCTCGGCCTGGATGCCCTGGATAAGCGCCAGTTTTCCGGCCACCACCACCAGTCCGAGGACCAGGATAACGGCCATCACCACCAGTCGCCTGTCTTTGACTTTGTTACCGGCCACGGCGCGCCCCCTATCTAAGTGCCTCGTTCCATAAATACGGTTGCGCACCGAGAGCGTCGAAGCGCCGCTCCGGCAAGGCGCGCGACTGAGAGCGTACTCCTGTAGTACGCCAAGGGAGCGGAACGCGGCCGGAGTGGATGCAGCGGCGTTCGAATGCCAGCGTATCTATGGAGCGGGGCACTAAGTGTCAGAGGCCCGGAGGGCTCCTCGGTACTCACGGATCCCGGCTCGTACCCGGTGTCCACCTTCTTGGGTGGCGCCTTGGCCCTCTCCTCAAACGTGCTCTGGCAGATGAGGTTCCCCGCCTCATCCCTGCTGTACTTGAGGTAGATGACCCCGGTGGGCTCGCTCATCTCCAGTTCATCCTGGGCCATCCTGGTGACGCGAGCGGGGGACTTGAGCCTGGCCAGGCTGACGCGAAGGCTCTTCTGGTCCGCCTTCTCCGCCTCTATTGACTGGTCGATCTCCCTCACCTTGAGGTCACTTGATATCGAGTACTGATGCTGTACGAGTATAAAGACCCCGGTTCCCGCCAGGATCAGGCATACCACCAGGAAGAACCGGAAATCCAGCCCCTTCTTCGGCTTCTTCTTCTTACCCCGGGCCGCATGGGCCGCTGAACGTCTTTTCGCCATCGCCGTCGTCATCCTACTTTCATCGCCGCCCGGAGCTTGGCGCTTCGGGAACGTGGGTTTCTCTCTATCTCTTCCTCCGAGGGGCGAACCGGCTTCCGGGTCAACACCTCGAGAACGGGTTCGACGGGTTCTCCGAAAAAGAGCGGATCGCCGGGCGGATAGCTTGACCCTTTTGCCAGGGAGTTAAAGGCGCGTTTCACAGTGCGGTCCTCGAGGGACTGGTATGAAAGCACCACTATCCGCCCGGCTCCTGCCAGGCATTCTATTCCTCTGTCTATCCCCTCCCTCAAATTGTCCATCTCGCTGTTAACAGCGATTCGAAGCGCCTGGAACGTCTTCCTGGCCGGGTGTCCGCGCCCCCGCCTTGCGCCGGCGGGTATCGCGTCCTCCACGACCTTCGAGAGTTCCTGTGTTGTCCGTATAGGTCGGCGCTCCCGTGCCTCCACCATGAAGTGAGCTATTCGCCTGGCCCACCGCTCCTCACCGTACTTGTAAAGTATCCTCGTCAACTCGTCCTCCGACTCCTGGTTTACTATCTGTTCCGCGGTCCTTTCCGCGTCCGGCCCCATCCTCATATCCAGCAGGCCTTCCTTACGAAAACTGAACCCTCTCCGGGGGTCGTCCAACTGCAGAGACGAAACCCCCAGGTCCAGGAGAAGGCCGTCCACGGCTGTCAGTCCCTCGCTATCAAGGACGGATTGTATATCTCGGTAATTTTGGCAATGGTAACTGACCGCCTCAGCCCCTTCGCCCAGCCGTTCTTTCGCTTTATCGATCGCCTCCGGATCCCGGTCAACAGCAATGAGCCGTCCTCCGGGTATGATTCGCTCAACGATACTCTCAGCGTGTCCACCTGCTCCAACCGTGCCATCTACAATCACATCTCCCTTCTTGGGCCTCAGGTAGTGGAGGACCTCCGCGACCATCACCGGCCGGTGAGTGCCGCCGCCCCCGTCGCCCTCCACCGTCAAACCCCGATATCGGAAGCCGCCTGCTCATAGTTGCTCTCGCTCTTACCGCGATACGCGGCCCACCTCTCGGGGTTCCATACCTCGGCCTTATTGGAAAGGCCGATCACCGCTACGTCCTTCTCGAGTCCCGCCATCTCCCTCAGATGAGACGGTATGAGGATCCTGCCCTGGGCATCCGGCATCAGACGGCTGGCGTTGGAGAAGAACAGCCGGGAAAACCGCCGTGTCTCCTCCCTCCCCGCGGGCATCTCCTCTATCTTGCTCACCACGCTTTCCCACTCGCCCACTGGAAAGAGAAGCAGGCAGTTGTCGAGGCCCCTGGTGATGAACAGTCCGTCCTCGAACTCCCGCCGGAAAGCGCGGGGCAGTATCATCCGCCCCTTCGCGTCTATTGTCCTCTCCGAGTATCCCAGCAACATGTTCCGGTCCTCACTCGATCGCTACGGTTCTCTACTTTACACCACTTATCCCCATATTTCAACACCAATGGGGATTTCCCTCCATATCGGGGCGTAATCAGGCCCTGATATGGTGCGGATGGCACGGTTTTTCTGGGAATCACTGTTAATATGTGGAATATATTGTGGATAATTTCACCGGACACCACAACATATTGATGTGGAGCGCTGTCCCATCAGTTTATCCACAACATATTGGTGGGGAGCCCCGGTTGTTTCCGTAGAAAGTTTCAGTTGTCGCCGGCAAATCGGGTGCGCTGCCCGGTAGGCCCGCAACTCACGGATATCACTGCCCCCGCGGTGCAGGGCCGGCCACCCGCGCACCGCAGTACGGGCAGAACCTCGCGCTTCGTTCCACCAGTTTCCCGCACTGTCCGCAGACCATGGTGCGCTGCTGGTAGGGGTCGGGCGGAGGGCACTGGTCGGGCGGTGGTGCCACCCCGTAGGGAGCGGGCCTCGAATCGTAGGCGGGGCCTATCACGTATACTATCAGCACCCCGATGAGCCCAAGGAAGAACCCCAGGCAGAAGCAGAGACCGAAGCTGCGGCCGTTTCGCCGACCGACCTTCCCCGCCCAGTATCCGATAAGGACGTTCAAGGCCAGTGCCGCCAGCCAGATAAGTATCAACACTGTTGTGTCGGTAGTACTCTCCATCATCCCTCCAGGTCGTTCTCTCGAACATGATTCTACCAGACGGTCGCCGCCACCGTTTCAAACGCCCACCCGGAGGATATCGCGAGCGCGGAGTCGAAGGGTTTTTCAAACCATGAGTGAAATCGCCGTTGATATCATCATAAGAGCGCTGGTGGCCGCCGCCCTCGGTGGGCTTATCGGCCTGGAGCGGGAGCTGGGGGACCACCCCGCCGGCATCAGGACCCATATCCTGGTGACCCTGGGCGCCTGCGTCTTCACCTCGCTGTCCCTGTTCGGTTTTTCCGGGGCTCCCGGTGGTGACCGGGTCGCCGCCGCGGTCGTCACCGGCATCGGCTTCATCGGCGCCGGCGCCATACTCCGGAGCGAGGGCGGGGTGTTCACCGGTCTAACCACCGCCGCCAGTCTCTGGAGCTGCGCCGCGATAGGGATGCTGGTGGGGACCGGGTTCTTCGTAGTCAGTATTATCGTCACCGTGATCGTCCTGCTGGTGCTGTCTATCATCGACTGGCTGGTGGACTCCGTAGCCAGGCACGTCAAGTACCGAAGGATGGTTCTTTCGGTGAGTGGTGAGCACCGAAAAGGATACCTGGAGGATATCCGGGAGGCACTCTCGGAGCACCGCTGCCGGTCCGAGATCATGACCTATGGACGGCTGGAGGATGGGTGCAGGGTCCACATAAGCTTCAAGGTCCGCCTCAAAGCAGAAGCCGACCTTCAGGAACTCACCGACCTGTTCTACGGAATCCGCGGCGTCACCGATATCTCCTGGGAGTAATGACTAGAGGGCCGGCACTCCCCACCTCGGGAGGTTACCGTGAGGACACTGTCAATCAGCCGATTATTTCCCCTATCGCGCCTATGACCGCTCGGTTCTGCTCCGGTGTCCCTATCGTCAGACGAACGTACCCCGGATAGCCGAGGGCGGCGCCGTCCCGCACGATTATGCCTTTCTCCAGCAGCCTGTCCGCGAGGTTACCGGTCAGGTGGTCGTAGCGGAAAAGTATGAAGTTCGCCTGGGTAGGCAGCGGCCTCATGCCCAGCCGGTCAAGCTCCCGGGCCAGGTACCTCTTTCCCAGGGCGTTCACCTCCCTGCTCTTCTCCAGGTGCCCAGCGTCCTCCAGGGCGGCGAGCGCCGCCACCTGCGCCAGTCGATTCACGTTGAACGCCGGCCTGACACGCTCCAGCATATCGACCACCCGCGGGTCGGCCACCGCGTACCCCACCCTCAGGCCCGCCAGTCCATATATCTTGGAGAACGTCCTCAGGATTACGAGGTTAGGATACCGCTCCAGGCAAGGTATGCTCTCGGGGTACTCCGGGTCGTCCACGTACTCGCAGTACGCCTCGTCCCAGACCAGGATGACTTGCGGCGGCAGCCCGGATAGTATTCGCTCGAACTCGTCCGCGGTGCAGATACTCCCGGTAGGGTTGTGAGGCGTCCCGATAAACAACGCCCTGGTGCTCCCGTCAACCGCGTTGAGCATCTCCTCTGGATGATGGCCGAAATCCTTGAGCGGCACATAGACGATGCGGGCACCCACGGTCATCCCGGAAAGAAAGTACGACGAGAACGTGGGATCACCCATCACCGCCACGTCTCCGGGGTTGAAGAACGCCAGGAATATCAGGTCGATTATCTCGTCGGTCCCGTTGCCGAACAGCAGTCTGCCGGGCTCGACACCCAGTTTCTCAGACAGCCGCCGGCGCAGGTCGGCGCAGGAACCATCAGGATACAGCGATATGTCCGCGGCCGCCCGGCGGACCGCGTCTACCGCCAGCGGCGATGGGCCTACGGGGTTCTCGTTGGAGGCGAGCTTTATTACCTCCTCGACCCCGTAGCGCCGCTTTACCTCATCTATGTCCATGCCCGGGCTGTAGACCGGCAGGTCCTTTATCTCATTTCGGGCGATATCTCTGAAATCCATCTCAATCGCCGGGGTGTCACTCCCCCTCCGCTACCTCCCTCATGATGCTCTCAGTAGCTTCCTGCATCAGTACATCTCTATCCTCGCCGTGCTCCGGGTACGAGGCCAGGCCCATCCCCACGCTGACGTCCTTGTACTTGCCACCGATGCCTGCCAGGTACTCCGTAACCTGCGACTTCAGCCTTTCGGCGGCCAGGACGGCGTCACTTGCCCTGGTTTCAGGAAGAAGCATACCGAACTTCTCCCGCTCTACCCGGGCCAGGATGTCCGACCCGCGTGAGTTCCTGCGCAGCACCCGCGCAACCGCTCTTATCAACTCCGTTTGCTCCGGTGAATCCTCCATGAAATCCGATCTTATCTCGAACAGCGCCACCGAAACGTCGCGCATATACCTCTCCGAGCGCTTGATCTCTTCCTCCACCCGGGTCATGAAGTACATGGAGTTGAACACCCCGGTTGCCTGGTCCCTCAGGGGATCGAGCACGTCCATGGTCGTTTCCCTGGTCCTATACGCCTGGACGGTAGCCTGCAGGATGCTGTTGAAGCACTGGCAGATCCTTCTCTCCACGGTGAAGTCGTGGACCTTCTCTATTCTCGAACGGCGCAACTCCCAGAAAACGTCACGCAGGAGGATGTGCTCCTCCATCACTTTCTCTATGGGGACATTCCGTTTCCTGAGGCGCACCGCCCTCTCGCCGGCAAGCTTGTAGATGGAACCGAACGGAAGAAACTCCTGAACGTAGAGTTCGTCATCGACACATGACAGAAGCCCGCCGTATATGGTCTCGACCACACGCTCGGTGTCGCTGTCCCACCTCTCGGCGTCTTCCTCCTCGGCCAGTCCATCACTAAACGCCTGGACCAGTTTCTTTACGCTACCCTTTTTCACAGATGCGCTCATCTCGCGTTTCCCCGACTGTATCTATCGGCCTTCTCGCCGCTATTCTACCCTGAACCTCCCCACGGGCTAAAGCCGGGGGGTTCCCGCGAAGGAAGCGGCCTTTCCGGGGCTCTCACAGACCGGCGAAACATTTTGGCCTGTTACAGCATCCCCGGCGTCGGCTGGACCTTCGGGATTCGAAAGCGACAGGCTCTGTCTCCGGGGGTCCTTCGAAAGAATCCCGAAGCCGGGAGGAAAACTCCTCCCGCTCGCCCGTTGGCTAACAAGGCTCGACACCGCTTCGAACAGGAGAGGTTCGGCTCCC
>JAHIMR010000033.1 GCA_018896525.1 Actinomycetota bacterium
AGTCGCCTTGCAGAAGAACACGGGTTCCTTTCCCGCCGGCACATTGCTCAAGTCGATTTTGAACATCTCTTCAACCCGTCCCCGCAGGTGATCAGGGAAGTTCAGGGTGGAAACCATTCGTCTCTTGTCGGCACCGATCATTATTTGAACAGGGTCAAACGGCCGGCCGGCCGGACGCTTCCCGGCGGTTTTTTTTCTTCTCTTCTTTCCAGGCCGTTTTTTCGCCATTCATGCTCCAGTCGACTTCCGTACTTCCCGGGCCGTAACTACTCACCACTAACGGCCGATAACAACGATAACGATAGCACAGATTCAGAGCCCCGGAAATCTTCCCGCGGGACGCCGGTACCAATCGGGGGAAACGCGCGCCCACGCGCGTACAACCCGGTTCGTCAGCTCATGCTGATCCCATCGATTATCCTTATCTCCCGTTCGAGGGCGGCCTTGAGGGCCAATCCGCATTCGCGGCCGCAGGTCATGAACGTCAAATCGTAGCCGTCGGCCCTTGCCTCGGAGTCCTTCGCGGTCACCGTAGACGGGATGACTTTGCCCGAGAGGGAGAGAAACATGGAGATGACACCGCCCTCCATGTTCTCCAGGCTGACGCCTTCCCTTGTCCGAACCCCCATGCCGAATACCTCGGAGTCCCCGACCTCTTTGCCGCACCATGCACAGGAACCCGGGAGCGCTTCGGACCCATTCTCGTCGAGGTACTTCTGGACGCGCTCACACTCGTAGGTCTCGACACCGCAGTCCCCGAACTCGTCTTTCTCCTCGGGGCACCCCTCACATATCTTCCAGTGACCGCAGCGGGCGCCCCCGGGTAGCAGAGAGCCGCACTCCAGGCACCAGATGAATCCGCAGTCCGGGCAGAAGCCCACCGTGGGGTCCTCGATCCCCTCGACCCGGGAGCAATCGGTTATGTTCAGGCCACCGCAGCAGAGGCATTCCCCGAACAGCAGCGCTTCAGGGTCGGCGTTCTCCAGCGCCTCGAGTAGCCGGCCCCGCTCCTCTTCGTCCAGTGGTTCCAGGAACTTCCTGACCTCTTCAATCATCTCTTCATCGAACCCGTTCAGCCTGTCTTCTCCCATCTATTGACACCTCCTTACCGATTGCCATCCAGGTCCAGCGGCGAACCCTTGATCGCACCCGGGGCACGGGCTATCGTGGCGACCCCCGCCCTCAGCTCCATCGGGACCGCGGCGATCTTCATGTTGCGGTTGTTGATGGTCGTCTTGCCGACAAACACCAGACCGTTAAGGCGAAGGGTACCCAGTGGTGTGGTGGGAGCGTCTTTCCCGTCCCACCACCAGGTGTTGTCGCTGTCGGGGCCGAACTTCCGTGACAGACTCTGGATGGTGGCGAACCCACCGTTGTCGATAACCAGCCAGTAGAGCATACGTTGGGATGGCTCGGGCAGCCTCTCCCATACATCCTCCAGCGGTCCGGGGGCAGTCAGGCAATCCACTATCGCTTTCACCCTCTCCGTGGTCCGGGGGAGTTCCTCCAGGCCGAGCTCCATGCAGATGCCCCTGGTCCAGGGACCGGGCAGCTTGTTGAGGGCGGGCTTGAGGCGGGTGCGCGCGGGCAGGCGCTTGGCCTCCAGTTCCTCCCTCAACCTGCTCTTGACGGATTCCATTATCCGGTCGGCCATTTCGGTTGAGCTGATGAAGGGGCCCTCACGGCCATCAGGCCCGAATATTCGAACGCGCTCCTCCTGTTCCTCCTCTTCCTCGAGCGGGGGATACTGTGGAGGTGACTCCCCGGCGGCCCTCTTGCCGGTCGGTTTCACCCGGCTCTCATCCGACCGTACCCCCAGCTCCTCCCGGATGCCGCTGAAGTCGTAGTTTGGGCGGCCCGCGAAGGCCCTGCGCTCCTCCCTGTTCTCGAAATCCTTGAGCAGGGAATCAACCTTCACCCGGCCGCGCTTCGTCTTCGCCGCCTGCCTGGGGGTCTTTCCGCCGAGTGCCGGCAGGGGCTCGTCGGTCCAGCCCGCGTAATGTTGCTCCATGTACTCTCCGACCACCTGCTTCTCGGTCTCGGGCGAGATGCTCTTTCGCCCTCTTGGGGACTTTCCGGGCCGCCCGCCCCCGGCTGTATTGGCTAACTCCTCCAGCATGACCGCCTGGTCCTGGATGCTGTCCGCCCGGTGGACCAGCAGGCCGTGCAGGATCTTCTCGAGCTCGCGCTTCCCCAGAACGAGCCTCTCCCTGGAATGGGTCTCCAGTGTAAGCCTCTCTTCTCCCAGGCGTATCGTCCCGAGCAACCTCGACCGGTATCCCTCCGGCGAATCGTCCGGGCCGCCGCCAGCAGCGCCGCCCTCTTCGGGGGCCATGTCCCTGACCGCGTCGAACATCTGCGGGCCGGCATGCTCCCCGCCGCGGAGTTCATCATCCATCTCCGGGCTCATGAACCACGAATACGTCTTGCCCGGGCGCCCCGCGCCTTCGACCTCCTCCTCCATGTACGGGTGCTCGTCCAGGCGCTTCCCGGCCGCCGCCGCGTCCTGAAGGTCGAACACGGCCTCCGAGAGGCAGTACAGGTCGCCTTCGGCGGACACGAAAACGGGCTCGGGCCGTTTGTCAAGAAGCCTCTTCAGGTAATGAAACAGCATCTGGCCTCTGCGCTGGAGGAACTCGTCTGTGTCCTTTGCCGCTCCGTTCTTGACCAGTTCGCGGCCCTTTCTCCTGGCATACTTCTCGACCTTTTCCCGGAGCTCCCTCGGGACGGTGAATATCGAGCTGCACAGTTTGTGAGAGCCATCCGCCGTTGCCGTCCGCCCCGCGAACAGGTCCCATTTCACCAGGGTCCGCGTTGCCATTCTTTCCTGTACAGTCAAAGTCTCACCGCTGAATATGTCGCGGAGGAGCATGCTTGCGCCGGGTTCAACCTCCTGGACCTCGTAGATGGAGAACCGGCTGCCCAACATGCTTTCAAGTGTTGCCAGCGTCTCTGGAGACAGGCCGCCACGGCGCCTTGATTCGAACTCCTCGGCAATCGTCCTGCCGCTGGATTCCAGGGGCCTGGAGAAGAGAAACCAGTCTGCGAACAGGTTCCGCTCCAGCTCCGATTCACCGGATTCCGGTACCTCCCGCATCTCCTTTCGCCCCGCCGGGGAAAGGAACTCCCGGATGGCGGTCTCGTGTTCCTTCTCGGGGCATACGGTGGACGATAGAGAGAACTCGAGCAGTTGTGCAACGAGGCGCGCCAGGGCGCCGATCTCCTCTTCTTCCGCCGCGACAGCTTCCGTCAGCCTCTCTCTTTCCTCCTCCAGCCGGCGCATGCAGCACTTCTTGAACTTCTTTCCGCTGCCGCATGGGCAAGGCTCGTTCCTGCCGGTCTTCAGGAGTTGGTCGATTCGCGCGAGCTCGAGCTCGTCGGTTTCATCTGTTTCTTCATCGTACCCGCGGTTGATCTCCAGTTCCCGGACCAGGGTGAAGGTTCGCCGCTGTTCCTCGGCTTCCGGGTCAAGCGGGCCGCAGCAGATATCGCGCATGTCTTCCCCGGCAAGCTCCTCAAGGCGGGTGTCCTCGAAAGGCTCGAAGCCAGAAACGGCAGCCCGAAAGTCTGACTTTAGCCGCTCGCCAAGGCGATCGCCTTGTCTCCGCAGGGCGAAGGCGGTTCCCTCCGATGCCCGGGACCGCCCGGTGCTCATCAGCGCCCAGGCCAGGAAGCCGAACATCTCCTCGAAGTTCGGGTCGTCCGGTTCGAGGGAGTTTATCTTGTCCAGCAGGAAGTCGAGGTTTCCCTCTGTTTCCCAGAGCAAGCCCAGGGTCTCGACGGCGGCGAGCCTTGCCTCGCCGTATTCCTCGTCCTCGATGATCTCCTTGAGGCCGTTCGACACCAGCTCGGGGTGCCTGGACCCCAGTTTCGCCAGCGCGAGGACCGATTCGTGAAGCGCCTCATCGAACAGGAGTTCCAGTGCCGTCAACAGGGGAAGGATCGCTTCCTCGGTCCCGAAGTGCCCGAGGAGCGTAATCGGGTACAGCAACGATACGGATGGGTCCGTCGCCGGCTGGTGCCGCAGGAGGTCGTGGCACATCCCTATGAGGATCGGGACAATCTCCTCCTCCCTGGACAGGATGATATCGATCTCGTCGGGATCGGCGTACTGCTCGCCTTTGCAGATGTCCTGTACAAGGAAGTGGTTGACAAGGTGGTCGCCGCCGTCCTCCAGGAACGGCCACACGGTTGACAGCGTCTCGTCGTCGCCGAGCATTTGCCTGAACTCCCTCAGGCCGTCGCTGTCCTTCAGCAGATTTTCAACATCCTCTTCCTCGAAGTAAAGGTCGCTCTTGATCTTCGCCAGAGCCAGGTAGCCGAACATCCCGCTGGTGTCTTCTTTCTCTATGGAGAGAAAGGCACACATTTGTACGAACGCCGGTATCGCCGGGTGGCGGTCCGCTCTCGCGTGGATGATACGCTCTGCTTCGTCATACGGGATATCGCCGTTGAGGAAGCCGCTCATAGCGCTGTTTATCTCCAGCAGGGAGGTCACGGTCGAGTCGGGATCGATAGCCGCCGCTTTCCGGGCGGCTTCTCCAGGCGAAAGCTCGCCGGATCTGGAACCGCGAAGCACCTCTTTCAGCAGCTTGATGTCTTCCTCACCCATTGGAACTTCCTCGATAGCTCTCCGATATGATACTACATTTGAAGGTTGCAATAACACGACAGCCGGTGTCGAGCAGCGATTCCGCATCTTGTTCCAAGAACGCCGTGTTTGCCCCCAAAGATTGGGCGTCATGCGTAGGCCAGTTTCGGATTGTGCGTTTTTCACACATTTCGGGGAGGCGATAGAGCCGTTACGGGAGGGGGAAATCATCACCGACACGGCGATTCTAAGCGGGATTCTGGAGAGAGCCTCAAGATTGGAAAAGCGGGCTATGGCGGTTTCTCGTCGTTCCCATCCTCATAGAGCCCTGTAGACAGGAGACGGGCGAAGTGCAGTTGAGTGTGCCTGGCCCGAAGCTCAGGCTTGATGTTGAGATTGATGAACGCCCTGAACAGGTTCATGACCAGCATCAGCGTCAACCAGAAAGCGGTGATTGCGGTGGGGTGGTGACGGTACACATGGTTGGCGTGCCAGTAGGTGACCATCTCGCCCGACGCCTTGTTCTCTATCAACCACCTGGCGTGTCCCAGGCCCACGATCTCTTTGGTCCCGACCTTCGAATGCGGCAGTGTGGTAGCCCACATCCACTCGGAGGTCTCCACTTCCTCCTCGCCGGTCAACTGCCTCGTCACCCTACTGGTCTCCAGCGATCGGACCACCCGAACCGGCCTTCCCAAACTCTCCCAGGAGGTGAACCCCTCGATGTCCCAGACCTCTCTTTTCACCGTGCCATCATCGATAAGAACCGGGGGCTCACTCGCAAATAGGCTCCTGGCGTCTTCCATAAGATCACGCCTCTCGTCTTTGAGCACGCAGATGACGTCTTTTCCGTTATCAAGCAGAAACTTGAAGAAAGGAGACCTCAGGTACAAGGCGTCCACCAGGACCACCTGAAAAGCGCGCGGATAATCGAGAAGAACGCGGCGGCAAAGCCTGGTGGCGCAGGCCACCTCGTCCTCGCCTTTCCTCTGCTCCTCAACGTCAAGGAGAACCGTGAAATCCCTGGCAACAAGCACGGATGACACATTCCGGTGGTAGAACTGGGTGCGCTCCCCGTCACCAGTGTGAACCTTGCGCGCAAGACAGCCAGGACAGGATTGAAGGTAGGAGGAAGAGGACTCATGTCCATCGATGACCAGAGCATAGACCCCGCCGAACTCACCGAGCGCCTTGTTCCTCTTGAGCCTGGTGTA
>JAHIMR010000034.1 GCA_018896525.1 Actinomycetota bacterium
AAGGACCGGGTACACCGTTGTCCACGGTGCGGTCTCACGGCGGACAGGGACGTGGCGTCGGCGATGGTCATAGGTTCAAGAGGGGACCACCCGGCTTGCCCGTGGAGGGGATGGTGACCCGACTGGGGTCGGGGTGACATCTTCTGAGAAGCGGGAAGCCCCTTCCTCATAGGGAGGGGTAGTTCACTTAGAAGATATCGTGATAAGAGTTGAGGATTACTAAGGTGGGAGTTATTAACCGTATTGTGAATAAAGCAGGACGAATGTGGAAAACTCATGTAACGTTTCACGTGAAACGAGTAGGTTTTAACGGTTTATGTTAGTAACGGTTATTTTTTAGGAGATATATTGAGGGTGGAACAAAGCTAAGAGCGCCAGAATTGTTGGCGACGGGAGGATGGATGGAGATAAGGTAAGTCATAACAGGTGGAACTTGGATGGTCATGGAACCAGGGGTCAGTAGAGAAAGTATGAGCAAAGGAAGAAAGAAGGTAGTAAGATCAGACAGGGATTAGAAAACCCGGAGGGTTGGAATATCTGAGTGATAGCAAGGGGATGGCAATAACTGGAAAGAGAAGGAAGATGGGAGTGTGGAGTCACAGGGGATCAACGAGCTGGAGGGGAGTGGATAAAATGGGGAGATCAGAGAAAGACAAGGATAACGTGAACGGAAACGAAGAAGAGGCACGATTAGGTGGGTGAGTTTATTAAGAAGAGGTAGAGCAAGAGTGAGAGTTTGGATAGATATAAGTAGAAAGCGGGGCAGGACGTAAGTAAAGGCAAGGTTTGAAATAGCCGAAAGGGCACGGTTTGTGATTTCAGGGGGCTTAACAAGACAGGGGAGGAGCCCCCGGGAGACGGAAAGAAGGAAAAGAGGAGAAAGGATAATTGGTAATTATTGGTAATTCTGCATTAAAGCTAAACTTAAGGTATATAGAAACGTCAATAATCGGATAACACATCCACAATTTGAAAGGAAAATCGTTGGAGTTGCTGGAAAATGCGATGGAGAGACAACAGATAATAGATAAAAATACAAAGATAGAGAAGATCGAGTGCTACGTTGAAATGATAAAGTCGAGAAGGAGATGGGGAGGACTGGTATCGAAGGAAACCGCATTGAACCTGGAGGGATTGATAGTGGATTCAATAGGGATGCTTCAGGTGTTAAGTTGCGGAGAGCCGAAGTCGGTGGTTGATATAGGAAGCGGGAGTGGGATTCTGGGCCTTGTTCTTGCGGTGATGTGCCCGGAGTGGAAGGTGTCGATGGTGGAGTCATCGGGGAGAAAATGCGCGTTTCTGGCTGAGGCGAAGTGGGCGATGGAAGTGGAGAACGCTAGCGTTGTGAGGGCCAGGGCCCAAAGCCTGGTGGGTGCCGTACAGTACGATGTGGCGGTAAGCAGGGCCGCGGGAACGATATCGATGATAGCACCAATGGCGCTCGGCCTGTTGAGACCAGGAGGGAGGTACGTCGCGTTGAAGCGGAGGGATATCGGGAGTGAAGTTGAAGACGCAGGGCCGGTTCTTAGTGAGTTGGGTGGAGAGGTCGTCGGGATTATTCTCCCGGGATCCCCACCCGACTGGGAGGCGCCTGGGAGGACGTCGCTTGTGGCGATAGACAAGATGTAAGATACTGAGCCACAGACGAATTGGGGAGAACCGCTGGTGTTTGATGAACTGAGAAGACAAGTAGAATCGCCCGCCGAGGGAGACATGGCGAGAATTATCGCGATTACCAACCAGAAGGGTGGGGTCGGAAAGACAACGACCGCGATTAACCTGAGCGCCTGCATGGCGACGCTGGGGCGGAAGGTGTTGATGGTGGACATGGACCCACAGGGGAACGCCACAAGCGGGGTGGGAATCGAGAGGGCCGATATTAGCGAGTGCGTGTACGACGTCATCATAGGAGGGTTCGACCCACGGAGAGTTATCAGGCCGGGACCGATAGAGGGCATGGAGGTGTTGCCCTCAACACTCGACCTGGCGGCGGCTGAGATCGAGCTGGCGTCTGAGATTTCACGGGAAACCCGGCTGAGAGCGGGACTGGAGCCGCTGCGGGAGGATTACGAGTACATAGTGATTGACTGTCCTCCAGCGCTGGGCTTGCTGACAATAAACAGCCTTGCCGCCGCCAGCGAAACGCTGATTCCCATACAGTCGGAGTACTACGCGCTCGAGGGCCTTGTCTACCTGTTTGGGACGGTGCAGAGAGTCAAGCGGCACGTTAACTCCGGGCTGAAGATTAGTGGTGTCCTGCTGACAATGTTCGACGTAAGGACGAACCTCTCCAAGGATGTCGAGAAAGAGGTCAGGAGAGAGTATCCAAGACTGACGATGCGTACGGTAATACCAAGGGCGGTGCGGCTTTCCGAGGCACCCGCATACGGCAAGCCCATCATACTCTACGAGCCCTCCTCGAAGGGGGCATTGGCGTACATGGAACTGGCAAAGGAAGTGGTGCAAAGTGGCGAAGAGGGGCCTGGGCAAGGGACTGGACGTGTTGATAGGTTCGGTGGCGTCGAAGGAGGGACAGAGACTCGAGGATATACCGGTAAAGGAGATAAGGCCTAACCCCAGGCAGCCCCGAAAGAGGTTTGACCAGGAGTCATTGGAGGGAATGGCCCGGTCAATTGAGGCGTTCGGCGTGGTGCAGCCGGTGATAGTAAGGCACGTGGGGACGGAGTACGAGCTGATTGCGGGAGAGAGAAGGTGGAGGGCGGCGGAGGAGGCCGGCCTTGAGAAGATACCGGCGGTGATAAGAGACTCGACCGAGACCGACTCGCTGGAGATGGCCCTGATCGAGAACTTGCACAGGACCGACCTCAACGGGATAGAGGAGGCGACCGCGTACCAGCAACTGCTCGACGACTTCGCGATCACACACGAGGAACTGTCACGTAGAATCGGAAAGAGCAGGACCGCGATAACAAACACGATAAGGCTTCTTCAGCTCCCACTCCATATCCAGAGAGAACTGATAGAGGAGAGAATAACAGGGGGACACGCACGCGCCCTCCTGCAGCTGCAGGATCAGCCCGAACTTCAGGAAAAGCTATGTTCCCTCATTGTCAGGGAGGGGCTGTCGGTGCGTCAGGCGGAGGCCATGGCAGGGTCGGCGAAGGCGGAAGAGGTGCCACCACCACCGACAACTTCCAGGGAAAAGGTGGAGGTGCCGGAGGAGGCGTTTGTGATTTTCCGCCGGCTGGAGGAACTGCTGGAAACGAGGGTCAGGGGCTCGCTGGGCAAAAGAAAAGGAAAACTGGTCATCGAGTTCCGGAACATGTCGGACCTCGAGAGGATATTCGATGAGATAACCGGGATGAAGATAGGGCCGGAACTGATCGTGGAGGATTGACGCGGGGAGAACGGTCTACAGATTCCGGCCGGAAAGCCCCGGGGGGGGGTCAACCGGGGAGATGATGTCAATCCAGGGAGAGCTTCACGAGCTTCTCGACAAGGTCCGCGAACGAAAGACCCGCCGCCTCCGCCGCCAGGGGAAGCAGGCTTGTCTCGGTCATACCGGGGCTGATATTCAGCTCCAGCACGTACGGCACGTTACCTTCGCCGATGATGATATCCGTCCTGGAGAGGTCTTTGCAGCCCAGTAGCTCATGGGTGGCAAGCGCGGTTCGCCGCACATCGGCGGCGATATTATCGGATAGGCGCGCGGGAGCGAAGTACTTCGTTTTTCCGGCGGAGTACCTCGCCTCGAAGTCAAAGAACCCGGACTCGGGAACCACCTCAACCGCCGGGAGGGCCTCCGGCTTGCGGTTCCCAAGAACACTGACCGACACCTCACAACCCTCTATGTACTCCTCGATCAGGACTCGATCGTCGTAACCAAGCGCGGAGACCAGGGCATCACCAAGGTCCTCCGGGCGATTGACGATGCTGACCCCAAGGGCGGAGCCCTGAGCGGAGGGCTTGACCACTACCGGCCCACCGAGCTTCTCCCAAGCCCGGGGGAGGAGCGTTGAAGCACCCATGTCCTCCACGGTGGAACTGCTTAGCGTATAGTAGCGGGGGGCGGGGATGCCGTTAGCCATAAAGAGTTCCTTGGAGAGCACCTTATTGAAACCAATGATACTGGCGAGGGGACCGGGCCCCGTATAGGGGATGTTCATCAACTGGAGAAGTTCCTGGATGGTTCCGTCCTCACCGTCCTTGCCGTGAAGCGCGATATACACCAGGGCCGGCTTCTCGGATAGAAGCGTGGGGACAAGCGTTTCGTCCACGTCCAGTGTGATCACGTCGTAATCTCTCTCCTTGAGCGCGCGGGCGACACGACGGCCAGACATCAAGGAAACACTCCTCTCCAGCGAGCGACCGCCCATCAGCACTGCGATCCTGGCCTTCATGCGTACTCCTTCCTCCCGGCCGCGATTGCGCCGGGATAGCTCTCGGGCGGCGGCTTCACGCCGGGCTTTCCGGGCCGCCCCGCCGCTGTTTATCCAGCCCCAGAGAACGGTACAGGTCCATCTCCTTCCTGACTACCTCACCCAGAACTTCGATTCCCCAGGAGATCCGGTCTTCGTGGGGAAAGCTGAAGTTCAGGCGGATGCGGTTCGCCCCCGAGCCATCCGGGTAGAAAGCGCTACCCGGCACGAAGGCGACTTTTCGGTCGATGGCCATCGGCAACATTTTCGCGGAATCCAGGTATTCGGGAAGCGTTACCCAGATGAAGATCCCTCCCTGTGGAATGGTCCAGTGTGCCTCCGGGGGGAAGTGCTTCTCGAGGCTTTTCAACATGACATCCCTTCGGGAGCGGTAGATCTCTCTGAGCTTCACCAGGTTCTTCTCGCAGAATCCCCGCCTGAGGTACTCCTCGGCGAACATCTGGTTGAGGCTGGAGGAGCAGAGGTCGGCCGATTGCTTGAGCGTCGACAGCCGATCGATCACGGGGGCGGGAGCGAGGACCCAGCCAACCCTGATGCCAGGTGCCACTATCTTCGAGAGGGTGCCGATATAGATAACGTGGTGCCGGTCGTGGGAGGCCAGTGGAGGAAGGGACTCTCCCTCGAAGCGAAGCAGGCCGTAAGGGTTGTCCTCCAGCACCAGGACATCGTGTTCGCGCGCGATATCAAGAAGCTCCCGGCGGCGGCGATGATGCATGGTGACGCCGGCGGGGTTATGGAAGTTCGGTACCACGTATATAAACTTGGGTACGGGGGCACCGGGGCGCTCCATCTCCTCTCGGAGGATACTGGTCCTGATGCCAAGGTCGTCGAGCGGCACGGTGACTATCCGGGGGGCCACCGGCCGGAACGCGGCCAGGGCGCCTACGTAGGTAGGCCCTTCCGTTACTATGGTGTCGCCGGGATCTATGAAGAGTCGGGCAAGGAGATCAAGGGCCTGCTGGCTTCCGGTTGTTACCAGGACGTGTTCGGGCTCGGCTTCAAGGCCCTCCAGAGCCATGATCTCGATCAGCCTTGACTTGAGCGTTTCCAGCCCATCCGTTTCGCAGTACTGAAAAGCTTCGTCCATGCCCAGGGACAAAACTGACGCCATGACGGATGAAAGGTCCTCGGGCGGAAGGCCGCCGACAAACGGGAGACCGCCCGCGAATGACACGATATCGGATCGACCGGTGACGCTCATAAGGTCCCTGATGTCCGAGGACCTGATGAGTTCAGTTGCCTCCGAGTAGAGCTTGGTATAAGGGTCAAAGACGATTTCCGGCGACACGGCTGCTCCCTATAGGCCGTCAAGGGCATCGGGCACGGGATTTCTGTTGAATCTAACTTCTAGTACCCCGCTCTATGAATACGATAGCATTCAAGCGCCGCTGCATCCACCCCGGCTGCGTTCCGCTCCCTCGAAGTACTACAGAAGTACGACTCCGGTCACGCGCCTTGCCGGAGCGGCGCCACGCTCTCGGTACGTAACCGTATTCATCCAGCGAGGCACTTAGGGGCGCAACGTTGTCAATCGGAGGCGGTCCCGGTGGTAGTGGATTTCCCGGGGCGAACGGGTTGCGGGGGTGCCACCGGGGGCGACGGGATTATATTCGGGCTTTGAAATATAATCAAGCGAAGGGGGAGAGCAGTTGCTAAGTGAGAATCAGGCGTTTGCCCTGCTCAAGAGAAGAGTCCGCATCGACCGGGGGCTTGACTGCGAGCAGTACAAAGAGAATTACTTGAAGCGCAGGGTGGCGGTTCGCCTGAGGGCAACAGGGGCGGCCGACTACCTGGCGTACCTTCGGGTGTTGAAGAATGACCCGGAGGAGTATACGAGACTGATGAATGAGCTAACGATAAACGTCACCCAGTTCTTCCGGGACAAGGACGTGTACCTGAAGATCCGCGACGAGGTAATGCCAACGCTGTTCAGGGCGAAGGAGGTCATAGGGAGCAGGACCATCAGGGTTTGGAGCGCGGGTTGTGCCACCGGAGAGGAGCCGTACTCACTGGCGATGCTGATCGACCATAGGCTGGGCGCCGAGGAGGGCAGGTGGAATGTCAGGATACTGGGGTCCGACATTGACCTGGAGAGCATCAGAGCCGCGAGGAAGGGGGAGTACTCCAAGGTGGACATGCTTGAGGACATGGACATCAAGGAGTACTTCGAGACCACCGAAACACCCCGGGGTCGCGTGTACCGCGTGCGGGAGCGGGTGAGGCGCACGGTAAAGTTAGAGGAACTGAACCTGCTGGGGGACAACCAGAAACGGCGCTTCGACCTGGTTCTCTGCCGCAACGTCTTGATCTACTTCGGCAGGGATGTACAGAGAAGGATTATTGAGGGCATTTCCTCGGAGATACTCCATGAAGGGTACCTGGTGCTGGGAAAGTCCGAGACGCTGGGTCAGGAGGCGGGGAGCCTGTTCAACCCGGCTTTCCCCCGCGAGAGGATATACCGGCACACGGCAGGAAGCCCGGAGCGCGGGGCGGGCGGTGCCAATGGTTGACGTTGCCAGAAGGGCATGGGTGGCGCTTACAGTCCCAACGTCCATGCAGAGCAACACCGCCGCGGAGATGGTGGATCGGGAAGGAGCGGCGGTAGAGGAAGCGGTCGGTGTAATGAGGGACATATGTGATTCGGCCAAGAACTCCGAGCAGCAAGTGTCCCGTCTCATAAGTACGGTGACGCACCGAGAGCGTCGGTGCGCCGCTCCGGCAAGGCGCGTGACCGAGACGTACTTCTGTAGTACTTCGAGGGAGCGGAACGCAGCCGGTGTGGATGCAGCGGCGTTCGAATGCCATTGTATTTGTGAGACGGGGCACTAATGCGGGGATTAGGGGAGCGATTTACCCGGATAGGCATTATAATTGACGTAATAACGGAAATAGCGGACCAGACCAACCTCCCGGCTCTGAACGCCGCCATCGAGGCGGCCCGCGCGGGAGAGCATGGAAGGGGCTTTGCGGTAGTGGCTGACGAGGTGCGTAACCTCGCGGAGAACTCGAAGCGATCCGCCGAGCAGACCTCTGGCATGATACGGGAGATACTATCGGAAACCGACAACGTGAGTATTTCGCTGACGGAAGGTTTCAAGCCTTGAGAGACGAGCAGCCGACCAAAGAGGAATCGAGGGGGGGCTTCCGTGGGTAACGAAGACAGTAAGGAGAAGCAAGGGGTCGTAAGTTGGTGGAAACGGTTGCCCATGAGCCGTAGGTTCCTCCTGCGCACTACCTTGTTTTCGTTGCCGGCGGCGGTAGCCACGGGCTTGCTATTCGTGGTGTTGCTGGTGCCCGACAAGACCGTGGGCAGCTGGCTGGCTGGAGCGGGGCTCGGGTTTGTGGCGGGCGTGTTGGCAATCGTTGTCGCCGGATACGCCGCGGTGACGATGTACGTAAGGCCGCTGGAGCGCCTCGAGGAGTTCTCCCGCAGGCTTGTCAGGCACGACTTCAGTGAGGATGTAGAGATAGGCGAGCGATCGGAGCTGGCGCCGATGTCCGAGGCGCTGAACGAGATGCTCGAATCGCTCAGGAGCCTGGTGAAAGAGATGCACGGCGTGTCCGAGGAGGTGGCGGGCTCCAGCACAGTGATGGCATCGGTGGCGAAGGAAACCAGTGACGCGGTACAGACCACGGCATCGGCGGTAAACAGCCTGGCCAGGGGGGCGGAGGACCAGGTCAGCTCCATAATGATCGCATCCTCGACTATTAGTCAGATTGCGGAGGAGATAGAACGCGTGGCCGAGGCGACGAGCGAGGTGGCGAAGTACAGTCTGGAGGCGAGGATCACCGTAGGGGAAGGAGCCGAGTCGGTCGAGCGGGCGATGGGGAAGATGACAAGCCTGGTTAGAATCACGGGGGAAAGCGCGCAGTCGGTGAGAGAGCTGGGAGAGAGGTCTGAACAGGTCGGTCTTATCGTCGACGTTATAACCAACATCGCCGATCAGACCAACCTGCTGGCGTTGAACGCCGCGATCGAGGCCGCCCGCGCGGGAGAGCACGGAAAGGGCTTCGCGGTGGTCGCGGGCGAGGTGCGGAAGCTCGCGGAAGGGTCCGCCAGGGCAGCCAACCAGATCGCGGGGATCATACGGGAGATACAGAGGACCATCAACGAAACCGCGGTTTCAATGGAGGAAAGCACCAGGGAGGCCGGCGAGGGAGCGTCGGTGGTGAGCGAGGCGGGGGACTCTCTTCGGCGTACCAGCGAAGCGGTTGAAACGATAGGCGCGGAAACCAACGCGATATCCGAGGCGACCGCCAGCATCGCCGAGGGCAGCAACAAGGTCGTGGAGATAATAAGCGGGGTGGCGTGCATATCAGAGGAGTCGGCGTCAAGCACAGAGGAAGTTTCCGCTACCATAGAAGAGCAAACTGCATCAATGCAGCAGATATCGGCGGCGGCCGCGGAACTGGCGCAGACCGCCGACAGGCTGAAAGGGCTCATCGAGGGAGTCAAGACCAGTTAATCCGCTGGGAGGCGTGATGGATGACGATAAGAGATTCGCGTTAAACCGGGAAATGCAACTTGTCGCCTTTAAGGTAGGCCGTGAGGAGTTCGGGGTCGACGTGAAGAAGGTAGAAGGCGTGATATCCTTGGTGGACGTTACCAGAATGCCGAGGGCGCCGGAGTTCGTGGAAGGCATCATCAACCTCCGCGGCAAGATAGTGGCGGTGGTAGACCTTGCTTCGCGCCTGGGGATCGAGACGAGCGACCGGACCTCCAAGACCAGGATAGTGGTGGTGGAGGCGCGGGACGTCAAGGTGGGACTTGTTGTCGACACGCCGGAGGTGATAAACATCCGCATGGAGGACGTGGAGGCCAGTCCGACGTTGACCACCGGAGATATCGAGGCGTCGTTCATCAGGGGGGTCGTAAAACTTGACGACCGGCTGTTGATACTACTGGATGTGGACAGGGTTCTCTCCGAGGAGGAGCGCAGCGGCATCGGCGAAATTGAAGCGGCCGGCGAAGAGGAGCGGGGCACACAGTCCGAGGGAGATTGATAATGAGAGGTTCACGAGATGTTGGTTCCGCCGCGGGCAAGGGAGGAAGAAGCTAATGGCTCCAACTGTTCTGATCGTTGACGACGCTCTTTTCATGAGGATGATGATCAAGGACATCCTCGGTAAAGACGGCTTCGAGGTGATAGGGGAAGCGGAGAACGGGGTTGAAGCGGTGAAGAAGTATGCGGAACTGCGCCCCGACCTTGTCACTATGGACATAGTAATGCCCGAGATGGACGGAATTGAAGCCGTGCGTAACATCATGAAGATAGACCCCGGGGCGAGAGTGCTGATGTGCAGCGCGATGGGCCAGCAGCCGCTGGTGGTCGAGGCGCTGGAGGCAGGGGCGAAGGACTTTATCATCAAACCGTTCCAACCGTCCAAGGTGGTGGAAGCGGTCCGCAAGGCGCTTCAGAACGAGGAGTAATGGACAATCCAGGGGCGCGAGGTGACGGAAAGAAAATATCCGTCCTTATAGTCGACGACTCCGCACTGGTTCGCCAGATGCTGTCGGACATGATATCCAAGGACCCGGAGATGGAGGTTGCCGGGCTGGCGCGCGACGGCATAGAGGCGATTAGACTAACCCAGAAACTCGATCCCGACGTTGTCACAATGGATATCCATATGCCCGAGATGGACGGGATATCCGCGCTGGAGTACATAATGAAGAAGACGCCACGACCGGTGGTGATGCTGTCGGCGCTGGCGAAGAAAGGGGCGCCCCCGACGCTGAGGTCCCTGGAGCTCGGCGCCGTTGACTTTATCGCCAAGCCGTCCCAGTTTCCCTTCTCGGTCAACGAGGTGAGGGAAGACGTCATTTGGAAGATCAAAGCGGCGGCGAGCTCGAGGGCAAAGGAGATATGGGAAAGGGCGCGCAAGGCGAAGGCGCCGAAGACGGTCAAGTTGAGAAGGAAAGCCGCAAGGGGCGGCCGCATCGTTATCGTGGGCGCGTCCGCGGGGGGCCCAATGGCGCTGGCGGAGATAATGCCGGCGTTACCGGCAGAACTTCCCGCGTCGATTGTAATCGTGCAACACATGCCGGGGCCGTTCACCGGCTCGTTCGCGGAAAGGCTTAATTCCAAGTCGAGGATAAGCGTGAAGGAGGCGGAGCAGGGAGAGGAGATAGCGGAAGGTAAAGCCCTGGTGGTTCCGGGCGAGCAGGACCTGGCCTTCGAGGGAATAGGAGGAGGACGGGTGCGAGCGAGGCTGATGCCCACAGTGGCACGACACAGCGCGAGTCCGGTTATTGACGTAACGATGGAGAGCGCGGCGAGGCGTTTCGGATCGAAGTCGATTGGCGTGCTGCTCTCGGGGATGGGTAACGATGGGGCGATGGGGATGGGCATGATTCGTGACGCGGGGGGAGAAACAATCGCCCAGAACGAGGAAACCTGCCTGGTTTACGGGATGCCACGGGCGGCGGTAGAGCGGAACCTGGCGCTGGAGGTGCTGCCGGTGGAGAAGATCGCCGGCGCGATAGTTAACATGGTGTAGAGACCTGTATGGAGGAACTCGTCCATGGAGATGGATATCTCCCAGTATAAAGAACTTTTCATAACGGAGGCCCAGGAGCACCTGGACTCGCTCAACAAGTTCCTTCTGCAACTGGAGAGCGACCCGGAGAACATCGACGTAGTGACCGAGATATTCCGCTCAGCACACACGCTGAAGGGAATGTCCGCGACGATGGGGTACGACCAGCTTACCGAGCTGGCGCATGAGATGGAGAACCTCCTGGAGCACCTGCGCAACGGAGATTGCTCGGTCACCACCGACGTGGTGGACACGCTTTTCGCCTGCTTCGATACGCTGGGTTCGATAATCTACGCTATAGCGGAGGACAGGCCGGAGCAGATTGATTTCAGTTCACTGGTATCGGAGATCAGGGCGATAGTCGAAGGCCTGACATCTCCGCGGGAAACGGAAGTCACGGGGGAAGACGGGACGCGGGACGCTCGGCGCAAGGAGGCCTCCGCCGTAAAGGAGGAGCCCGACCGCGAGCCCGAGGAAAAGACCGCGGACAGTCGGGCGGAGCAGCCGGCCGCCCCGGAAGAGACGCCCCTGGTGGAACCGGAGCCGGCAGAGAAGGAAGCGGTATCGGAGCTGGTGCTGGGTGAGGAGGACAGGCTCAGGTACCAGGAGGTTCCGGAAACGAGCGTACTTCGGTTGAAGGTGGAACTCGATAGCGAGTGCCTGCTGAAGTCCGTCCGGGTGTTCATGGTGTTTAAGAAACTTGCCCAGTTCGGCGAGGTGCTGGCGTCGCTGCCCCCGGTGGAGGAACTGGAGGACGAGAAGTTCGGGAATGAGTTTCAGGTGACGATCGCGACCCGAGAGCCCAAGGAGAAGGTGGAGAAGTCACTTCTTGCCATCGCGGAGATATCAGACGTGACGGCAGAAACCCTGCTGGAGCCCAGTGCGGAGCCCCGGCTCAAGGGGGAGGTCAAGGAGGCGGCCAGGACCGACGACAGGACGAGGATGACTGTCGCCAAGAAGACCCAGAGCGTCAGGGTGAACATTGCCCGGTTGGATGTCCTGATGAACCTGGTTGGCGAGCTGGTGATAAACCGGACGCGGCTTTCCGAGATTGTGTCGGGATTCGAGTCGGCAGAGTTACGGGAGGCGCTCGACCAGACGGCTCGTCTTACAGCGGAGCTTCAGGACGAGGTGATGAAGACCAGGATGGTCCCGGTGGAGCACGTGTTCAACCGCTTCCCCCGCATGATGCGAGACCTGGCGAAGTCGCAGGGCAAGGACGTCAAGTTCGCAATCGAGGGGAAGGAGATCGAGCTTGACCGGACCATACTCGACGAGATAAGCGACCCCCTTATCCACATGTTGCGCAACGCGGTGGACCATGGGATAGACGTTCCCGAGAAGCGCCTGGAGAAAGGGAAGCCCGCACAGGGGACGATAAGGCTGTCGGCATACCGTGACCGCAACTATGTCGCCATCGAGGTGGATGATGACGGGGAGGGAATGGACACGGAGAAGACGTTCGACAGGGCACTGCAGAAAGGGCTGATAGGGGAAGACGAGAGGAGCCAGCTCTCAAACGAAGATATCCTGAGGATTATATCGATACCGGGCTTCTCGACGTCCGATGAGGTCAGCGGGGTTTCAGGCCGCGGGGTGGGCATGGACGCGGTTAAGTCCAAGGCCGAGTCCCTGGGGGGATTCGTGATTGTCGAGACAACCCCGGGGGTCGGCACAAAGATAACGCTGAAGCTGCCGCTTACGCTGGCGATCGTGCAGGCGTTACTGGTAGAGATTTCGGGAGAGACGTACGCTATCCCGCTGGGTACGGTGCGCGAGACTCACGTGGTGGAAGCAGTGGAGATCAAGACAATAAGGAACCACGAGGCGATATTCCTGCGCGAAGAGACGATACCCCTGCTGCGCCTGGACGGTCTTCTGGAGTGCGACAGGGTCCTGAACGGGTCGAAGCCGTTCCCGGTGGTGGTAACCGAGATCGGGCCGAGGCTTATAGCGCTGGGGGTACACTCGCTTATCGGCCAGCAGGAGATCGTTATCAGCACGCTGGACAAGTTCCTCAAGAGGGTCGACGGGTTCGCGGGCGCTACGATACTCGGCAACGGCCGCGTTGCGTTGATACTGGATATACCAAGCTTGATGTAGGCTGACCGTAAAGCCGGAGAGGAAGGCGTGGATGAGGGGAGAGCGAGGGGGTCTACCGCTTAACGACCTGCAGATCGACGCTCTGAGGGAGGTCGGTAACATAGGCGCGGGGAACGCGGGGATCGCGCTTTCGCAGATGGTCAACAAGAAGGTGGACCTGTCGGTTCCCAGGGCCAGCATACTACCATTGGCAAGCGTGCCCGACCTGGTGGGGGGGCCGGAAACACCCGTCGCGGGTGTCTACCTCAAGATAATCGGTGAATGCGCGGGGAGCATACTGATGCTCCTGGAGAAAGAGAGTGCGTGGTCGCTGGCGGGGCTGATGGTCAAGGGTGGCCTGTCGAGCGAGGAAGAAGTGATGGTGAAGAGGTCCGCCCTGCAGGAAACGGGCAGTATCCTCTCCGGGGCTTACCTGAACGCGCTGGGGCAGCTTACCAACCTGTTCTTCAAACCGTCGGTTCCCGGCTTCGCCATGGACATGGCGGGGGCGATCATCGATTACGTACTGGTGGATCTGGCGGCCACCGAGGACTATGTCATGGTGGTGGAAACCGACTTCCGGATATCGGGTATAAAAATACAGGGGCACCTGATTCTTTTCCCGAACATCGGGACTCTCGCGATTATACTGGAGCGGTTGGGGGTACCACTTGAATGAGCTGGAGAGCGTAGGAGTCGCGGAGCTTAAAACTTCCAACAACTCGGTGGTTATGGCGAGTTTCGGCCTGGGCTCGTGCGTGGCGATCGCCATGTTCGACCCTTACAAGAAGGTCGGCGGGCTGGCCCACGTCATGTTGCCTGAGAGCAGGGGCAAGGAGAGAGAGAGGAATCCCGCCAAGTTCGCCGACACCGCTGTGAGATTCCTGGTGGACGAACTGGTCAGAAGGGGGGCCAGGCTTAGAAACCTCCGGTGCAAGATAGTGGGCGGCTCACAGATGTTCGAGATACTGGGACCCGGCAGCCGAGGCGATGGGTCCGAAGAGAACCCCAAACCCTGGCACATAGGGGCACGTAACGTGGAGGCGGTAAAGCAGGCGTTGAAGGAGATGGGAGTTCCCCTGATAGGGGAGGACACGGGCGGGAACTACGGGAGGACGGTCCGGTTTAACACCTCCACCGGCGAGGTGGAGGTGAGCTCGATAAACCACGGCAGGACAGTGATTTAAGAACTTACCAGTGTCGCGTCTCATAAGTTCTGTGACGCACCGAGAGCGTCGATGCGCCGCTCCGGCAAGGCGCGTGACCGAGGCTGTACTCCCGTAGTACGCCGAGGGAGCGGAACGCAGCCGGTGTGGATGCAGAGGCGTTCGAATGCCATAGTATTTATGAGACGGGGCACTAGGTTTGGACCTTGAACCGCCGGACCATCTCCTTGAGCTCCAGCGAGATCTCCGAGAGCCTACGGGCGGCGGCTGAAATGTCACGCGCAGCGGCTCGCTGGTCCTGGGACGCGGATGCTATCTCTACCATCTTGTCGCCTCCTACCTCCGCCAGGATCTCGCTCTCCTGGAGAAGCTCCCTGATTTCCTCAAGGGGGGGAAGCTCAGGCGGGAGAGCCCCGGGCGTGAAGATCATGGAGTCCATGATCTTCCTGATTTTCTGGATCTGCGCCTCCATGTTCCTGGCAAGCACCACCACCGAATCCGCTATCTCCTCTGTGTTGGAGAACATGTCCCGGGTTGCGGCGGACTGCTCCTCCGCGAGCATGGACATCTTGTCCGCGCTGTAGCCCGCTTCGCCAAGGGTGCCGCGCAGGTAATCGCGCATGCGAAGAATGGCACCGGCCAGGGCCCCGACCTGGTCCCTGGTGCGAACGATAACGTCGCCGGTCAGGTCGCCGGAACCAATCCGCTCCGCGGCGGCGACCAGTTCGTTGATCGGCCTGGTTATGCTCAAGCCAAGGAGAACGGCGGCGAAGATCGCGCAGACGATGATGACCGCGGTCAATGCAAGCAAGGCCCAGGTAACAAGCCTGGCGGGGGCGTAGGCCTCGTTGGTGGGGACGATGACGCCGACGGCCCAATCGAGCTTGACGTCGTGTGCGGACGACTGGGCAACAGTGGTATAGGTGACCAGGTAGCCGGTCCCCCCGTAGTCGATTTTCAGGGAGGGGGTGTGGCTTCTCCCCCAGACGACCTTGCTGGAGATCGCCTGGACCTCGTCCTGCTCCTTGCCGGGGGCTTTCACCGCCCGGGTGAACAGGTAGCCGGCGATGATCACGTCTCTCGCGTCGACAAGGAAGCCGTGGCCGGTGTCCTTGATGTGGACGCTGGTGATGGCCTCCCGGATGTCCGTCAACGACGTGAAGAGGACCGCGTACATCTGCCTGCCCGAGATGACCAGCGGCAAGGTTACGGCCAGGCTCGCGGATTCGAGGTGCAGCCGGGCAAGCTCCTCGTCTTCGTAGACGTAGGTGAAGGCAAGCTTACTGGTAAGGGCGGCGTCGAACCAGGAGGTGCCGGTCGCGTTGCCCATCTCCGGGAGATCGTTGGTCCCCGTGATGACGTTACCCCCCGCGTCCAGGATTACCGCCTCTTCGCCGATGGGCCAGTACTCCATGAAGGTGGTCAGAGTGTTGAGCATAACCTGGGGATCGAGGCTCAAGGAGCGCTCAATGGTGCTGACCAGCAGTTCCGTCCGGGTCCTTCGGTGCTCCAGGGCGACGCCCAGGAGGTCCCTGGTAAGCTCCGCCGAATCGGCCATGGATTCCTCGATGTTGGCCCGGATGATACGGTTTACCAGCACATGGGAGATAACAAGAGCAGCGCCAAGGGCAATGACCACAAGGAGTACCAGGGTTGCGGTTATCCTGACCCGCAGGTCTTTCTCCCAGAAGCCCAAAGGAGCACCTTTCCATAAGTTACCGTTTGCTTCCGGCCGCCCCCGGTCCGCAACGAGTGTCTACCGGCCGCAATCACATGGACAAATCATATACCACAGATTTAGCTCCTTCAACAGTGATGATGATGCTTCCCGGGCCGCCGCGCCGTACGCGGCGGTGCTGCGGGGGGAGACCGAGTGGCGGGGAGATCACTTCTCGGCGGGGGATTTGATGCCCAGAAAGTACTTGAGGGTTGCCTCGAAGATCGCGTCGGCGACAGAGTTGACGAAGGAATCGTCCGTGAGCATCGCCTCCTCGCCGGGGTTGGTTATAAACGCGGGCTCGATAATGACCACCGGCATCCGGGTTTCCCGCAGAAGAGGAAACGCCCTTCCGTGGGCACGGCAATCACGGAACCCGAAGGAGCTGACCAGCTCGTCCTGTGCGTGGTTGGCGAGCCGGTACCCGTATGGGGAGTGGTAGTTGCCGCTGGCGAAGTAGTACGATGACGCGCCGCCTGCCCTGGGGTCGGCCGATGAGTTCATGTGAATCGAGAGAACGAGCTCGACCGATTGCTCGTTGGCCCGAGACGCGCGTTCTCCTTCGGTCAGGTACTCCCCTCGCCTCCTGGAGTAGATAACCACCGCCTGGTGCTCAACCAGCTTCCGGCCCAGGAGTTCAACGATCCGCTCGGCGGCGTCGCTCTCCCGGAGGCCGGCCGGGCCGGTCACGCCGGGGTCGGGAGGGTAGCCGTGACCGGCGTCCAGCATGACACGCCTCGCGGTGATTCCACCGGTGGGAAGCCCCTTCTCTGACTCGCGCACGGGAGCGACACTGGAGGGCTTGGTCACCCGCGAGAGCCGAACCAGCGCCTCGACAGTACTGGTCCCCACGATGCCGTCGACGGGAAGACCGCTGTTGCGCTGGAACTGCTCGACCGCCACCGCCGCGTCGTCGTCGAAGATTCCGTCCTCCTTGCCGCTGTAGAAACCCAGGGCGTTGAGGCGGCGCTGGAGGTCGGCCACGTCGTCTCCCCTGAGTGGCGGCTCACGGAGGTAGAGGAACCGGTTGCCAAGCGAGCGGCTGGCGTCCACCAGGGACTTCCAGGTGTCAGGGCCTACGATGCCGTCGGCAATAAGGCCCCTCTGTTGCTGGAAACCGCGGAGCGCCTGGTCGGTCGTTTCACCGAAATAACTCCGCCGGAAGTCGTCGCAGTCATCGACCAGGAATCCGGCGGCCAGGAGGCGGCCCTGTATATCCCTGACCTCACGGCCGCTGCTGCCCTTCCTGAATAACTTCAACGGTCCTCCCGGAGTGTGTTTGTCATGGAGACACTCCGTCCCCGTAGATAGCACCGGCTCAACGGCTCTCCGCGCACGGCGGAAACCCGGGTTCCGACTGTGAGTATTATATCCCAGTGCCCCGTCTCACAAATACAATGGCATTCGAACGCCGCTGCATCCGCTCCTGCTGCGTTCCGCTCCCTGCGACGTACTCAGAGAGTACGACTAGGTCGCGCGCCTTGCCGGCGCGGCGCACCGACGCTCTCGGTGCATCACCGTACTTATGAGACGGGACAGTAGCAAGGGAGGCGAAAAGCATGTTGAGCCGTGAATGGAGCCGTGTGTGCGGGTGGACAGGCCCGGAGGACGCGGCGACTTGCGATAGGCGTGGGCCTTTTTGACTCGATAAATCGCCAAGCGGTATACTGTACGTGACTGTGCTAGGTGGGGAGTTAGCGGTGCCCTGTACCCGCAATCCGCTACAGCGGGACCGAATTCCCACCGGAGGTCCCTTAGGGCCGGTGTGACCGCTCCGGTAAGCGGTGTTGAAGGCTGGGTCCCACGCAACGGAAACTTGTGAACTCCGTCAGGTCCGGGAGGAAGCAGCGGTAAGCAAAGACTTTCGTGTGCCGCGGAGCAACCTGGTTGGAGCTGGCTGCGGGGGTGGAACCCGACTCGGGGGGTCGAAGGTGGGTGCACAGTCACTTTATTTCGAACGGAGTGGATAGACCCGGCCAGCCAGTGAACGGGAGACCGATGGAGCACATTTCCTTATACCGAAAGTGGCGCCCCCAGTTACTCAATGAGGTGGTGGGACAGCGTCACGTGACTGACACGCTGGCAAACGCACTGTCGGGGGGCAGGGTGGTGCATGCCTACCTGTTCTCCGGGCCGCGAGGCACCGGAAAAACCAGTACGGCGCGAATCCTGGCCAAGGCGATCAACTGCGAGGAAGGCCCCACCGCGACGCCGTGCAATACCTGTGAGGCATGTGTTTCCATATCCCGGGGGAACGCGCTGGACGTCATCGAGATAGATGCCGCAAGCAACAGAAGGATTGACGAGATAAGAGAGCTCCTGGAGAAGATACCGTACGCCCCGACGGCCTTGCGAACCAAGGTCTATATTATCGACGAGGTGCACCAGTTGACCAATGAGGCCTCAAGCGCGCTTTTGAAGACCCTGGAGGAGCCGCCGGGGCACGTCGTCTTCGTCCTGGCGACAACTGAGCCACATAAACTGCTTCCAACGATCATATCGCGGTGCCAGAGGTTCGGGTTCAGCCTGGTTCCCACCAAGGAGATATCTCACCTCCTGGAGAAGATCGCCTCCCACGAGGAGATCGATATTGAGCCGGAGGCTCTGGGCATGATAGCGGAGCATGCCCACGGCTCGGTAAGGGACGCGATTGGTGTAATCGACCAGATATCCAACTTCACCGGCGAGAGGGTGACCCAGGAGCAACTCGCGCAGATACTGGGGGAGGTCGAAACCGACCTCACCTTTGAGATGGTGGACCTGATAGCCGAGAGGGAAACCCCGGGGGCACTCGCACTCGTAGGCAGGATTGTAGACGCGGGGAAGGACCCGCGAAGGTTCGTTGGGTCGCTCATCTCACACCTGAGGTGCCTTTTCCTCATCCAGAACGCGGCGAAGCCGGAGGAGATAGTGGAGGCGACGGAGGAGCATTACCAGCGACTGGCCGAGCAGTCCAACAGGCTCCGGCGCTTCGAGGTCATGAAGCTGATGGAGCGATTGGGAGACACGCACCGTCAGATGAGGTGGAGTGAGAATCCCAGGTTGGATATCGAGTGCGCGCTTGTCAAGGCGACGAAGCTGGACGCCGACATCTCCCTCGAGGGCCTCGAGTTTCGCATTGGCGAGATAGAGAGGAAGATGGAAGCCCCTGGCGGAGAAGCGGTTGGCCAGGTCGCCCCCGTGCCGCGGGCCGCGAGCGAGCCGGTGGAAGGCCCCCCGTACACGGACGTGTCCCCGGCTCGTCGGGAGGATAGAGCCAAACCCGCCGCCGGGGGTGAAGGGAGCGGGGAGAGCGCCGGGGAAGAGAAGAAGCCGAAGGCTGGAGCCACGGAAAAGGAGGAGCCACGGCAGGACAGGCAACCCGGAAGTACGGGCCGGGATAATGCCAGAAGGTCGTGGACGGCGGTGCTCGCCGAGTTCAAGAAGCGGGGACAGATGAGGCTTTACGCTATTCTCACCAGGGCCAGGATACAGGAGGTATCGGGAGGGGAGATCGTCCTGGGGTTCCCGGAGGATGCCTCATTCCAGATGGATCTCCTTAAGGATTCGGGCGATATGGGCATAGTGGAGGAAACGTGGTCGAGACTTATCGGCGAACCGGTCAGCATCAGGCTGATGAGCCTGCAGGCAAGGGAGCCGGCGCCCGGGAGGCGGGAACCGGAGGCCGTGGAGGCCCCCCGGGAAAGGGTTGGTGGCCAAACGGCTGAAAGTGAAGGGCGAAACGTGGGGCCCACCGAAGAGCCCCGCGAGGAAAAGGAGCCGCCGAAGGACGCGCCGAAGAACGACGTAGAGAGTGGATCCCGTGAAGCGGTGAAACGCATCGAGGAGCAGTTCGGCGGAGAGATAGTCGAACACAAGAAAAGCGGGAAGGGGTAGCATGTCCAAGGGCAAGTACTATCCGAAGGCTCCCAAGGGCCCGAAAGGCGCCCAGGGGATGATGAAGCAGCTTCAGCAGGTACAGAAGCAGATGGCCGAGGCCCAGGAGTCGCTGGCCCAGGAGACCGTCGAGTACTCCGCCGGAGGCGGGATGGTGAAGGTCGTCGCCGACGGGCAGCAGGGAATCAAGAGCATAAGCATAGACCCCCAGGTTGTCGATCCCGAGGATGTCGGCATGCTCGAGGACCTGGTGCTGGTTGCGGTATGCGGCGCCCTGGAGCAGTCGAGCGCGCTGGCCGAGGAGCGAATGGGAGGGCTCACCGGAGGCCTGGGCATACCGGGCCTTTGAAGCGGCCATGGCCTTCTACGCGGCTCCACTGGAGAACCTGATAGAAAAGTTGTGCGGCCTTCCGGGAATAGGCCCCAAGTCCGCGCAGAGGATCGCTTTCCACCTCCTGTCAACCCCCCGCAGAGAAGCGATGGAGCTTGCCCGGGCGGTGGTTGACCTCAAGGAGAAGATACGGTTTTGTTCTATTTGCTTCAACATCTCCGAGGAGGAAACCTGTGGCATCTGCCTGGATGAGCGCAGGGAAAGCTCTCTGATCTGTGTGTTGGAGGAGCCGAAGGATGTTCTGGCTATCGAGCGAACAGGCAGGTTCAGGGGCAGGTACCACGTCCTGGGGGGGGCCATCTCACCGATAGACGGGATCGGTCCCGAGGAGCTAAGGTTCCGGGAGCTCGTGGAGAGGCTCCGGGGAGGCTCCGTAATCGAGATAATCGTCGCCACGAACCCCAACGCGGAGGGGGAGGCAACGGCACTGTACCTTGCCCAGTTGATAAAGCCCCTGGGAGTGAAGGTTACCAGGATTGCGAGCGGGCTGCCGGTGGGGGGAGATCTCGAGTACGCCGATGAAGTAACCCTCGGCCGCGCCATGGACGGCCGCACCGAACTTTGATTGTAGCGAAGGAATGCGCCAATGGTGCCAGGCACCAGTGGCGCATTTTTCTCGCCCCAGGCTGACGCATTGTGGCTGTTGCACAATGTCTCCCCTGTAGCGCCGGCATCTTGCCGGCATCGGTACCGCCATTTGTGACGCACTGGTGACAGGCACCAGTGCGTCATTCTATCCCCCTGGGCAGTTGCATAACATCTCCCTTGTAGCGCCGGCATCTTGCCGGCATCGGTACCGCCTTTTGCTTGAGGATGGAGGGGTCACGCCGCGGGCTGTTGCATAGTGGGGTGTTGGTTTGGGTGGGTGTTCCAACGACACCAGCTCGGGGATTGCGAGGTTGTCTGACCGATGATTGTCTATGAGGGAGGGTTCAGGCCTTGTCTCCATACGTATAGTCTTTAACCACCGCTTTAAGGCACTGACCCCACCTGGTGGCCATACAGACCTGAGCCAGGCACCGTTTGGGTGGCGATGTCTAAGCGTGGTGCCAGGCACGGTCAGCTCTTGGGCTTGACCTTCTGGCCGTCCTTTAGCTTCTCGACCCCCTTGAAGACCACAGTGTCCCCTGTCACGACCCCTTCGACTATCTCGACCTTGTCCTCGGTGACCAGGCCGATTTTCACCTCGGTTAGTCGCGCTTTTCCATCAACAACCTTGAAGACGAAGTTGTTGCCGTCCTTTTCTACCAGGGCTTCCACCGGGACGACGGTGGCGGCCTTCTTGGAGGCGACGACCACGTTGGCGGTACCGGTCATGCCGATCTTCAGGTTGAACTCGGTGGGTTCCATCTGGATGGTGACGTCGAACGCGGTAGCGCCGGCCTCGTTGGTGGTCGCGGTGTCGGCGACATGAGTTACGGTGCCGGTGATATCATCGTCCGGGTACGCCTCCAGGGAGATGGTCGCGGCCTGACCTTCATCTATCGACGCGATATCCGCCTCGTCCACCTTGGCGATAATGCTCATGCTTTTGAGGTTAACGATGGTGTATATGGGAGTGCCCGGCATTATGTAGGAACCGGGCACCAGCGGGCCGCCGCTGGCCATGCCCATTCCGCTCATGCTGGAGGAGAGCCCGGATAGGGAGGAGATGTCAAGCCCTGATGGCATCATGCTGCTGAAGCTGCTCATCATGGTTCCCATCATGCTCTCCAGGGACGCTCCGCCGTTTGTGACGCTCACCAACGTGCCCGCCACCGGGGCGGCTATCGTGGCCGCCTCCAGGTTCTTCTCCGCATTCTCGATGGACTTGTTGGCGGCGGCCTGTTGCGCGCCGGTGCTCACTCCACCGCCACCGCCGGTGGACACGGGCGGCCTGCTGGCCACAGATGTCTGGTAGCCGGCATAGGAGTTTTCAACCGCCTGGAGCGCCGCCAGCCGGTACTCCTCGGGCAGAACAGGTATCAGCGCCTTCTCAATCTCGTAGAGCCCGGCAACGCCGGCGTCAACGCTGGCAAGGGCCGCGTTGGCCGAACTCCCGATGCTCCCGGCGCTCGAGGAGAGACTGTTGAACATGCTGGCCAGAGACTGGGTGGACTCCAGGCTCGCCCTGGCGGCGAGGAGCGCCTGGTCGAGGTCGGAGGTGTCGAGCTGGACAAGCGTCTGGCCCGCGGCTACCTCCTGGCCATCCTGTACGAACACCGCCGCGACCGATCCGTAGACCTGCGGAATAACCTGAGTGGGGCTGGAAGCCTGGAGGCTTCCAGCAACGGTAACAACCTCCTCGATCGACCGGGGGCCGACCTTTTCGACATCGACATCAGCGGCGGGCCCCCCGCAACCACCGGAGAGCACCGCCAGGACCGCGACGACAACAGCAATCTTTACCGCGATGGCAACCAGTTTGTTAGTACTCAATTCTCCTCCCGGGTAAGATATTACACTTATTCAACCGGAATACTCAGCAAGAGCGCAACCGGTTGCTGGTATCATATCAAAGAGGACCGAATATTTCTAAAGGGGCAGAGGGCGACTGAGAGTCGCCCCTCAGTGCCGCTCCCTCAGAAAAGCTGCCAGACTCCGCTGATCAGGAGTATCAGACCGTTGTAAAGCGCATGACCGGCTATCGGTCCTCCCAGCGTGTGGTCCTTATCATATATCCAGCAAAGGCCGTAGCCGAGCAGGAACCTGGGGAGAAACCCGAACACGTCGAAGTGGGCGGCGGCGAACATGAGTCCGTTCACCAGCATCGCCGGCTGCTTGTTCATCCGGTTTCGAAGGGCCGGGTACAGGTACCCGCGGAAGAAGATCTCCTCGCAAACAGGCGCCAGGATCACCAGGGTAAAGACGAAGAGGACGATAAGGCCGGCGTTGACCGCTCCCCGGGACATCTCTGATACGGACTTGCTCAGGTAGTCGGTGTTGGTTGGCTCAAGGACGTACTGGGAAAGGTAAGCAAGAACCACCGCCCCGATAAACAGGGGAATCCCCAGCCCAACGCCCATGGCGATGCCTTTTCCAATGCCATCCAGCTTCAACCCCAGCGCGGTATAGTCGCTGCCGTGCCGAACCTTGACCGAGTAGAAGGTCCCACCCAGCAGTATGCTGTACATGATGGTGCTGGACAGGAAGACAAGCACGAAGATGGCGGTTGTCGTGTCGGCGACCGAGTTTAGAAAAGCGAACAGGACAATGCTTACGACGGAAGTCGAAACGAGGGCGATAAAGAAGATGATAAGGGCCTCGCCAATTCCCCACGGCGCGTTTGGGAAGAAAATCTCCCTGGGGCGCCTGTACGCCACGGGAGGGGCGGCGGGAGGAGGGTAGCCGTACGGTGCCGGTGTCGCCGCGCACCACGAGCAGTAGCTCCGGTTACCCACTATGACGCGGCAGCCCGCACAGAGATAGCGACCGCAAGCGACGCACCTCGCGACGGCCGGCAGGCCCGGGTGCGCGTAGCACGAGGGTCCGACCGGGCCGGGAGGAAGAGGGTTTTCCATAAGCGTCAGGCTCCGTTCTCCGTTACGCCGGGCAGGACTCAATCCAGGAGGAGTTCGGCGATCTGAACCGCATTCAGAGCCGCTCCCTTGCGCAGGTTATCGCTTACTATCCACAGGTTCAAAGCGTTGGGGGCGGAGTGGTCCACTCGTATCCGGCCGACGTAGGAGGGGTCTTTCCCCTCGCAGTGGATGGCCATGGGGTACTTATCGGATTGGGGGTCGTCGAAGACCTCCACCCCTGGCGCCTTCTCCAGCAACGCCCTTGCCGCGCCGGGTTCGATTGGGTTACCGAACTGGATGTTGACCGATTCGCTATGACCGACGAAGACCGGGATGCGGACGGTGGTGGCGGTAATCGCCATCCCCGGCTCTCCCATTATCTTGCGGGTCTCCTCGATCATCTTTATCTCTTCCCTGGTGTAGCCGTCCTCTCCAAAGACGTCGATATGTGGCAGGGCATTATAGGCGATCTGGTGGGGGTAGACCTCGGCGGTCACCGGCTCACCCTCCTCTATCTGCCTCACCTGTCGGGACAGCTCCTCGACGGCGTTCTTACCGGTCCCGGACACGGCCTGGAACGTGGTGACCACTACCCTGATGATACCGTGCTCCCTGTGGAGGGGGTAGAGGACAACCACCATCTGTATTGTCGAGCAGTTGGGGTTGGCTATTATCCCGTGGTGCCCCAGCGCGGTGGATGGATTGACCTCAGGGACTACAAGCGGCACATCGTCATCCATGCGGAAGGCGCTGGAGTTGTCGACGACGACAGTGCCCGCATCGACCGCTATCGGGGCAAAGGACCGTGATATCGAGCCACCGGCGGAGAAGAGCGCGAGGTCTATCCCCTTGAAGGAGTTTTCGTCCAGGACCTGGACGGGCAATGTCTCTCCACGGAACTCGAAAGACCTCCCGCGGGAACGCTCCGAGGCGAGCAGCGTCAGGCTCGAGGCGGGGAAATCCCGCTGCTCGAGCACTGCTCTCATCTCCTGCCCCACCATACCGGTGGCCCCAACGATGGCCACAGCAGGCTCTACCATTAACATCCTCCTTCTGCCGGACGCCGGTCGCGAGCGATTGTCATAAAATACAAACGTGCGAGTGGCAAAAGAGTTCCTGTCGCGTCACTGTTTATCCAGGCCGAAGTGCTTGTGCAGCGCCCTGACCGCTTTTTCCCCGTCACCCCGGCCGACAACGCAGGAGATCTTGATCGGGGACGTGCTTATCATCTCGATGTTTATCTGGTTATCGGCCAGCGTCTTGAACATGCCCGCGGCCACACCGGGGTGCGACCGCATTCCGGCGCCTATCAGGCTTACCTTGGCGATGTCGTCATCGTATGTGCACCCCTGGGCGCCAACCGACCTGACAACCTCATCGGTCACCTTTCGCACACGCTCGAGGTCATCCTTGGGAACGGTGAAGGATATGTCGGTGCGCGCGTGATCGCTGACGTTCTGGATGATCATGTCAACGTTGGTGTTGGCGTCGGCCAGCATCCCGAAGAGCCGGGCGGCGACGCCCGGCTGGTCGGGGACGCCTAACACGGTGACCTTGGCCTCGCTGAAGTCGTGTGTGACCGCGCTGATTATTGCTTTCTCCATAACATCATCCTCACTTTTTACCCATGTTCCCTCACCGGGGTGGAAGCTGGACCGGACGTGCAGGGGGACGCCGTAGTTGCGGGCGTACTCAACAGAGCGGGACTGGAGCACGCGGGCTCCGGTGGCGGCCATCTCCAGCATCTCCATAAACGACACGGCTTCGAGCTTGCGGGCCCCGGGCACCAGCCGGGGGTCGGCGTTGAAGACCCCGTCGACGTCGGTATATATCTCGCAGCAGTCAGCATGAAGAGCGGCGGCGATGGCCACAGCGGTGGTGTCGGAGCCCCCGCGGCCAAGAGTGGTTATCTCCCCGTCGCTGGTGACGCCCTGGAAACCGGCGACCACCACCACCCGGCCCTTGCGGAGCTCGTGGACCACGCGGTCTGCGCCGACGTGTCGTATCTTCGCCTTGGTATGACCCGTGTCGGTGAGGATCTCCACCTGTTGCCCGGTCATGCTGACCGCGTCCTGGCCCAGCTCGGCCAGGGCCATCGCTAACAGGGCGGTGGAGATCTGCTCGCCGGTGGAAAGAAGCATGTCCATCTCCCGCTCCGGGGGGACCGGGGAGACGCGGTGGGCTAGGTCCACGAGCTCATCGGTGGTCTTGCCCAGCGCGCTGACCACCACGACAATGTGGTCGGTTCGCTTCTTGCTCTCGGCCACCCTGCGGGCGACATTCTTTATCTTCTCCACGTCGGCGACGGACGTTCCGCCGAACTTCTGCACTATCAAGGACAAAGATTATACCTTTCTATACCTGGGCACCCGGTGCGCGAGGACATCGGGTTAAACAGTATAGCGGAAGGTGGAACTCTTGTGTAACCGCCGCTTGCGTTTGGTGGGTTAAATAGTTGCCCGGGCTGTTGAAGAAATGACGCACTGGTGCCTGGCACCAGTGCGTCATTTTGTGGCTTTTGTTTATTCGTGAGGGATAGGTCAGGCCTCGGACTCGGCGCCGAACCTCTCCGACGCCTTGTAGCGGAGCTTGTTCCTGTCCAGGGGGCCGAGTTTCTTCGTCTCCTCGACGATGTCCCTTATTACCTGGGCAAACTTCTCGCCCTCGGCGGCGGATATCCAGGCGAGCTGAAGGCGCTCGGGGTCGATGCCGAGTTCGGCGAGGTACTGCTTCAGCGCGAAGTAACGCGCCTCGGTCATCAGGTTCGCGCTGATGTAATGGCAGTCGCCGATGTGGCAGCCTGACATAAGGACAGCGTCGGCCCCTTTCCTGAACGCCTCCAGGACGTAGAGGGGGTCGATGCGGGCGGAGCACATGAGGCGGATTATCCGTACGTTGGTCGGGTACTGGAAGCGGCTCACACCGGCGAGGTCGGCGCCGGCGTACGAACACCAGTTACAGGTGAACGCCAGCACCTGGGGCTCGAAATCCGGGCCCGGCTCGCTCGGCTCCGGGAACGTGGCGGCTATCTGGGCCATCGTCTGGTCCTCG
The DNA here is from genome assembly GCA_018896525.1 of Actinomycetota bacterium. Taxonomy (GTDB): domain Bacteria; phylum Actinomycetota; class Geothermincolia; order Fen-727; family Anoxymicrobiaceae; genus JAHIPE01. The sequence goes on from JAHIMR010000034.1 coordinate 26,724, forward strand.
GTGAAGTGCTGGGTGGTGATGGCCAGCGTGGGGCAGCCGGCGGCGCAGGCGCCGCACCCCTTGCACAGTGCCGCGTTGATGACGGAAACCCAGTGGCCCTTGTCGTTGGTTGCCATAGCCACCGCACCGAACGGGCATACCCAGGCGCAGAAGCCGCAGCCGATGCACTCGTCCTGGTTCACACGTGAGGTTATCGCCTCGACGTTCACATTCTCCTTTTCCATCGGGTTAACGGCGTGAGAGGCGGCGGCGTGGGCCTGCGAGATGCTCTCCGCGATGTCCTTAGGGCTCTGGGCGGTGCCACACACGAATATTCCGTCGGTGGCGAAGTCCACCGGGCGGAGTTTGACGTGCGCCTCGAAGAAGAAGTTGTCCTGGCCTACCGGCACCCGGAGCATCTTGGCGAGGTCGAGCCCGCTCTGGGTCTGTATCAGGGGCGAGGAGAGCACGACGACGTCGGCGGGAATGTCGATCTCACGTTGCATCAAGTCCAGGTACAGACTGACGTTCAACTTCCCGTCCGCGTCCGAAACCTCGGGCCTGCGCTCGGGGTTGTACTTTCTGAACCGGATGCCCATCCCGCGGGCACGGTTGTACCACTCCTCCTGGAGAACCCCGTAGACCTGCACGTCGTTGTGGAGGACGCTTACGTTGGCGTCGGGGAACATCTCCTTGATGGAGATGGCGTTCTTTATGCCCACCATGCAGCAGATGCGGCTGCAGTAGGAGACACGCTGCCCGCGGCTGCCGACACACTGGACTATTACCGCGTCCTTGACGTCCTTCAGGCCGTCCTCTTTGAGCAGCACCTCCAACTGGCCCTGTGTCATGACGTTCTCCAGCTCGCCGTAACCGTACAGGCCGTCGGGCTTCATCTCCTCGGATCCCGTGGCGACGACTATGGTGCCGACCTTGAACGACTCCTCGCGGTCATCGTGAGCCATGGTGATGTCGAAGTTGCCGAAGTAGCCGTCTATAGACTCGATGGTGGCACCGGTATAGATGTTGATGTTGGGGTTCCCGTCGAGCCGGTCCCGGTAGCGCTTGATAATGGTGTCGGGGTCCGCGCCGGTCGGGGTGAGCAGGTGCAGGTTGCGGACCATTCCGCCCACCTCGGACTCCTTCTCGACCAGGTGAACGGTATAACCCTGGCCGGCTATGGACAGCGCGGAGGTCATGCCGGTAATACCCGCGCCGATTACGAGCGAGGCGGGGTAGATATCTATGGACAACTCCTGGAGGGGGTCTAACAGCGCGGCCCTCATGACGCTCATGCGAACCAGGTCCTTCGCCTTCTCGGTGGCCTTGTCCCAGTCGTGCATATGCACCCACGAGCACTGGTCGCGGATGTTGGCGAACTCGAAGAGGTACTTGTTGAGGCCCGCCGCTTCGCAGGCGTTGCGGAAGAGCGGCTCGTGGGTGCGGGGGGTGCAGGAGGCCACTACCACGCGAGTAAGGTTATGCTCTTTGATGGCGTTCTCGATGTCGGTGATGCCGTCCTCGGCGCAGGTGTAGAGGTTGCGGGTGGCAAAAACCACGTGGGGCAGCGTGGCGGCGTACTCGGTCACCGCGGGCACGTCCAGGAATCCGGCGATGTTGGTACCGCAATGGCAGACGAACACGCCGATGCGGGGCTCCTCGGCCGCTTCTCCGGCCGCCGACTCGCTGGTCCCGGTCGCTTCCTCGGCGTCCGGCTTCTTCTCAGTCACCATCGTTTAAACTCCCTGTCTCGCGGTCCCGGCCTTCGCCTTGCCCGAAACCTCGGATATTGCCTGTGCCGCCCTGTCGGCCGCGCCGCCGCCCTGGGTGACCGCGTCGGTGACGTCCATCGGGCGGGTGCAGGCACCGGCGATGTATATGCCGTTAACGCCGGTGTCCATCGGGGCAAGCAGGTCGTCGTCGGCCTGGAAGAAGCCGTACTCGTCGGTTTTGACCCCAAGCACTCCGGCGAGACCGTCGATTCCCGGCGGCGGCACGAACGCGGTGGAGAGGACCACCATGTCCGCCTCCAGGCTCTTTACGCCTCCCGACTCGGTGTCGTCGTACCACACAAGCAGGTTCCTGGTCTCGGGGTCCTCGGTTATCTCCCCGGGCCTGGCCCTGATGTACTTGATCTTATACTCGTCCCGGCCCCGCTTGACGTACTCGTCGAAGCCGCGACCGAAGGCGCGAAGGTCGGTGTAGAAGATGCTGTTCTCGGTGTCGTCGTGGTGCATATAGGCGAGTATTGCGTCCTTGGTCGCGTACATGCAGCAGACGCTACAGCAGTACGGATGCCCGCTCCTGACATCCCGCGCCCCCACGCATTGGATGTAGGCGATCCTCTTTGGCCGCTCCCCGTCGGAGCGGCGGGTGAGGTGGCCGCCGGTGGGGCCGCTGGCGTTGATGAGACGCTCGTACTCCATGCTGTGGATGACGTTGTCGAACCGCCCGTAACCGTACTCGGTAACCGGGGTGGGGTCGTAAATGTCGAGGCCGGTGGCCACGATAATAGCCCCGGCATCCACTGTAACAACCTCGTCCTTCAACTCGAAGTCAATAGCTCCGCGTTGGCAGGCCTCAACGCACTTCTGTTTGCACTTGCCCTTTGTAAGCTGCAGGCAGTTCTCGGGGTCGATAAGGGCGACCCGGGGGACCGCCTGCATGAACGGTATGTAGGCGGCGGCCCTGGTCCCGAAGCCCTGGTTCCACTCGTCGGAGATCTTGCCCTTCAGCACGCACGCCTGGGTGCAGGCATCACAGCCGGTGCACTTGCTCTCGTCCACGTACCGCGACGAGCGCTTGACCTTGACCTTGAAATCGCCGGCCTTGCCGTTGACCTCGACGATCCGGGCACAGGTGAAAACGTCCACGTTGTGGTGGTTGAAGCAGGTTATCATTTTGGGGGCAAGTATGCAGATGGAGCAGTCGTTGGTGGGGAACACCTTGTCCAGGAGCGCCATGCGCCCCCCGATCGACGGCTCCTTCTCCACCATGACCACGTGGTGACCCTTTTCCCCGAGGTCCAGGGCTGCCTGGATGCCGCAGACTCCTCCACCGATGATGAGCACTGTGTCCGACATTACTCCCCCTCGACGCCGAGCGCCTTCGCGACCAGCGCGGTAAGGTCCTCGACTCTGATTTCGACATTGGAGCGGTCGCCCGGCAACTTGCCCGAAAGGGCGCACCGCAGGTGTATCTGGCACTTTGGACAGGCAGTTACCAGAGTTTCGGCACCGGTCGAGCGCGCCTCGGACAGGCGCGAAACCTGGATGCTTCTGGCGGTCGCTCCGCAGCTCACCCAGGAGCTGACCCCGCAGCAGATCGCGTCGGGGCCGTGGTGCTCCATCTCCAGTAGCTCCACGCCGGGAAGCGCCTCCAGCACCTTGCGGGGCGCGGAGTAGACATCCATGTAGCGCCCAAGGCGGCACGGGTCCTGGTAGGTTACCTTCATGTCCAGGTCCTTCTTGAATTCCAGCTTGCCGGCCTCGAGCCGCTCGGCGATTATCTCGGAAATGTGGACTACCTCAACGTCCCACCCCTTGACCACGCGGGGATATTCATGGGCGAGCACCTGGTAACACTCGGGGCAGGAGACGACTATTCGTTTGACCTCGGCAGCCTTGATGGCCTTCGCGTTCCTCTTCGCCAGTGCCTCGAAGCCGGCCGGGTCTCCGGCGAACAGCAGGTCGTGGCCGCAGCAACACTCGTCTGCCAGTAACACCGGGGTGATGCGCAACGCGTTGAGGATGGCGACCGAGTCCCTGGCTATGGCGACGGAGTTCGAGCCGATGTGGCGATGCGAAACGTCGAAGTACGGCAGGCAACCGACGAAGTACATCACGTCCCGCTTCGCCGTCGCCTTCTCCTTGAACTCGAGCCCGTCCAGCCAGCCCAGACGGTCCTGCTTGAGCTTGCCGGAGGACATCATGCGCATCCAGGAGAATATCTGGCCGGATTGCGCGGGGCTGCCCTCGAGCCCGAGAGAGCGCGCCTCCACCCGGGAGTCGCGGATGAACTCGGAGAACCGGACGTCGTGCGGGCAGCGCTCCTCGCAGGTGCGGCAGGTAAGGCAGTCCCAGAGTTGCTGACCGGTCTCCACCTCGGCGTACATCTTCTCCAGCGACTGCTCCACGGTGTAGCGGGGGCTGAACTCGGGGTCTCGCCGGGCGACAGGGCAGGAGGCGGTGCACTTCCCGCACTCGACGCAGAGGTATGCGTTGGTGCGGTCCATTATCTCCTCGGGCTCGGCCGGCTCGGCCGGCTTGATTTCCTTCGCCTTCTTGAGCGGGTTGGCGCCGAGGCGCTTTAGAACCTTCGTGAAATCCTTGATCTCTTCCGCGAACGCCTCACCCTCGTTGGCGTTCACCCACTTTATCCGGAGCCGCTCGTCTCCAAGCCCCAGGAGCGAGAGTAGCTCGCGGGTGTCCTCCACCCGGTCCCTCGCCTTGAGGTTACCGCTTATGTAGTGGCAGTCCGCCTCGTGGCAGCCGCCGACCAGCACCCCGTCGGCGCCTTCCTCCAGCGCCCTCAGGATGAACGACGGCTCAACCCTTCCCGCGCACATAACCCTTATGATCCTTACGTTGGGCGGGTACTGTATGCGGGATACTCCCGCGTAATCCGCCCCGGCGTAGGCGCACCAGTTGCAGGTGAACGCTACAATCTCCGGCTCTGCCAACTTATCTGCCCCTTGTTCCGTCTGTCATCTTCTAAGTACCTCACCTTACGGCGTCAATCATCGCCTCTACCTGCCGGTCGGTGAAGTTCTCCATGGTTATGGCGTTGCTCCAGCAGGACACCGCGCAGGTTCCGCATCCGACGCAGAGCGCCTGGTTCACGGTGGCAACCAGGTTGCCCGATTCCCCCTCGCCTACGGCGATAGCGCTGAACTCGCAGACGTCCTCGCACACGCCGCAGCCCCGGCAGAAGTGATCGTCCACCACCGCGACGGCGCCCTCACCGGTAACGGACTCCTTGGAGAGGATCGTGGCGGCGCGCCCGGCGGCGGCGCAGCCCTGGCTGATCGCCTCTTCCACCAGCTTGGGGAAGTGGCACATGCCGGCAAGGAAGATGCCGGCGGTCGCGAAATCGACCGGGCGTAGCTTCACATGCGCCTCCAGGAAGAAGCCGTACTCGTCGACGGGGACCTTGAGCATCTCCGCTATCCTAACGTTGTCCTCGGCGGCGACCACAGGCGTGGAGAGGACCAGCAGGTCGGCGGATATATCCAGGTCGACCGGCAGTTGCGGGGTCTTGACCTTGACGTTGATAACGTCCCCGGACTCGCTTACCTCGGGCTTGCTGTCCGCGTCGAACCGTACGAAGAGGACCCCGGCCTCGCGCGCCCGCCGGTACAGGTCCTCGTAGAAGCCGTAGGACACCACGTCGCGGTACAGAATGAAGACGTCGGTGTCGGGGCTCCGGTCCTTTATCGCGACCGCGTTGTTCAGGGCGGACACGCAGCATACCCGGCTGCAGTAGGGACGGTCGGGCTCTCTCGATTCCACGCACTGGATCATTACCACCGACTTCGCCTCAAGCCCCTTTGCCAGTTTCTCCTGGAGGTCCCCCTGGGTTATCACCAGGTCGCTCGAGCCGTAAAGGTAGGAGTCCGGCTTGTGCTCGACTCCCCCTGTCGCCACTATTACGGCGCCCGCGTCTACCGTTCGAGCTTTTCCGCCGACATCAAGGGTGGCCTTGAAGTTCCCGATGTAGCCTTCGAGGCCGGCCAGGCGCGCCCCGGTGAGAACCTCTACGGCCTCCATCTTCTCGAGCTCGGCTACAGAGGACTCGAGCCAGTCCGTCAAATCCTTCAGCTCGCCTTCGGCCGCTCCCGCCGGTACGTTCAAGACGTTGCCCCCGACGCGGTCCTCCTTATCCACCAGGTACGTCTTGAAGCCGGCGCGCCCCAGCTCGAGCGCGCTGGCGATCCCGGCGGGGCCGGCGCCAAGCACCAGCGCCGATGGGGTAACGCTCACCGGAAGAGACGGCAGCGGCTGGAGCAGCCGCGCCCTGGCGACGGACATTCGGACCAGGTCCTTTGACTTGGCGGTCGCCTTCTCCGGCTCGCCGGAGTGCACCCACGAGCACTGGTCGCGGATGTTGGCCAGGTCGAACAGGTAACGGTTCAAGCCCGCTTCCCGGATCGTCTCCCTGAACAGAGGGTCGTGCGTCCTGGGCGTGCAGGCGGCGACCACAACCCGGTTCAGGTCGTGCTTTCCGATGGCCTCTTTGATCCTGTCGCACGACTCGCCGGAGCATGTGTATATGTTGCCCTCGGAGTGGACCACTCCGGGAAGTGTGGACGCGTACTCGACCACCGAGGGGACGTCCACCACACCGCCGATGTTCTTCCCGCAGGAGCACACGAAGACCCCGACGCGGGGCTCGCTTCCGTCAAGCTCGATCTCCGGCGGGTACTCTTTTTCCTCCACGTCGGTTCCCCTGGCCCCCGAGAGAATGGAGCCGCAACGGGCCGCCGCCCCCGAGGCCTGTGCCACCGTCTCCGGGATGTCCTTGGGGCCACCGGCGGCGCCAAGAACGAAGATGCCGGGCTTGGAGGTGTCCATCGGGGAGGTGCTATCGGTACGCACAAAGCCGTACTCATCCATCTGGACCCCGGCGGACTGGAGAGCCTTGTTGCCTGTCGCGGTGAGGCCGACCGACAGCACCGCGAGGTCGAACTCCTCCGTTTCCCGGGAGCCGTCGGGCTTCTGGTACTCAATGCGTAGCGCATCAGGTCCGGCGACCTCGAGGGCCGGGACCTTGAAGCGGGTGAAGCGGACACCGTACTCGTCGCGGGCACGGTCCTTGAACTGCTCGAAACCTTTCCCGAACGTCCTCATGTCGATATGGAAGATGTGGCAGTCGATATCGGGGTCGTGCTCCTTTATAACGGTCGCCTCCTTGACCGTGTAGGTGCAGCACACGCTGGAGCAGTAAGGGTTGTGCTTCTCGTCCCGCGAGCCCGCGCACTGTATGAACGCTATCCTGCTTGCGGGCTTCCCGTCGGAGGGGCGCAGTATTCGGCCCCCGCTGGGCCCGCTGGCGCACATGATGCGCTCCACCTCCATCGAGGAGATGACGTTGGGGTGCTCGGGGTGGTAAGAGGTGAGGCGCGAGATATCGTACGGCTCCGAGCCGGTGGCGACCACCACCGCTCCCACGTTGAACGTATCCGTCTTGTCCTTCTGTTCAAAGTCGATTGAGCCCTGCTGGCACGCCTCCACGCAAGGGCTCTTGCATTTGCCCTTGGTGAAGTGCAGGCAGGCCCCGGTGTCGATGAGCGCCAGGCGGGGCACCGCCTGGGCGAACGGAACATATACAGCGCTACGATTTGAGAGCCCGGAGTTGAAGAGGTCCGGTATCCTGTCCGCCAGCACGCACGCCTCGGCACACGCCCCGCAACCGGTACAGGTCTCGGTATCGACGTACCGGGCCTTGCGCCTGCAGGTGACCTTGAAGTCACCCGGCTTTCCCTCGATCTTCTCGACATCGGCGTAGGCGATTATCTCGATGTTGGGGTGCTGGTCCGCCTCGACCAGCTTGGGGGAGAGGATGCACATCGAGCAGTCATTGGTGGGGAACGTCTTGTCCAGCCCCGCCATGATGCCGCCGATGGCCGGGGCGCTGTCAACCAGGTAGGCGCGGTACCCCGACTCGGCCAGATCAAGCGCGGCCTGTATTCCTCCCACTCCGCCCCCGATAACCAGGACGGAACCTTTCTCGGAAACCGAACCCATGCTGTTTAGTACCCCGCTCCATAAATACGCTGGCATTCGAACGCCGCTGCATCCACACCGGCCGCGTTCCGCTCCCTCGACGGAGGAGGGCGACAGGAGTGTCGCCCCTCAAGGGAGCACAACTCGGTCGCGCGCCTTGCCGGAGTGGCGCTTCGACGCTCTCGGTGCTTAACCGTATCTATGGAACGAAGCACCTAGCCAACCTCCCTCTGCTCTTATCCGCGGCCCGCCGCGGTCGGCGACGGCCATATAGTGTCCCGTCTCATAAATGCAATGGCATTCGAACGCCGCTGCATCCACTCCGGCTGCGTTCCGCTCCCTCGAAGTACTCCAAGAGTACGACTTCGGTCGCGCGCCTTGCCGGCGCGGCGCATCGACGCTCTCGGTGCGTCACCGCATTTATGAGGCGGAACACTACTCACTGGCGTCACACTCGGCCCGGCGGACGAGCCTCTCGTAGTTCTCGTCCACCAGGCGCTGTATCTCCTCGATGTCCTCCGGCTTCAGGTGGCGGAAACGCCCCTGTGGCTTCAGGTACTCGATAACCGGCTTCCTCTTCTCTATCACCGGGTTGATCTTGAGCTTTCCTCCCGCGACCTCGTAGAGAGGGAACACGCCGGTCTCCACCGCAAGTCTCCCTATCTCCACCGCCATGTCGATGGGGTGCCTCCAGCCGGTGGGGCAGGCGCTGAAAGCATGGAGGTACGTCGGCCCGATCGTCTCGAACGCGCGCCTGGCCTTGTTCATGAGGTCCAGCGGATAGCTGGGGCAGCAGGTCGCGAGGTAAGGGATGTCGTGGGCCGCCACTATCATGGGCAGGTTCTTCTTCTGTGTCTGCTGGCCGATGGAGAGCTTCCCGGCGGGGCTGGTGGTCGTGGCCGCGCCGTACGGTGTGGACGACGAACGCTGAATGCCGGTGTTCATGTACGCTTCGTTATCGGTGCAGATGTAAGTGAAGTCGTGCCACCGCTCCAGCGCGCCGGAGAGTGCCTGTAGCCCGATGTCGGCGGTACCCCCGTCACCGGCGATCGCGACAATATTTATCCTTCGGTCGGCGGGGTACCGGCCCTTCTTCCTGAGTATCTTGATGCCGGCCTCCACGCCTGCGGCGACCGAGGCGGCGTTCTCAAACGCCACGTGCATCCACGGTATTCTCCAGGCGGTCTCCGGGTACGGGCTGCTTATTATCTCCATGCAGCCGGTGGCGCTACAGACTATCGTATCCGGACCGGCCGCCTTGAAGAGTTGCCTCAAGGCAAGCAGCTCCCCGCAACCCTGGCACGCCCGGTTGCCCTCGGCGACAAACTCCTGGGGCGGCAGGAGGCGCGGCAGGAACTCGAGGTCGTCTGTTTGCTCCGCCATCTACTCTCTCACCCCGATCATCTTGTACTCGTCGGTGGGACCCTCTTCCAGGACCCGGTAGGTATCCTCGACCACTGTGTAGAAGTCCTGCAGGGTAATGTCGCGCCCTCCCAGGCCGGCTATGTAGCTGTTTACCACCGGCTTCTCGGGAAGTGGATAGAGGGCCGATCGCAGCTCCGAGCATATCGGGCCGCCCGGGCCGCCGAACGAGAGGCAGCGATCAATTACCGCCACCGCCTTTGCCCCTTTGACCGCGGCCCGGGTCTCCTCGAACGGGTACGGCCTCCACAATCGGGTGCGGATAAGCCCCACCTTCTTGCCCGCCTCACGCATATTATCCACCGCGACCCGGGCGGTCCCGGCGGTAGACCCGGCGATGCTGATAAGGACCTCGGCGCCGTCCGTACGGTAGCTCTCCACCGGGCGGTAGGCCCGGCCAAACGCTTTCTCGAACTCCTCCCACACCTCGAGTATCACCTCATGGGCCCCCAGGAGGGCCTCGTTCTGCTGCTTCTTGATCTCGGTGTATATCTCGGGGAACCCCACAGGCCCCATCGTCACCGGGTTGTCCGGGTCGAGGATGACCTGCGGCTCAAATGTGGGAAGGAACGCGTCTACCTCCTCCTGGTCGGGCATATCGAACGGCTCGATGACGTGGCTCAAGGTAAACCCGTCGAGGTTAACCGCGGCGGGAGTCAGCACCCGCTTGTCCTCGGCGATCTTGAACGCCTGTATGGTCAGGTCGAACGCCTCCTGGCCGGTTTCGGCGAAGAACTGTATCCACCCGGTGTCGCGCTCGGCCATGACGTCGCTGTGGTCGCCCCATATCGATATCGGGGCCGACAGGGCGCGGTTGGCGATGGCCATCACTATCGGCAGGCGAAGCCCCGAGGCGATGAACAGTATCTCGTGCATCAGGGCCAGGCCCTGGGCCGCGGTGGCGGTGAAAGTGCGCGCCCCCACGGCGCTGGTGCCGCAGCAGGCGCTCATCGCGGAGTGCTCCGACTCCACCATGATGAAGTCGGCGTCCAGGTCGCCGTCGGCGACCATCTGGGACAGCTCCTCCACGATGTGGGTCTGGGGGGTAATCGGGTAGGCGGCCACCGCGTCGACACGCGCCATCTTGACCGCTTCGCTGACCGCCAGTGAGACCTCGAGGCCGATGCGCTTTCCCATCACTCGCCCTCCTCGACCATGGTTATCGCGCCTTTGCCGCACTCGCGGGCGCAGATCCCGCATCCCTTGCAGTGGAAGAGGTCCACCTCGTAGAAGCCGTCCTCGTCCATGAACAACGCGGCGTCGGGGCAGAATATCCAGCAGATACCGCACTTATCACACTTGGAGTCGTCCCGCACCGGCCGCTCGGACCGCCAGTCCCCGGTGTTCTGCCCGGTCGCCGAGCCGGGATGGTGTATGGTGGCGGCCATCGGGTACTCTTTCCATGTAGGTTTGTCGTTGGTCACTTTTCCTCCCGGGCCCGCGTTTCTTCAAAGGCCAGGCGCAGCGCCTCGATATTCTTCTCGGCCACTCGTGGGAACCTCTCGGAGATCTGGTCCTCGACCGAGCTCAACTCGACCAGCCCGGTTACTTTAACCAGTGCGCCCATCATGGTGGTATTGGTTATGGGCCTTCCTATCACGTCAAGGGCGATCCGGGTGGCGTTGACGACGTAGAGCGGGTGATCGATGTCGAACTGGTCGGCCAGTTCCTCCCTGGTCTTGGAGGTGTTGGCGATGACAATGCCGTTCTCCTTGAGGCCGGACGTTACGTCGACCGCGCCCATGACCGAAGGGTCCAGGACGACCACCACGTCCGGCTCGGTGACCCCGGTCCTTATGTGGATGAACTCGTCGCCGACCCTGGTGAAAGCCATGACCGGCGCGCCGCGCCGCTCGGGGCCGAAACTGGGGAACGCCTGCGCCGACTTGCCTTCCCCGATCGCGGCCAGCGCAAGCATCTCGGCGGAGGCGACCGCCCCCTGGCCTCCCCGGCCGTGCCATCTTATCTCGGTCATGTTACCCATATATCGCTCGTCTCCCTAAAGCCCCAGCTTTCGGTGCAGCGGCTTTACCTTTATCTTATGGCGCGAAAGCCCCAGCGCGTCAGGGTCTTCCCCCTGGGCCAGGGCCAGGAGCTGGCAGTAATGGAACGCGGGAAGATGGTGCTCTTTCTTCAGGTGCCGCTTCATCTCCACCTGCCCGAGGTCGAACTGCTCGAAGCACGCCGGGCAGACCAACGCCAGGCAGTCGGCCCCGGCCTCCTCCATCGCGCGGACCTTCTCCTCGGCCATGGCGAGCCCGGCATTCACGTCGTTCAAGGCCCTCCCGCAGCAATCGGTGTAACCCTCGTAACGGACGGCCTCGGCTCCCAGGGCCGCAACGAGGTCCTCCAGTATGGACGGCTCGAACGGGTCGTCGAACTCCATGACGGAAGAGGGCCTGAGAAGGTGGCATCCGTGGTGGACGGCGACCTTGAGGCCTTCCAGGGGCCGTTTGACTGATTTGGCGATCTTCTCCGGGCCTATCCCGGCCAGGACAGAGGCCACGTGCCTGACCTCGACTTTTCCTTTGTACGATACCTTGAGTCCGGACAGCTTCTTCTCCGCCGCCTTCGCGGCCTCGGGGTTGACGGAAAGGATGTGAGAGGCCTCCCTGAGAGTCGAGTAGCAGCCGTTGCAGAGCACCAGCAGGTCACGGCCGGAGTTCTCTCCCACCGCGAGGTTTCGCATCGCCACCGCCAGCCACTCCTCCAGGCCTGTCCCCTTTACGGTCCACGGCTCGGGGCAGCAGGTAAAACCGGGGTACTCCTCGAGGCCGATGCCGACGGCCGGAAGACACTTCCTGGCCGCCGTCTCGATCTGGGGATACCTGAGTGGAATCATGCAGCCCGGGAACAGGGTGTAGTCACCGGACATTGAATCAACCACCACCCCGGCCCATTATCTTCTTCATGTCTTCGGCCGGCGCGTCCGGCAACTCGGGAAGCCCGAGCTCGTCTCTTCTTTTACGGATCGTATCGGATGGGGCTATCACCGTACCATGCTCCATGACCGCTTCGCGCAGGGAGGAAACGTTCTCGGGCGCGTTCCCGCTATCAAAGGCGATGTTCTTCAGGGCGGTGATGACCTCCACCGGGTGCGTGCCCTGGGGGCATCTTTCGTAGCAGTTGTAGCAGGTGGCGCACTGCCAGATCACCGAACCTTCCGCTGTCAGGTACTCAGCGACGCCCAGGAGTGACGCCAGGACGATCTCCCGGGGGTTGAACTCTGGAAACCGCTGAGCGGCCGGGCACTCCGCCACGCAGGAGCTGCACTGGTAGCAGTAACTCAACTCGCCGGCGCTTTCCACGGTACTTAGAGTTGCTTTGAACCCGGGGTCAACTTTTAGCAAATGTCCCACCTGTAGAAGTCGGGTAAGGGGTTTATGGCAAAATAGTGAAAGTGATTATATTGTAACGACAACCCTTTTGTAAATAGCGAACTTGGCCAGCATGTTGCCCGCGACCCGCCGGTGTCCCTCCTTGCCCAGCCTGAGCGGGTTGTAGTACCGGGCCAGTACCATGCTACTGACCTGGGAGAAGCATCAGGGTGTCCAGCCCCACAACTCATCTTCTACGGTTTTCCCAGCAGTTTCTCGTAATCTTCTAAGCTGCCATCGTCCAGACAGCATTCGATTATTTGACGGCCCAGGCTGGAGATGTCCGGTTTGAGGTATTGCTCGAGATGCTCGCAGAAGAACTCCCGTAGAATCGCCGCGCCCTGGTCGTATCCCTCATCTCCCACCTCCGGCTGTGTGTTTACTTCGAGGAACCAGTGAGAAATCCGGACCCCTTCGATGCGCATTGAACTGAGCGCGTAACCGAGAAGGGTACATCGCGCGGGAACGATCTGATCCCCCTTGAACCGCGCGGCGCCTCGCCGGGCGAGATAATCCCGCGCGAGCCATTCAGCCATGAATCCGACCTCCCAGGCGCCGATGTGCTGGTTGGGGATGAGAACGTATCGCGTGCGCGGCGTTTCCTCGAACTGCCGGAGCAGCAGGTTGGCCTGACGCACCATGCTTCCGGTCATGAAGGGCCAATAACTCCCCACACCCTCGCTGCTCATCTTCTCCGTTCCCACGATACTGGGATTGGCGAACCCCCGCGGCGCCACCAGGCGCCAGAGCCACGCAAGGGCGGGCGGCAGGACGTGAAACAACCCCATGATCCCATAACTTGGTTTCTCGCGCGTGCACGGCGGGGTGCGGACGCCGATGCTGCGAACATCAACGGCTATCGGCTCGTTGATGATGTTAGCCACGATCGAACGTGGAATGATGACGCGGGGGTTCGGGCAGGGCACTCCCGGCTCGTCCTCGATATGTTCCCAGATCAGGGCGCGGCTGTGGGGAGCCGCGTCGATGTTAAAGAACACAAGAGGCCGTGACGGCTGGGACGTCAGTTTCTCCAGGTCATAGTCCGCTCCATACTCGGTGATATGGTTCACACGGACAAACCAACCCTCCTCGGCATCCACCAACCAGAGCTTCCCGTTGGCCTGCTGGATATCGGGATGGCACAGCGCCATATCGTCGCAAATGGGCCGCAGGTCACAGGTACGCGGGATCTCAATGTAGCGCTTCTCCCCGGTGACGAGGTTGCGACCCTTCAACATCCGACCGTCAGGCAGGCGGTGCGGCTGCTCCAGCATCTCGCTCTTTCCTCCGCCGCTGGCTCCTTCGTGCATGATCGTCATCACGTTGTCGTAAGGCGTGACGACCTGAACCGCCGAGCAGTGGGCAGTCACCCAGCCTTCCTCCTCGCCCAGGCGCAGCAGTGAACCGTACACGCCCTTCTTGGCGCTGGGGCCGGGGTAGAGATTGTAGGAGAAGATCTCGTGGAGGTTGCCCGTCCGGTCGTGGACGACCACCTGTTCCCCCTTGAAATGCGTGTGACGGAACGGTGGAGCTACGTAGATGATAGTCCGGGGTGAGAAATCGGGCGGCAGTTCCACCGGCGAGAGAATCCCCTGCAGAAGGGCGAGGCCCAGGGCGAAGAACGCCGCGTTTGCGGGAACGACGGCCAGTGCGTCTTCGCCCATCCCCTTCCGGCCTGTTCGGAAGGCGAATATCGCCAGCTCCTGGTCGGCCAGCCAATCGAGGGTTTCCTGCCTGAGCGGGCCGAACTCCTCTCCAAAACGTTCGCTAAACCGTGGCTTGTCCGAGGTCTTTTCGTCGGCGATCACCATGCAGTCGGGATCGCGCCGTCGCATGTACGGGTCCGGGTAGTTGACCGCGATGCCGTTACGCACACGGACCACGGTCGTTTCGATCACGCGACCTCCATCGGGAAGAATATAACCTACTTCCAGGAAATCTTGATCAGGCCCGCCGCAGGCCAGATCAAACAGTTCCTCGATACTCCCAGCAACGTGCACGGCTTGCGACTTCTCAAGCACTCGCGAGAGCTCGGGAGGGGCGTTCAATGGTGTCCAGCTATCTCTCGTCACCCGATCGTCCTCTTTTCTTGTGTCGCATTCGTTGTCTCCGTCTACAATACAGTACACGACACCGGATTGAGACAGTACGGAGTACTTTCCTTCACTCTGAATGGTACACAATAATGCGGCGCTCAAAAAAGGAGAAGGCTCATGGGAACCGTTCCTCAAACCTTGTACAAGAGGTCCAGGAACATCTCCAGCGCGTCACCGACCATTTCCCGGTCTGGGAAGGTGGCTGCCATGCCGTACATCGGCGCCATTCGACCTTTCTCGGTCGGGTTTTTCTTGACGTGCTCGACGGCCGATCTCAGGTCGTCGATGAACTTCCGGGCAACCCCGGGCTGGGTATGCCTCAGGGTAACGCATATGTGGACACACGGGGGTTTCTGCAGGCCGTTAAGGCACATGTCAGCGCCAGTGATAAAAGTCTTCTAAACGACGGAATAAAAAGTCCCTTGCTCTGGTAAGGGGAAAAGGAAGTCCCCCGAGCCAGCCATCGGCTACAATCCGGTTAGAACAAACCTACCGGGGAGGCAGCCATGACCAG
>JAHIMR010000035.1 GCA_018896525.1 Actinomycetota bacterium
CCGCTGCATCCACACCGGCTGCGTTCCGCTCCCTCGAAGTACTAAAGAAGTACATCTCGGTCACGCGCCTTGCCGGAGCGGCGCACCGACGCTCTCGGTGCGTCACCGTACTTATGAGACGGGACACTGGGAATACTATTCATGTATGTTTCTCCTGGGTTTTGATGGTTATCCCTGGTTCGTGGTGGGTGGCCTTGGTTACGCTTGGTTATGGGAGTCGACAGTGCTTCCTGGTTGCTTATGGTTGCTCGTGGGTTCGCTCGGGTTCTGGTCGTTCTTGTTGGTTAGGTCCACATTTAATCCACATGAGATCTCGTCGTCTTCGATCTGAAGGGGCGGTGACTGCCTTGCTGTTGAGGGGGTTCGCATCCGTCAGGCGAGCTGGCGACTTCTCCACTCTACACTCTATAGGTGTCCTCTTTCCTCCTCCGTATGTACATCACGTTGACAGTATCTTTTTCCGTGCGATAGACAATTCGCCAGTTGCCTTTTCTTATCCTGAAATAGCCACCCCAATCCCCCCTCAACTTGACCGCGAACCTGGGGTTCATTGGATCGTCCTCCAGGATGCGAAGAGCCTCTACTACGAGGCTCTTGTCTTTTCCCTGAAGTTGACGAAGCGTCTTCTCGGCCGCTCTTGAAAACCTGAGGACGTGTTTACTAGAGGATTGCTTCACCGAAGATCTCCTCTACGGTTTTCGTCCTTCCTTTCTTAATATCTTCCTCACCTTTTTCAAGTAACGCTCGTGCTTCCGGATCATTCATCTCCTCAAGGGTAGCCATAATCTCCCTGTACTCCGCTACATCCATTATCACCACTTTCGGCTTTCCGCGGCTGTGGATGATCACAGGCTCCCCACCGGACGAAGTTCCCTTCACAACCGAAGAGAAGTTTGCCCTGGCTTCAGCTATGCTCATGGCCTCCATAATTCCCTCCTCCTTCGTAATAACGTACACCATACTGTACAATATAGTGTACTTATATGATGCTACATATCCCACGATAAGTCAAGACGGGGAAGGCAGGGATGAATCGGTGAACGCCCTTGGCTTGGCTTCGGAAAGACTGGAACTATTGGTCACGGTATGGTTGTGTATATATACGGGGGCCGGTCAATGGACGAAAAGGCGGTTGCCCAGCACACCCCAAATATAACACAACCGCTCAGGTGGATCCTCGACAAATATCCGACTAAAGGCAATGCTTATTGCGGTCGCCGCCTCTGGATACGTTAGATTAGTGGCGTAGCGCAGGAATTCGCCATTGAGTAGTTCAAATGAAAAATACCGGATAAGGGTATTTAATGGACTCAAGGATTCAGGTCGAGGAGTAAAAGAGGTATCTAATGCGGAAGCTGATCAAACACAAGCAACTGGTGTTCATGCTGGGTATTGTCTGTGCGGCGATGATGGTTGTGGGGCTGGTGGTGATACCCGGGTGCGGGAAGAAGGAGCCAGTGAGCAGGGAAACTCACGGTGGCATCATCACCTGGGAGGACAACCGCTCGGGAAACATTGACATCTACGCACAGAGAGTCAACCCGGCGGGGTCCGTCCAGTGGACCGGGGACGGGGTGGGTATCTGCACCGCCCCCGGCGATCAGAAGAGTCCCCAGATAACATCGGACGGATCCGGGGGTGCCGTCATCACCTGGGAGGACAACCGCTCGGGAAACATTGACATCTACGCCCAGAGGGTCAACCCGGCGGGGTCTGTCCAGTGGACCGCGGACGGGGTGGCGATCTGCACCGACACAGGTGGTCAGTACCATCCCCGGATAACATCAGACGGATCCGGGGGGGCCATCATCACCTGGGAGGATTGGCGCTCGGGAAACATTGACACCTACGCCCAGAGGGTCAACGGAGCGGGTGCCGTCCAATGGGGAGGAAATGGGGTGGCGATCTGCACCGCCTCCAACGATCAGTTTAATCCCCAGATAACAACGGACGGATCCGGGGGGGCCATCATCACCTGGGTTGACAACCGCTCGGGTGTCCATGACATCTACGCCCAGAGAGTCAACCCGGCGGGGTCCGTCCGGTGGACCGGGAACGGGGTGGTGATCTGCACCGCCCCCGATAGTCAGCATGCTCCCCAGATAACATCGGACGGATCCGGGGGGGCCATCATCACCTGGGAGGATCGGCGCTCGGGAAGCGGGCACATCTACGCCCAGAGGGTCGACGGGGCGGGGGCTGTCCGGTGGACCGGGAACGGGGTGTGGATCTGCACCGACCCCGGCAGTCAGTGGGCTCCCAAGATAACATCGGACGGATCCGGGGGTGCCATCATCACCTGGGCTGACAACCGCTTGGGAAGCGGGGACATCTACGCCCAGAGGGTCGACGGGGCGGGAACCGTTCAGTGGAAACCGAACGGGGTGGCGATCTTTACCGCATCCGGCAATCAGGAGGATCCCCAGATAACATCGGACGGATCCGGGGGTGCCATCGTCACTTGGAACAACTGGCCCTTTGTAGAAGGGAACATCTATGATATCTACGCACAGAGGGTCGACGCTGCGGGAACCGTTATGTGGACCGTAGACGGGGTGGCGATCTGTACCGACCCCAACAGTCAGTCGGCTCCCCAGATAACATCGGACGGATCCGGGGGTGCCATCGTCACCTGGGAGGACAACCGCTCGGGAAACGGGGACATCTTCGCGGGAAACGGGGACATCTACGCCCAGAGGGTCGACGGGGCGGGGGCCAGCCAGTGGACCGGGAACGGAGTGGCGATCTGCACAGACTCCAACGATCAGTATTATCCCCAGATAACATCGGACTGATCCGGGGGGACCGTCATCACCTGGTGGGACCACCGCTGGGGAATAAACAATGACATCTACGTTTCATATGTCCCGACACGGACACCTCAGCGGGCGTTTGGAGAAACCGATTCATGGGAGCCTTGACCTGGTCTCTCGTCACGGGCATAACGTGCGGTAGGTTTTTTCAGGTCGTCAATTCCGGTCCATGGGATACATTGGACTAATCATTTTCAACTTCTGGCCGGATAACGACGCAAGATGTTTTCAAGAGGCCTAGGTCATCGGACAGTCCGGACCATAGGATCATGGCAGCGGCTAAAGACATGGGATTTATACAGCTGTCACAAGATGCTTCTTCCACGTTCTCTCGGTTTGACTGAAAAGCCCTTTATATGTCTCATAGGCAATTAAGCAGTAAAGGGAGACGTGCGGATTTCTATGCGAACTTGGGGGAAGCCCGGGCAAGAAAGAACCACCAGGAACCAGGAAGAAGTGAAATTTGGTCAACATCTAATCCACATGACTTAAGTGTTTCTCGCGAGCCGAAATCCGCCAACCCCCAGAAATCCGCATAACACCGCGCTTTATCGCCTGGTGCCCCCGGTAGGATTCGAACCTACGCACAGGGATTAGGAATCCCTTGCTCTTCTCCCCTGAGCTACGGGGGCTTTGTGGAGATGTTACAGGGTGGCTGCGGCTATGACAAATCAGGCCCGGCTTGTGGTAAGGCCCGGGCCGCCTTCCTGGCGGGCATTGGCCTGCCCGCGGGGGGGCGCGTCAGTCGAAATCGGTCGGGACGCGTTGCACCGCTTCCATCAACAGGTTTATTGCCTTGATGTACTTCATGATGGTCTGCATATTGCCCTCGAAGACCAGCTTTTGAATCATGATCGCCTGGAGTGGGTCCTGCTTTCCTTCCACGATGTCCTTCCAAACCGCGTATTCGCCGGTAATGGCGTAGTCGCATTCCTTCTCTCCGGAGCGGACCTCCAGGAACGTGCCATCCTTCGTATGGGTCCAGAACGGCAGGTCGCCTCTCTCGCCCGTGTTCTTGACCATGAATTGGATTGTGGCGTCGAAACCCTTTGCGGCCCTGGCCATCTCCGCGTCGGCGTTGGCCTCTTCCTTGAGCGTCTCAACCCACTCGTCACTTGCAAACAGCACCATGATTCCCTCCCGAGTATCGTTTGGTGACAGGCAATTATCTTATCCAATTGTCCAGGGGGTGTAAAACCGGCCGGGGAGAAGGCGCTCGTTGGAGAAGTCCCACCGGGCCTCTCGTGGTAATATCAAGCATGATCCTTTTCACCACTACCCGCGTTTAATCAATGGAGGGAAAATGAAGAGGGAGTACAGCACCATACTGGCGACGTTACTGATAATAGCTGTCTGCGCTACCGCACTGTGCGCCGGTGTTTCGCCGGGCTCCGGCGGGGCGATGGAGGCGCACGGCGTTGACGACTCCTCGGAGGCCGTTCCCGGAGAGGTGCTGGTCAAGTTCCGGGAGGGTGTGCCGGAGGAGGTGCTGGAGGTCCTGAAGGCGGCTGTGGGGGCGACCGGTACCGAGAGACTCATGATTCCCGGACTCGCTAAGCTGACGGTCGAAGGGCTGTCACTGGAGGCGGCGCTGGAGGCCCTTCGCTCATCGGCCCTGGTCGAGTACGCGGAGCCCAACTTCATTCGCAGCGCGGACTTCACCCCCGACGACACGGATTACGACAAGCAGTGGA
Organism: Actinomycetota bacterium; assembly: GCA_018896525.1. Classification (GTDB taxonomy): domain Bacteria; phylum Actinomycetota; class Geothermincolia; order Fen-727; family Anoxymicrobiaceae; genus JAHIPE01. The sequence continues at coordinate 4,508 of JAHIMR010000035.1, forward strand.
ACTTCAACGACCCGGTGAACGACAGCGACATCAACATGCCGGCGGCCTGGGATACCGAGAAAGGTGACAACGGCGTGGTCGTCGCCATCGTGGATACCGGTGTCGCTTACAGGAATGGGGGAGGTTACGCGCAGGCGCCGGACCTGGCGGAGACCAGCTTCGTTCAGGGGTATGACTACGTGAACGGGGACAAGTACGCCGACGACGATAACGGTCACGGGACGCACGTGTGCGGCACGGTTGCCCAGAGCACCGACAACGTCCTCGGCGTTGCCGGGGTCGCGTTCAACTGCACTGTTATGCCGGTGAAGGTGCTAGATAACGAGGGGAACGGGAGCGACTCGCAGATAATAGAGGGGATACTGTTCGCGGCGGACAACGGGGCGGATGTCATCAACATGAGCCTTAGCGGGCCGGACCCCAGCGAGGCGCTCGAAGAGGCGGTTGACTACGCTTTCTCAAAGGGCCTTGTGGTGTGCGCGTCCTCCGGCAACGAAGACGAGGATTCGGTTGGATACCCCGCGGCTTCTCCCGCCTGCATCGCCGTCGGGGCCACCACCAGGAACAAGAAGAGGGCATCGTACTCGAACTACGGAAGCGCCCTGGACGTTGTGGCCCCGGGGGGCGGCCCCGCGGGCGGGATAATCCAGGAGACGTACAAGACGTTCGGCGATCCAGGGAGCGGTTTCGAACTCGTGTCGTTGCAGGGAACATCCATGGCCTGCCCGCACGTGGCCGGTGTCGCCGCGCTGGTGAAGTCGCACCGTCCGGCGTGGAGCGCGGGTGAGGTCCGCGCCGCGGTGGCCTCGACCTGCGGGGACCTGGGGGAGACCGGCTGGGACCCCGAGTACGGCTGGGGGCTGATCGACGCGGACGCCGCGCTCAAGGCCGCGAAACCGGCCCTCGAGGCCCCGGTCATCAGCGGCGCTTCGCCGGATTACTCCAGGAAGGGGACCACCCAGGATGTGAAGGTTACCGGAAGCAATTTCACGGATCAGATGAAGGTCCTACTGGAGCGGGAGGGTGAGGACTGCGTCGCGGGTACCGCGGTGACCACGAGCGGGTCCACAGAGTTGGAAGGCGATATCGATCTTACCGGCGCGCAACCGGGGCTATGGGATGTGACGGTTGAAAGCTCCGAGCTCGTGTCCGGCGTGTACGAGGGCGGGTTCATGGTAGACCCTGACGGCAACCGCACCTGGTACCTGGCGGAGGGCTCGACCGCGTACGGGTTCGAGGAGTACGTGCTGATACAGAACCCCGGGGATACCCAGGCGAACTGCGAAATCACGTTCATGACCCCCGATGGAGCGTTGAGTCCATACCCGGTGGCGGTTCCGCCGGACAGCAGGGTCACCGTTACGGCAGGTGACATCGTCCCGGATACCGACGTGTCCACCGAGATAACCGCGGACCAGGACATCATCTGCGAGAGGTCCATGTACTGGGGGGGCCGCCTGGAGGGCACCGACTGCATCGGGGTGCAATCGCCGTCGTACGCATGGTACCTGGCGGAGGGGACCACCGACTACGGGTTTGAAACGTTCCTGCTCATCCAGAACCCATCCAACCACACCGCGGTGGTGAACGTGACCTACATGACCCCCGGGGGGCCGGTGGAGAAGTCGCCTTTCAGCATCCCCGCCGACAGCCGCTACAGCATCAATGTCGCTGATGATCTCCCCGGCGAGGAGATGTCGTTCGAGGTGGTGGCGAACCGCAGGGTGATCGCCGAGCGCTCCATGTACTGGGACGGAAAGAGGGGAGGCCACGACTCCATAGGTACAAACTCGCCGGCGCGGGACTGGTACCTGGGGGAGGGTTCGACTGGCTGGGGGTACGACGAGTATATCCTCCTGGAGAACCCGGGCGATGTGGCCGCGAGTGTGGACATCACATACATGACCCCGGAGGGGCCCGAGCCGCAACCGGCCGTGAGCGTACCGGCGGGCTCGCGGGTGACCGTCCACGTAAACGACGACCTGCCGGACCGTGACGTCTCGGCGAAGGTGACGGCCGACCGGGGCATCGTCGTGGAAAGGTCTATGTACTGGAACAACGGGACCGGCAAGGGGGGCCACTGCGCGATAGCGACCCCCCAGCCCAGGCAGGAGTGCTTTCTGGCCGAGGGCTCCACCGACTGGGGCTTCGACGAGTGGATACTGGTGCAGAACCCGAACGATACCCAGGCGAACGTGGGGATTGAGTACATGACCTCGGCCGGGTTGATGGGCCGCGACGGGTTCACCCTGGACGCCGGGAGCAGGGTTTCCATCCATGTGAACTCGGATATACCGTCGATCGATACCTCAGCGTACGTGTTCTCCAACCTGCCGATCATCGCGGAACGCTCGATGTACTGGAACTCGCGAGGGGCGGGTCACGTATCGCAGGGGCTCATGCGCTGAGAGGACAAAGCCTGACGGTGCCCCACCCGGAGCGTGATTTCCGCCAGCGGACCGGTTGCTGATATATATCATTGACACGAACATCCATCTCTGAAGTTCTACAGCCCAGTGTCGGGACCAGAGGGAGGAAGACGCGATGCCGGTGCCACCGCCGTTGAGGATGCCGTGGATCGACAAGAGCAAATGCATCAGGGCGCTGGACTGCGAGGCCGCCAGTCACTGCGAGAAGGGTGCGTTCCAGGTGCAAAAGGAGTCGGAGACGGAGCCCGGCTTCGCCGAGGATTATCCCATGATCGACCTGGAGATGTGCAAGTTGTGCGGGGACTGCGAGCACGCATGTACTGAGAACGCCGTGAAAATGGTTTAAGATAACCAGTGGAGTAGTCAGAAAAGGGAGGAAACATGGGAGATGTTCTGGAGATCGTTGGGGAAAACTTCGAGGCAGAGATAACAGGGTCAGACAAACCGGCCCTGGTGGACTTCTGGGCGCCGTGGTGCGGTCCATGCCGCATGATGCACCCCGTTCTCGAGGAGTTGGCCAATGAGTACGACGGCAAGGCGGTGATCGCCCGGTGCAACGTGGACGATAACCAGGCGTTGGCGGGCAGGTTCAGCGTTACCGCGATTCCCACAATTGTACTGTTCAAGGGCGGGCAGCAGGTGGACAAGATAATCGGGGTCGTCCCGGCCGAAGACCTCAAGCAGAGGTTGGACGCTAACCTTTGAGCGCAGACAGGCAGGTTAGCGGCCTGGAGGTAAAGGGCTTCATCCCCAACACGATGCTCGACTGGGAGGGGATGCTGGCTTCAACGGTGTTCCTGCCGCGGTGCAACTTCAGGTGTCCCTACTGCCAGAACCCAGACCTGGTCCTGCATCCCGAGAGGCTCGAGACGGTACCGTTCTCGGTCATACGTGAGTACATGCGGGAGCGCGCGGGGTGGATAGAAGGGGTGTGTATCACCGGGGGGGAACCCTGTCTGCACAAGGGCCTGCCTGATTTCTGCTCCGCCCTCAAGGCGGAGGGAGTGGGCGTCAAGCTGGACACTAACGGAAGTCTCCCGGAGATGCTCGCGGGGTTGATCTCGGACGGGCTGGTCGATTACGTGGCGATGGACGTGAAGGCGCCTCTCGAGCCGTCCGCCTACCGGCTGGTAAGTGGCAACGGTCAGCATAACCTGCTCGACCGGGTCCGGGAGAGCATCGAGATAATCCGGGAGTCGGGCACCCCGCACGAGTTCAGGACCACCGTCGTTCCCATGATGCACGGCCCGGGGGAGATAGAGCGGATAGCCGAGTACCTGCGGGGGGAGGAGCGGTACATCCTTCAGTACTTCAGTCCCAGGGAAACGATCGACCCGAGGTTCTCCAAGCTGAAACCGTTCACGGAGGAAGATATGCTGATAATGCTTGAGAAGGCGAGGGTGTTCATCCCCGGGGCTATCACGCGGGGAGCGCCCGCGGGAATGGACCAGTAACATGGAGTTTCTTCCCGAGTGCTTCGCCTGCGCCATGAGGCAGGCTCTTTCGGCGGCACGGCTGGCCACCAGTGACGAGTCGTTCCATTACCGGTGCCTCATCGAGGCGGCAGAGATACTGACCGGGGCGGAGCGTGAAATGACTCCTCCCCAGATGGGGGAGCATATCTACGGTATGATCCGCAGGCTCTCGGGGAACTCCGACCCGTTCAGCGAACAGAAGAAGGAGCAGAACCGGGTGGTGGCAACGCTTCTTCCCTGGCTGAGGGAGACAGTGGCCGCCGCCGGAGACCCCTTGCTGATGGCGGTCAGACTGGCGATCGCCGGCAACATCGTAGACCCGGGAGCCAGAGAGTCGTTCGACCTGGAGAGCAGCATCATGGAGGCGGTGACCGGCGAGGCGGGGCTGGAGGCGTACCCCGCGTTCGTGGAGTCGCTGGACCGCGCGAATACCGTGCTTTTCATTGCCGACAACTGCGGCGAGATACTCTTCGACAGGGTCCTCATTGAGACCATGGTCAGAACGAGGGACGTCGATGTCACCCTGGCGGTCCGTGACGTGCCGATAATAAACGATGTGACCGAGGAGGACGCGTTGCAGGTCGGGATGCAGGAAGTATGCAACAGCATCGTATCCAGCGGGTCCAGGATGCCGGGCACGTTCCTGCCCCGGACAAGTGAGCGGTTCCGGGAACTCTTCTACTCAGCGGACCTGGTCATATCGAAGGGTCAGGGCAACTGGGAGACGCTGGAGGACTGCGATCGCGAGGCGTTCTTCCTGTTCCAGGTGAAGTGCCCTGTGGTGGCAAGGGTCAAGGATTGCCAGGAAGGCAGGCCCCTGCTTACCCGTTCCACGCCTTGAGTCATCTTGATGGGCGCCCTCCGACATGATTTGATATCTCAACAGGCGCTTTCATGGAAGAAGTACCAGTTATGAATAAGGTCGAACTCAGAGATGTTGAACCGGAGAACTGTTTTGTTGTGGAGGGCGAGAGCAAGATTCTGGAGTCATACACATCGTATTTAACTGATGAATCCAGAGTGGAGTACCAGCCCGTATCAGCGATATATTTTCCAGAGAACACGGCCCAGGTGGTTGATGCGGTAAAGAAAACAAGGGGCCGGGGCGAACGGATAGTTGTTTCAGCATCAAGAACGGGGGTCGCCGGCGGTGCGGCGGGAGTGGAGAACGCTTCGATCATAAGCCTCGAAAAAATGACCGCTCAGTTGGGTGACCGGCGTTTTCAGGCCGGCGTGAGACTTGAAGACATCCCGAGTACCCAATCCGAGTATTACCCTGTAGATCCGACAGAGATGACGGCATCACTGGGAGGAACAGTCGCAACTGACGCGTCTGGAGCCAGGGCATATCATTACGGGTCAACACGCGATTTCATCAAGGCGCTTACGATTGTACTGGCTGACGGCAGGGTATTGAAGGTCCGGAGGGGCGATACTGTTTGTGAGAATGGTGAGTTCGTCCTGCGGCACGGGGATGAGGAGATAGTAATTCCCGTTTCCACGGTCAGGATGCCGCCGGTAAAAAATACGGCGGGGCTTTACCTGAGGGAGGACATGGACTTCGTGGATCTCTTTGTCGGCAGCGAGGGAACACTGGGAATAGTCACTGAGGTCGAAACAGGAGCAGCGAAGTTACCAGGAGATCGTCTTTTTCTTATCGTATATGCCGGTACTGAAGATCAGGCCCTGGAGTTTGTTGAAACCGTCAAGGCAGACGCTCGTCTTGAATGCCTTGCGATAGAGTATTTTGGTCCCAATGCCATTGCCCTTCTTCGTGAGAATGAAACTCTTCCGAATCTTCCCCGGGATGTGGGATGTACGGTCTATTTTGAGATTCTCATGGAAAATGAAGATGTCGAAGAGGCGGTTGATGAAGATATGGTCTCATGTGGACTGAGTTTGGATGGGACATGGGCCGGGTTTGATGAAAAGGACCTGCACGAAATGAAGCGTTTTCGCCACATGGTTCCAGAGACGGTGAACAGTATTATCGGCCGGCGGAAAAAGGACATATCGGGGTTGCACAAAATAGGCACCGATACGGCGGTGCCAGAGGGCAAGTTGAGAGAGTTTATTTCGATTGCCAGGTCCGCGGTAGAGAAGGAGGGCTTGGAATACGTTGTCTTTGGTCATATAGGAGATAATCATTTGCACATCAACATTTTGCCTGGTTCTCTCGATGAACTGGAGAAGGCAAAGGGTGTTTGTACCGGAGTCGCCGAAGAATCCGTAAAACTTGGCGGCACGGTCAGTGCCGAGCATGGTATCGGCAGGCTGAAAAAACATCTCCTGAATATACAGTTCTCGGAAGATGAACTGAATGCCATGAAAGCGGTCAAGGACGCTCTTGACCCGGAAGGAGTGCTAAACCCTGGAGTGATGTTCTAGGTTACGTTCAACCGGGTTTGTTTGTTTTTCTTGCGTCTGGGGCCGGTCACCTTTTGCAAGGCGGGGGCTGCGCACTTCACGCAACCAGGGGATTCTGTATCAAATGGGGCCCTGGAATGTATAATGATAAGCGCTTAGGTGTACGCGTATGAACGGGTAGTGAGACAAAGACGGATTTCAGAGGTGCCCGCAGGGGGAAAGGGGCGGTAATGGACACCATAGGCGGTATGTTCAAGTCCCAGACAGAGAAGTACGGCGACCGTACGATGATGAAGCACAAGGTGGGTGGCGCCTGGAAGGAGATATCCTGGAACCAGTTCTACTCCAGGGTCAGGAACCTCGGCCCGGGGCTCATCTCCCTGGGGATTCAGCCCGGAGACAGGGTGGCGATTTTCTCGGCCAACAGTCCCATGTGGCAGATGGCCGACGTGGCGGTGCTGTCGATAGGCGCCGCGGACGTGCCGCTTTACGCTACGATAACCGCCAGGCAAGCGCAGTACATCATCTCCGACTCCGGGTCGCGGGTTATTTTCGTAGGCACCGAGGACCACATGGACAGGGTGCTGGAGGTCAAGGACGACCTTCCCGAACTTATGAAGGTAGTCACGATGGACAACACTGAGACCGACGATCCCGATGTAATCACCTTCGACGGCCTGATCGAGTTAGGCGAGGAGTACGCGGACAAGGAAGAGTTCGACCGCCGCCTGGAGGCGGTCAAGCCGGACGATCTCTGCAGTATCGTCTACACCTCGGGGACCACCGGCAACCCCAAGGGCGTAATGTTGACCCACGATAACTTTCTCTCCAACATAAGTACGGCTTCCAGCCTGATAACGGTGGATGACACCGACGTCTGCCTGTCGTTCCTGCCCCTGAGCCACGTGCTGGAGCGGATGAGCGGCTACTACACATCGGTGTTCAACGGGGTGACCATAGTTCACGCCCAGTCGATAGACGCCCTGGTGGACGACCTCGCCGACATCAGGCCGCACTGGATGGTGAGTGTGCCCCGTCTCTACGAGAAGGTCCATGCAGGCGTCCTGGCTAACGTCGAGAGCGAGTCGGAGTTCAAGCAGAAGGTGTTCAAGTGGGCGGTGGGCGTCGGCGGGGAGGCCAGCAAGCTGAAGGTAAACCACAAGCCCATACCGTTTGGCCTAAAGGTAAAGCACAAGATAGCCAACAAGCTGGTCTTCTCCAAGATATACGAGAAGATGGGTGGACGGCTGAGGTTCTTCGTGTCCGGAGGCGCCCCGCTGGCCAAGGAGATAGCGGAGTTCTTCAACGCAATGGGCATCCTTATCCTGGAGGGGTACGGGCTTACCGAGACCTCCCCGATTATCACCTGTAACCTGCCGGACGCGGTCCGGTTCGGGAGTGTTGGGCGGGTGATCCCGGAGGTCGAGGCCAAGATAGCCGAGGACGGTGAGATTCTTGCCAGGGGGCCGAACATAATGAAGGGGTACTGGAACCGGCCGGAGGAGACCGCCGAGGCACTGGAAGGCGGCTGGTTCCACACCGGGGACATCGGCCACTTCGACGACGATGAGTTCCTCCATATAACCGACCGCAAGAAGGACCTTATTGTGACCGCGGGCGGGAAGAACGTCGCCCCCCAGAACATCGAGAACACCCTCAAGCTGAACAAGTACATCGAGCAGGTTTGTGTCCTCGGCGACAAGCGTAAGTACCTGTCAGCGCTCATAGTGCCCAGCTTTGATGAGTTGGAGGCCTGGGCCGGAAGTGAAGGGATAACCTTTGACGAAGGTTCCGAACTGCTGACGGATGATCGCGTCGACAAGCTCTACAGGGACATACTCGCGCAGGCACTGGTCGAGTTTGACCGCCACGAGAGGGTGGTGAAATTCACTCTCCTGTCCGAGGAGATGACAGAAGCGTCAGGCCTGCTTACCCCGACCTTGAAAATGAAGAGAAAGATGGTCGCCGAGAGGTTCGGCGAAGATATACAGAAGATGTACGAGTAGCGGAGGCCTGGACTGGTTCAAGACATACTCGAGGAGGAACCGGATGCGTAATAGTACTGAAGTCAGGAGGAATGTTCCCGAAAACAGGAGGTTTGGGCTGGTGTGCCTGGTGGCCTCCGCGACATTGTTCCTGGTGACGGTTCTGGCCGGGGGGATAGCGGCCGCACAGGTGACGGCGCCGCAAATCGATAACCTTTTTCCGGACAGGGGACCGGTCGGGACCCCGGTGGCCATCAATGGCTCCGATTTCGGGGGAATCCAGCTCACCGGCACGGTCACGTTCAACGGCGTTCCTGCTACGACGATACCCGCGTGGTACGACGCGAACATACTGGCGCTGGTGCCGGAGGGCGCGACCACGGGACCGGTTGTTGTGACCAACGCGATCGGGTTGGAGAGCAACGGCGTTGTCTTCGAAGTGACGGCGGTTCCGCGGCCCGACCAGACGTGGTACCTTGCGGAGGGCTGTACCGCCTACGGTTTCGACACCTACGTGCTTATGGAGAACACCACCGACGTTGACGCAACCGTGAACATCACCTACAACACCACGCAGTACGGCTCGATGCCGAGGTCCCAGCCGGTGAACGTCCCGCCGAACTCACGGGTTACGCTCCACGTGAACGAGGAGGTCCCCAACGTCGACGTTTCCACCGAGATAAGGTCCTCCCAGAAGATCGTCTGCGAGCGGGCCATGTACTGGAACGAACGCATTGACGGACACGACTCCATAGGTGTGACCCAACCGGCCGGGACATGGTACCTGGCGGAAGGGTGCACGCTGGAGGGGTTCGAGACCTGGGTACTTATTCAGAACCCCGGCCAGAACAACGCCAGTATAGATGTTACCTACATGACCTCCAATGGGACCATCGAGAAGGACAACTTCATTGTCCGTGCGGGGCAGAGGTTCACCATAGACGTGGCCAGGGACGTCGGCGCCTGCGACGTTTCCACCAAGGTCGAGAGCGACCAGCCCATCATCTGCGAGCGATCCATGTACTGGGACGGACGGCGGGGGGGGCACGACTCGATAGGCGTTACCGAGCCCAGCCAGGAGTGGTACCTGGCCGAGGGCTCCACCGCCTGGGGGTACGAGACGTGGTTACTTCTGCAGAACCCGCAGGAGAACGCCGTAGATGTGGACGTCACCTACATGACCTCGGACGGCCCGGTTGAAGAGCCGACCTTCACCATGCCGCCTCTTTCCCGCTGCACCATCCTGGTGAACGACGCGGTAGAGAACACGGACACCTCTATCGCGGTCGCAAGCAATGGAGAGGTAATCGCCGAGCGGGCGATGTACTGGGACAACGGAACAGGCAAGGCAGGCCACGGCACGGTGGGCATGACCGAGGCGAGTAACACCATCTACCTGGCCGAGGGCTCCACCGCCTGGGGATTTGAGACGTTCATATGCATCCAGAACCCCAGTGACGACGATATAGTGGTGAACGTCACTTATCTCACTAACGATGGCGCCGTGCCGGGGAACCCGCAGTTCGTGCCGGCGAACAGCCGGGTGACGGTGTACGCCAACGGGGAAATACCGAACCGCGACGCTTCCATCAAGGTGGAGGCCCAGGTCCCGATAATGGCCGAGCGGGCAATGTACTGGCACCAGAGGGGCGGCGGCCACGACTCCATCGGCTGGTCGCCATAAGAACCTGTAGATTACGGGCTCCGCCCCTTCCCCCTCTGCCCCTTCCCCCCTCTGGGGGGAAGGCCGGGATGGGGGGGTCAGGGGGGGTGGACATTGGCTATCTCAGGGGTTGCGGCCGGGGTGGCCCGTCGCGTACTCTATAACCAGTTCAAGAGGACACTGGTATCCAGTGTCCCGTCTCATAAGTACGGTGATGCACCGAGAGCGTCGAAGCGCCGCTCCGGCAAGGCGCGCGACCGAGTCGTACTCCTGGAGTACGTCGAGGGAGCGGAACGTAGCCGGAGTGGATGAAGCGGCGTTCGAATGCCATTGTATTTATGAGACGGGACACTATAAGTCGTACGGTGGACAAGCCGGCGGGGGAACTGTCGGATAAAGAGGTGATCAGTATGATCCTTGAGATGATCGGCAGGGTGGCGGGAACGTTCATCGGCTACGGCAAGTTGCTCTCGGGCACGATAGCGTCGCTTTCACCGAGAGTTGTCGCGGACGCTATTAACGACAACCCGGACTTCGTTTCAGAGATGATAGAGCAGATCGATCCCGCCGTGATAGTTGGCGCCCTGGACGGGAACCCGCAGGTCCTGGTGGATTTCCTGAACGAGATTGACCCGGCGTCGATTGCCGAGGCAGTCAACATGAGCCCGGATTTCATGATGAAGATGATTGACGCGTTGTCTCCCGAGGTCGTCGCGGAGATTATAAGCGATACGCCGGGGTTCATTATGGGTCTCACCCGGTCACTGGACCCAGAGGTCCTGGCGATGGTGGTAAACGAGAACCCCGAGTTTGTGGCCAGGCTGACCGAGAAGATATCACCTGGCGTCATAGCGGATATAGCGAACCAGAACGCCGCCCTGATAACCGACCTTCTCCAGAGGATCGACCCCAAGGTCATCGCCGCGGGAGTGAACTCGAGTTCAGGGTGGCTGGTCGAGGTAGTCAACGAGATAGACCCGAAGGTCCTGGCCGAGACACTGAACGCGATGAGCGATTGGACCAGCCGGCTGCTTCGCGAGGTTGACCCCGCGGCTATTGCGGGATCGCTCGACGAGTTCACCACCTTTATCGAGAAGGTCATCGACTGCATGGAGCCGGATACGCTTATAACGGTAATCAACCGCCTGGCCAGGAACCGGGTGCTCCAGCAGATATCGATGGAGGTCGCCTACTCGGTTCCCATGAGGCGCAAGTTCTTGGAGGGGCAGGTGCTCATGACCGGCGCCACACGCCTGGACCCCAGCCGCAAGCCCTCATCGAAGAACGCCCGTATCCTTCCCGAGAACATCTAACTGGCGCTCCCGGGAGACCCGGATAAACGTCTATCGGGCACCGGCCTGCATCAGTGGCAGCCGGGTGACCTAATGTACGATCGTGGGGAATGGAGATGAAGGACGAAACCGGTCAGTCACGTCGGGTTACCGTAAGAAAATCGGGTTTCACCTACGTTATTGTGGTGCTGTGTGCCCTCGAGTTCCTGTGCGCGGTGCTGGCGCTTGCCCTGCCGTGGGGGCTGGACGCCTCCGGCAGCGGTATAAAGTCAAGCCTCGAGGGGTTGCTTCCCTGGTTCATGTTCGTGCCGATACTTCTGCAACTCGGCTTCCTGCTGGTGGGGGCCAGGGTACTGCAGGGGCTCTACATGGTGGCCAACTTTGTCATCGCCGCTTTCGTGATTGGCGTTCACTACCTTACCTGCCTGAAGTACAAAGGCGGGTTCCAGCCGGGGTTCTACCTGGTCTTCCTGGGAGCAGGACTGGCGATAGTAGCCGGGGCGGTCTGCCTTGCAGAGAGGCGGGCGTTTCCAGGGCTCAGGGAGGATGGCAAGGCGGAGATTGTGTGTATTGGTTCACGAACCAGACATGGTCCATAGACTGCGTCATTACTGGAATGTTACGGGCAATCATCACACCCCGCGGGATGAAAGGATATAGAAAACGACACTGAAATCCGGCATGAACGAGATAAACGATGTCAGGAAGCACATGAGAGACCTCCTGGATCTCATCATGGGGCTAGTCCACGCCGAAAGCGGTTTCCTGCTGGTCTTCGAGCGGACGAGGTTGGCAGCGTGGGTGGGAACACACGGGGTGCCGGACGCGGAAGGAGGGAGTCCCCCGGATACCGTTATCAGTACCGCGTTAGAGGTCGTCAGGAGCGGGAAGCCATTGATAGCAACAGGCCGGGAGTACGCCGAAGGAGGGCCCGGCGGCACCGGCGGAAGTTCAATTACGGTGCCCTTTTTAGGCAAGGGGAGAGTGGCGGGAGCCCTTCACATGGAAGGGGCGGACCCGGATCACCGATTCTGCCAGGACGACCTGGTGAAGATAGAAGACGCCATCCGTGACGTCGGGGTGGATATCGAGAACCTGTTTCTCTACCTGAAGATGGAGGAGCAGAAGCGGTTACACAGGATGCTACTCTCCAAGATGATAAGCGCACAGGAAGACGAGAGGAAAAGGATAGCGGCCGATATTCACGATGACACGGTTCAATCACTTATTGGCAGTTTCTATCGGCTCGAGGGGGTGGAGTTGTTGATAGAGCAAGAGCGGTTATCAGAAGCGCGGGAGGAGTTGAGTAAGACCAGGGCAAGCCTCCAGCGGAATATATCGGGGATGAGACGGCTCATGTTCGACCTCCACCCTTCGATTCTCGATGACGCCGGTCTCGCGCCCGCGATTGAGAATTATGTGAACCGCATGGAGGATCAAGATGGGATACGCGGCGTGCTCCATGTTGAAGGGGAGTTGGAGCGACTGGATTCCACCGTCGAGGTGACCCTTTACCGGCTGGCACAAGAGGTGTTGACAAACGTGCGAAAGCACTCGGAAGCGACGGAGCTGGTGGTGAAGGTAGTTCGCCGCGGAGAGATGATCGAGATAAGCATCCGCGATAACGGGGTGGGGTTCGATGTTGACGAGGTGCTGGAAGAAACAGGGCATGGAGAGCATTTCGGGTTGAAATCGTTGATCGAGAGGGCCGAACTCGCGGGCGGAAGGGTAAAGATCGAGAGTTGCCCCGGCGAGGGGACCGAGGTGACGGTCCTGGTTCCCTGGAGGAAGTAAGATGCCGGACGACTTGAGGGTACGTAAGGGCAGGTTGGAGGCGGGCGGAAAGTGATAAGAGTGCTCCATATAGAGGACGACCTCAGCATCATTCACCTACTTCGGATAGCCCTGTCGCAGAGAGGTTACAAGGTTCTGGAGGCCGAAGGTGGCACCGTGGGGCTGGAGATGGCGTACGAAGTGCTTCCGCACGCCGTGCTCCTGGATATTAACATGCCGATTACAAATGGCTTCAGGGTGCTGGAGGCCCTGACGGCACATAGTGGAGTACGGGAGATGCCGGTCATATGCGTAACCGCCATCACCAATAGGGACTGCGTTGACAGGGCGTATCGTTTAGGGGCATCCGGCTACGTGTTCAAGCCAATCGACCTGGATATACTGACCGCCCTGCTGGAGTTTCACACATCACGTTCTGACCCTGACTCGCGTGTCGCCAGGCTGCTTGAAGAGCCGGCTTTCGATGCGGTGCTAAAGGTCGCCTGCGGGAACGTCCACAGCCTGCTGGAGATGGATATCATCAGGCACGTGGTCTCCACAGGCGGAAAGGGAGTAACGCCGCGGGAACTGGAGAAGAGTTTGAAGGCGGACAAGGGCGACGTGGAGCGATCTATCGAGGAACTGAAGAACAGAGGCTTACTGGAGCCCCGCGGGCCGGAAGGTGGCGTCCGCGCCAGGAGTGAAAACAGCGGGGGAGAGAGGATGTCTCGTATCCAGGAGGTCGCCACCGATGAACGGCTGTGGGCCGCCTTCGTCAACCTCGTGTTTCTGGGCGTTCTGGATTGAGGGGCGGCATTCCTGTCGCCCTCCGGTACTTCCCCCGTAGCGCCGGAGCCTTGCCGGCATCATCCCCAGTCGCCTAAGAGGGGAGGTTGAGAACCCCCTCAAGCGGGGGCTTTGAGGGGTGCCCATCCCTGATCAGAATCCCGACTATCCTTCAAATAGCCCGGCAAGAGCATGCAATTGGTTGATGTCAACGTAAGGCAGACAACAGATTATAAGGGACAAGAGATAAAATACGTGTTTTGCAGCGTGAGTGATGGCTGGGAACGGGAAACGAGTTCCCGGGCTGTGAAAGAGGGGGCAGCCGAAAGGCTGCCCTTTCTACTCGACCATGCCCCTTCGGAGCGCGATCGCGACGGCCTCGGTTCGGTCGGAGGCGCCGAGCTTCTGGAATATATGTATGACGTGGCTCTTAACGGTCTGCTGGCTGATCGTCAGGTCCCTCGCGACTTCTTTGTTTGTGTGCCCGTAAGCAAGCAGTTGCAGGACCTCGAGCTCTCTGTCTGAGATATGAAACCTGGAGGCTCCGTCATCGCTAAGCTTATTGAACTCGTTGATTAATTGCATGGTGGCGGTAGGGTGCAACAGGGACCTCCCCTCGACTGCGAGCTTGATAGCCCTGAGTAGCTCGTTGACCGACATGCTCTTGAGAATGTAACCGCTTGCCCCGGCGGTGATTGCGTCGATAACATGGGACTCGTCGTCCATGACCGTTAGCATTATTACCTGGACATCGGGTTGCGCTTTCTTGATCAGCCGGCAGGCTTTGATGCCGTCCATGTTGGGCATCTTGATGTCCATAAGGACGACATCCGGCTCGAGTTGCTTTGCCTTCTCAATCGCCTCCCTCCCGTTGCAGGCGGTGCCAACAACGTGGATGGCTGGATGGTTGCTCAGCGTGTTTGAGAGGCTCTCTCGCACAATCTCGTGGTCTTCAGCTATCAGTACCTTGACCTGTCGCGTTTTACCCATTCTTCCCCCCGTAAAGAAGACTCCAAGCACCAGCTCAATGCTTACACAAAATCGCTTTGAAAACAACGCACACAGCGGAAGAAAGGCGCTTAGCCCGCCTGCTTAACGGTGAAAACCGCGAGGTTCAGCCCTTCATGGGTTTACAACCAGGCGTGCGGCAATGTGGACCGGGGGACGACTTTCCCTGCGGCGTTCGATGTACTGATGGAAGTGGGCGCCGTGGACATCGAGGAGTTCCCGTTTGAGGATGGCGACATCGAGACGATGCCTTCCCGGCGGCAGTTGGAGGCGGCGAAGCCGTACCGTATAACCGACTACGCCGCTATCTGGACGTCACCGGGTGACAACGACGTGGCGAGCGTAAAGTCACGGATCGCGTCCGGCGAGCCGGTTCTCCTGGGGATACCGGTGTACGAGAGCTTCTATAACGATAGCGATGGGTGGATTGACGTTCCCGGCCCCCGGGAGGATTGCTACGGGGGACACGCTTTGTGCGCTGTGGGTTACGACGATGGCGCCGGCGGTGGACGTGGCGGCGTGAAGATCGTGAACTCCTGGGGCGGGATGCGAGGGGGTCACGGCGCCACCGGGATAATCGACTAATGAGGGGCGACCGCCAGACGCCCTTCCCCCCTGAGGTTGAGCCGCGCCTTCAGGCGCGGGTCCCCGGATGCGGACTAAACGCACTCAAGCTCTGCGCCGAACTCATCGGTGAAAAATCATCGTTACTCCTGGAAGATGGCAACCGCCAGAGCGTGTGGTGATAGACTGGCCTTGAGATTATGGAATATCCGGGGGGATTGAGTATACGTTCTTTATACCTAGACAACGCGGCCACAACATACCCAAAGCCCGAGGTGGTCTACAGGGAAGTCGAGCGCTTTATGCGCGAGGTCGGAGGTAGCGCCGGTCGCTCGGGGCACTGGAGGGCGGTCGAGACCGGCCGGGCCGTCTTCAAGGCCAGGGAGGCGCTTGCCGGAATGTTCAATGTCCCGGACCCACTGCGCATCGCATTTACCGGGAACGCCACCGAGGGGCTGAATATAGCAATCCAGGGCTTGTTGAAGCCCGGGGACCACGTGGTCACCTCGTCGGTAGAGCACAACTCGGTCATGAGGCCGCTCACCGCGGCGAGGGCGGCAGGAGTGTCGTACTCGGTCGCCCAATGTGATCCCACGGGGCGACTCGATCCCGCTGACGTCGAGAGAGAGATAACAGATTCCACCGTGCTTGTGGTGCTCAACCACGCGTCAAACGTCGCCGGAACGATACTCCCGGTGGCCGACGTGGCGGCGATAGCGCACAGCCACGGGATTCCCCTGCTGCTCGATGCCGCGCAAACCGCGGGGCGCATCCCAATAGATGTCGTATCCGATGGCATAGACCTGCTGGCGTTTACCGGGCACAAGGAGCTGTTCGGGCCACAGGGGACAGGGGGTTTGTACGTGAGGGAGGGGCTGGAGGTGGAGCCTCTCTGCTACGGAGGAACAGGCAGCCGGTCGAGCGAGCTTGAGCAGCCCCGACGGATGCCGGACAGGTTGGAGAGCGGAACGTTGAACGCCGCGGGGATCGCCGGACTCGAGGCTGGGGTCCGGTTTATCGAGGAGAGGGGGGTTGACGAGATACGCAGGCACGAGCTGGAACTCCTGGGCCGATTGCTCGAAGGGATTGCCTTGATCGACGGGGTCACGCCCTTGGGGCCCGGCGACCCCGTTCAACGGGTGAGCATCGTACCACTGCTGTTCGATGGCCATTCACCTTCCGAGGCGGCGGAGATACTGGATCGCCGCTATGGAATCGCCACCCGGGCGGGGATGCACTGCTCGCCATCCGCCCACCGGACAATAGGGACCCTGGATACGGGGGTGACCCGCGTGAGCTTCAGCTACCTGAACGATTCAGGCGATGTCGATTACCTCCTTGAGTGCCTCCGCGAGATGCAGAAGGGGATTTGATACCGCCACCCACCTTGAGGGGCGACACTCCTGTCGCCCTCCGGCCTTCTCCCCGTAGCGCCGGCACCTTGCCGGCATCATCTCGAGTCGCCCAAGCGGGGAGGTTGAGAACCCCCCCTCAAGGTTAGTGCTCCGTCCCACAGATATCTTGGCATTCGAGCGCCGCTGCATCCACACCGGCTGCGTTCCGCTCCCTCGGCGTACTACGTGAGTACAGCCTCGGTCACGCGCCTTGCCGGAGTGGCGCATCGACGCTCTCGGTGCGTAAAGCTACCCATGGGACGGAACACTAGAACCCCATTCCCGGTATGCTGGGGAGGTCTCCCGGGAGCAACTCCTCCTCCCGAGCGTTCTGGGCCTCTGGTGGGAGAACGATCGTCACCGGTTGGTCGAACTCGGAAAAGGCGATGCTGGTGAACGCGGTAATATCACCGAACATTGGCACGCCTTTTATGGAAACTTCCATATCCACGTTGTCGGCATACATGGTCGACTTGTCGATCCTGTAGATTATGTTGATCTTTAGATCCTCGAAGAGATCCTTCATAAGCCCGGACGAGTCTGTCAGGCCCTCGGAATACTGGTCGAAGAACTCCGGGCTTACATCGAACGCCACCACGTATCTGCCGTCCTCCTCGGGCAGAAGTGTGAGATTCTCGGCGTAGCTGCTCATCTCCGCGAGTTGATCCGGAGTCGGAGCGGCGGTACTCAGGTCATCTTCGCCGGTTATCTTTATCTTTACCCAACCGGAGTTCGGGTCGTAAGTGTACATGTAGCCGCCAACAATAAAAGTCTGCAACTCCTCCCCCTCGCCCCTGGCAATCATTTGAAACTCGGTTTGCCCGTCGGGGGTCTTCAGGGTCACCGCCTCGAAGTCGTACTCCATTTCCCCCTGTTCGGCTTCGGTCATCTCGACGCTGCTGGAGCCGGCCATCTTCAAACTGCTGACGTTCTCCATCTTCGCCTGGCTCTTCGCGAGGATGCCTTTCGCCTCCTCGGCGGATTTATCACTTTCCGATTTTCCGCAACCGGCAAGTATGAGCGCGGTGACCATCAATGCCAGCAGTAGGGCCACAAGGACTTTTCTCATCCGAACCTCCCTGGTGTTTACTTGATTGTAGCAGAAACCACATGGTATTTCCGGTGGTGAGAGGCGTGCCGCGGGGCAACGTCCTGTTTCGCCTTGACTGATACGCGCAGAGAATAGTACATTAGAGTACCCTCCATGGAGTTGGAACGGGGAGTTATCGTCGGGTTCGAGGTTCCTACAGGAATAATAGCGGGAGTGAGTGAGATGGAAGTGAAAGAGATCCAGTACCTGTTCGAAGGAGTGTCAAACGTCGCAGGCCCGTTTCTTGGCGAGTTATACGACACGCTTATTACCAAGGGCAAGAAGCGGATGGGTCGGGAGACCGAGGGGGACAGCCCTCAAATCTCCGAACTGATCATGCGTTCAAGGGAAAGCCAGACGGTCGCGGAGATGGTCGCCAGGGGAAAGAAAGGGCAGGAGGAACTCATTCGTTCCATAGGCGGGGAAGTCAAGAAGATGCTATCGTCGGCGGGCATTGTCACCGAGACGGACCTGGCCAGGGTTCAAAGGCGCGTAGACGAGATAGAAACGATTCTTGCCGAGAAAGGCGAATAGGAGGAGACAATGGCTAAGAGAGATTTCTCCGACATCCCTTACCTCTTCGTTGGCGTGGTAGTCGCGGTACAGGAGGAGATAGAGAGGGCCGCGGATAAACTGGTTGATAAGGGGAAGAGCCTTACTCCCGAGGGGCGAAAGAAAGCGATGAGCGCCAAGAAAGGCCTTGTGTCCAAAGGGGACGAGTTTTCCCAGGTTGTCGGCAGGACCGTGCAGAGGGTGCTGGAGAACTCGGGTCTCGCTACCAGGAGCGATCTCGAGATACTTGATGGCAGAGCGGAAGAGATAGAGGAGATGGTCGTGGCGTCCTCCAGGGCCAGGAAGAAGGCAGCCGGGAAACCTGCCAGGAAGAAACCCGCCAGGAAGAAAGCGGCCAAGAAACCGGCAACTGCAAAGGACGCGACAGAAGCGAAGAAGCCGGTGGAAAAGCCGAAGGAAGATCAGTAGCCGAGTTTCGTGAGGTACTCGTCCACGACTTGCTCAACATCGTCCTGGTAGTTGAGGAACTTGTCGAGCAGGCTCTTGTCCCTTATGAGGTCCAGGTGAGGAAGCCCCCAGCGCAAGAGCTTCAGCTTATGGGTAGCCTTTATCTTCCTGCCCAGTATCATCTTTATGGGGTCTTTCCTCTGAAGGAGGGCATCCGCGTAGTCGTGGCGTGAAGCCACGGAAATCACCGGTATATCCTTGCCGCTGATGCCCCTGTTGACGGTGAGGCGAAATTCGTCCAGAGTGATGGTTGACTCGTACTCACCGGAAACGGCGAGGCCGATCTGCTTGCCGCTGAGGGCCTTCATGACCTTTCTTACCCGTTCGTCCTCGAGCAGGTAAGGCATAGCCTCCTCGAACAGCACCTGCTGCATCGTGAAGAACTGCCCGGGGGTGGCTTTCATTATGAAGTTCTCGACCCTCTGCTCCAGTTCCAGCGTGGTAATCTCCGGAAACAGGTTGACTATCTCCCAGAACCGCTGGACAATACCGTCATCGACACCGGTGTACTTCTTCGCCCTTTTCTCCGCCCTGGCGATGCGCTTCTGTATCCTGGCCTCTTCTTTTGCCTCTGACTTGCTCTTGTTCTTGCTCAACCGTCCTCCACTGGTTTGGAGCGGGGTTTTCCGGTCCAGGGAATCAACAACAGGAAGTAGGGGACGAATAGAAAGACGGACAGTATCGCGGCCGGTTCTATACCCGAGTCGTTGAGGAGCAGGGCGATGACCAGGCCCACCGCCATGCCGTAGAACCCTGCGCCAAGGGAGGGGTATTCGTCCTTCACCCGCCCGAACATGCCGTATCGCCAGTTGAGGATAAGCCAGCTAATCATTGTCAGCAAAAGCAGCAGGCGCCAGTTGGATGCGAGAGCCAGGGACCAGTTCGCCGATACCTTTCGCCCGATCTGCGACATCAGCGCGGAAATGCCCTCGCCTTCCACCCTGGAAACCAGCCTGCCCGCGTGTGACGCGGACCCGGGAAGCAGCGCGTCCGCCAGCAGAAGGCCCGTGACGCACAGCACAAGGATAACCACGAGAGTGACCACACCTTTCCAGCTGAAGCGCTTACCGTTCAGCTTGATGAGCGTGACAGAGAACGCGGCCGCCGCGGTGATCAATCCGCCGACGTTCGCCCCGATTCGGGGGGAACCCAGGAACAGGGCGGTTAGACCGAGAACGGCGACCGCGGGCAGATAACGCTTCCAGGGCCTGTCGAGGGCATCTCTGAAGGCGTCAGTCGCCAGGCAGGTGAACAGCAAGGCGGAACCTATGGCGATTCCCATGTAGAGGTTACCGATCCCGTAGTAGCGATCGCCCAGCATCACGTCGGACCCGAACGTGCTGAACGTCATCAAAGGTGACCCGAGAAGCGGGTCCAGGAGAACGAATAAGAGGGTCGCACCTGACAGCAGGAGCATGGGGCGGATTACCGGTGAAGCCGTGCCCCCCCCGTGCCCGCCTGACAACTTCCCACCCTTCCTCTGCGACATAAGGGCCGCGAAGCCGAGGAGCAGGCTCCCAAGGACGGCGATAGGGATCGACTTGTAGAGGTAGGGGTTGCCGAACAACGGGACCAGGAGGAAAGCAAGCGGCCCGGCGAGAATCGCCAGGAGGACCAACGTCCAGAAGAACCGGTGGTTCCGGACCAGGTCCTCACGGATCAGGATGACCAAGAGGAACAGGAGAAGGATTATGATAGCGGAGATGACGTATAAACGGACCATCGTCTTACGCGAGTTGGACGCGGCCATCGCCTTGTCACGGAAATGCTCGAGGCCCTCGAGATCGCTCTCGGATGTGCCCGCGGTAAGTGGTCTGCCGGACATCTCCACCGGGGTGTCGATGCTGAAGAACTCGAGGATGGTTGAGGCGATGTCAAAGTTTGACACAAGCCCGGTACGCCGGGTGGTGGAGGAGCGCAGGCGGTTTCCCGCCTCGAACCCGGGGCCGGCTATCACCAGGGGCGTCAGTAGATCGCCTTCCGATATCATCTCCCTGGTGGGCGTAGGTGTGCAGACGATGACCAGATCACGGGAGAGGTCCACCAGGTCCAGAAGCGTTCCAAGCGCCCTGTCGCTTTCTCTAAGGGAGTGAGCGCGGCAATCATCAAGCGTATCGTCGGCGTAGAAGTCCGCCTGCTGGTCCACCCGGGACGTCTGACCCATATCCACTACCAGGACGTCCAGTGCGGGGAACATGGCGGTGGCCTTACCGGTGAGCGTCTCGAAGTCAGTCGATAGGCCGGTGCAGTCGGCTGAGCATCGATAGAGATCTCCGGACACGTCGCCTGTGCCTACGACCCCATCGGCGTCCATCGCCACGCAGGACGCCTCCCGGTGGAGGAACGTGTCGGCGGAGCAGATGCCGGGGTCCATGGGGGAAGCCGCGGTTCCGGCCCGGTAACCGGCCTCAACCGAGCCGCAGGAGAACAACGAGTCCGCGTTTCCAAGAAGCCCCACTTTTCTACGGCTATCCCCGAGGGCCTGGCCCATGAGGCCGGGCCGGCTTGTGGCGAGGTAGTGATCGGATTTCTTTTTCATCTCCTCGATAAAGAGGTTGACCACCGAACCGCCAGGGGCGTCCTGACCTGTGCGAGACCGGTAGACGTCTTCTGCCTCGATGTACTCGCCCTGCGCCGTCTCCAGGCGCTCGGAGGAGTTGAAAGCAAGGCCGACGTTGGGGCCGCCAAGGGCACGACCCCCGGCCCCTATGACCAGGTAGCTGCCGAGTCCGTAAGCGTCGTACTTGACCCTCGCGTTCATGAGGCCCACGCAGCCGTCATCGGCGAGGCGCAGTATATTGGGGACATCCGATTCAGTGATGTCGTCGAGGCCGATCCGGTCGATGATCACAAGCATTACCCTGGGGGCGCCCGCCTCCGCGCCACTCACATCCTGCCCGTCTACCCGCCCCTGTGGAACGGCAAGGGCAAGGCCCGCGGCGATGGCAAGCAGGAGCATTACCGTGGTTACCGTTCCGCCCGCCCACCTATGGCGGGAGGACCTGCTGGCGCTCGTACGAATCATTCCCTCCAGGTGTTGCGTCTTGAAACAAAAAATATCTGGTTAATGATACCAGAGAGAGGGACTTGTTCCCTGCTATGCGGGTCGACCAGAGGGCCGCACTCCTCCCTGGTATGATACGCTCTGTCTATCGCTTAGTACCCGACAATGGCAGCACCGGAGGTAATCTTGGAGAGTGACGAGCGGTACCTGGTGGTGGTCAACCCGGTTGGCCGGGGGGGCCACGCGCAGCGGCAGGCCATCTGGCTGCTCAACAAGCTGCGCAGGATGGGAATCGAGCACGATGCGTTGTTCACCGAGAAAGCGGGCCATGCCCCCGACCTGGTGGCGAACTGGGTCGATCGCGTCGACGTAGTCGTCGCGGTCGGCGGGGACGGCACCGTCAACGAGGTGCTGAACGGCATCATGAACTCCGCGCAAAAGGACCGGAGACTGGCGGTGTTCCCCAGCGGCACCGCGGACGACTTCGCCCGTAACATGGACATACCGCTCGGGCGGGACGAGGCGTTAGAGGTCCTGCTGGGCGAGCACGAAAAGACCATCGACCTCATGCGGGTGAACGACCGCTACGCGGCGGTCACGGTGGGCATAGGCCTGGACGCGGAGATCGCCTACCACAGCTATGGGAGCAAGCACCTGCGCCTCATGGCGTACTGGTACCACGGCCTGAGCATGATGTTCAAGCCGATGCCCAGGTACAGTCTTTCCATCGATATCGGTGGCGAGCACCTGGAAGGGGAGTACCTGCTGGCGGTCGCCGGGAACGCGGGCAGTTACGGCAGGTATATGAAGATGCTGCCGGACGCCCTCATGGACGACGGGGAGATCAACCTGGCGACGTTCGACCTCATGAACCGCTTCAAGGCCCTCTTCCTGTTCGGGCTCTCGACGATGGGTGGCCGTCACACCTGGGCCAGCGAGATGAACCAGTACAGCGGAAAGGAGATCGTCATCGAGTGCCTGGGTGATGTCTACGCCCAGTTCGACGGCGAGGTGGTCATCTTCCCCGAGGGAGAGGTGCTGGAGATGAAGGTCGAACCTTTGGCGATGACCGTGAAGGTGCCAAAGGTCCAGGTGGAGGAGTAACGGTGGAGCGGTTCACCCGGGAGACCTTCAAAGAAAAAGGGGAGGGGCCCGAGAAGGAAGCCGGGAGGTTAGAGGCCAGGGTTCCCGTGGAGCCGGAGGAAAAGCCGCCATTCGTGGGCCCGTGAAACCATTGCCCGTCGCGGGAACTGAACCCGGGGAGTCCGCAGAGCGTTGATATTTCCAGTAGAGGCATCGATCGTCAAGCAGGTAATCGATTTCATTGAGCCCCTGTTCGCTAACTGGGGATATGTGATCATCTTCCTGGTGGCGCTGCTGGAGCACTCCTTCATGGTCGGCCTTGTGGTCCCGGGGGACGCGGTTCTCCTGCTGGGGGCGCTCTACGCCGGGATGGGGCATCTCAACATAGTGTGGGTGATAGCACTGGCGTTTCTGGGGTCGGTTGCGGGGGACAACCTGGGGTACCTCTTGGGCCGGAAACTGGGGCGCCCCGTACTCGATAAGCACGGGGACTTCATACGTCTCAGGGCAAGGGTCGTGTTGGTAGAACGGTACTTCGAGAAGTACGGGGGCGCGACCATCTTCATCGCCCGTTTCGTTACTTTCGCGGGAGTACTGGTCGCACCGGTCGCCGGCATGTCCAAGATGAAATACCGGAAGTTCTTCACCTACGAGGTGGCGGGCTCGCTGGTGTGGGCGACCGGCTACGGGCTTCTTGGTTACTTCTTCGGGCGGAATGAGGAGATTATCCAGAAGGTTTTCGGCTACGTGGGAAACACACTTCTGGCGGCATTCATCCTGATAGCTTTGATAGCCTACATAGTACACAGGGTCAGGAAGCGCAAGGAGTTCTCCGAAGAGCTTGACGCGATAGAGGAAACCGAGAGTTCTCCCTCCTGAATCTCCCCTCTACACCCATCTTGGGATGACGTGGCTCCGGACAGGTTGAGAATCCTCAAGCTCACTTTCCCCACCCATCACCGCACCTCCCGTCGTAATTTCTGATCTCGCGTTTCTCCGGCATCAGCTCCACCGAGCAGCAGGGCTTCAGTCAGCCCGAGAGCCCTGGTGTACTGCTGTAGCTCATCGGTAAGCGGAA